>JAAUSZ010000011.1 GCA_012031875.1 Desulfobacula sp.
ATGACAGGCTGCTGCAAACGGCCCTGGTTGCTAAAAAAGGAAATTTTGAGGCTTTTTCAACCACTCTTTTATACAGCAAATTCCAGAACCATGACCTGATCCGGGAAACCGGAGAAGCCCTTGCCGCAAAATACGGTCTCCAGTTTCTTTACCATGATTTCAGAGAGGGATGGAATTCCGGTATTGAAGCATCCAAACGCCTGAATCTTTACCGGCAGCAATATTGCGGCTGTATATACAGCGAAAAAGAACGGTATTATAAAAAATAGCGAGGGCACTTATTTCGGTGCAGGAGCCTTGGTAAACTGATTGAGCATATTGACAAAGCGTTTATCCGTGCTGTCGAGTCTTGCCGCCAAGACACTGAATAAATGTTTGGCCACATCCGGGTATTTTTCAATCACCTCGGCCAGCTTATTGCCCGGGAACCGTTTGACCATGGACCTGCCTTTGGAAATGATGGATGCAGACCTGGGTTCACCCGTAATGGCCGACATCTCCCCGAAATATTCCCCGGGTTGGACAATCTCGGCAATTTTCTTGCCTCCTTTGACGACATATACCCCTCCCTGGACAAGGGTAAAAAAATCAATATCGGTATTGCCTTCCCGGATAATCACATCCTTATCCTCATAGCGTTCGACATCGGGGTTGATCAGATACGCGGGCAAGGATTCCTTGGTAACCACGGTTTTTTTCAAAACCTCTTCGTAGGAGGTTTCTCCGGCCCTGATTTTTCTGAGTCCCGCTTCTCTCAGCGTTACCATTCCCTCCTGGACGGCCACCTTTCTGAGCTGGTCTTCCGATACCTGGGCGCTGATGGCCTTGGCCACATCATCGGTGACTTCCATTAATTCATAAAGGCCCACCCGGCCCTTATGTCCGGTTCCGTTGCAATGGCTGCATCCCTTGGGGCCATACATCTGGAGATCCTGGATTTCATCCTTGGAAAACCCCTGAAACTCAAGATCCTTGGGATTATACCCGGTGACGATCTGTTTGCACTCGGGACAGAGTCTCCGGGCAAGGCGCTGGGACAAGACCAGGGTCACGGCCGAGGCCAGCATATAGGGCGGAATGCCGATGTCAATCAAACGCCCGATGGTGGAAGGACAATCATTGGTATGAAGGGTGGCGAAGACCAGATGGCCGGTCATGGCCGCCTTGATGGCGATTTCAGCGGTTTCAAAATCCCGGATCTCACCCACCATGATGATGTCCGGGTCCTGCCGCAGGAAGGCCTTCAATGCCGCCGCAAAGGTCATGCCGATTTCCTGTTTTACCGGTACCTGGTTGATGCCTTTGAAATTGAATTCCACGGGGTCTTCGGCCGTCAATATCTTGATGTCGTCCTTGTTCAACCGGTTCAATATGGAATACAGGGTGGTGGTTTTCCCGCTGCCCGTGGGTCCGGTCACCAGGATCAGCCCATAGGGCCTGGAAATACAGCGTTTCAGGCTTTCAAAGGTGGCAGGTTCAAACCCCAGCTTGGTCAGGTCAATGCTCAGGGCGCTTTGATCCAGGATACGCATGACAATGCTCTCGCCAAAGAGTGTCGGCAGGGTGGATACCCTGAAATCAATGGATTTTTTCTTCCCCAACCTGAGCTTTATCCTGCCGTCCTGGGGGACCCTTCTTTCGGCAATATCGAGCTGGGCCAGAATTTTGATACGGGAAATGACGGCGTTTTTGATGCTGAGGGGAAGATTCATGGCCTTATACATGGATCCGTCAAGCCGGTATCGGACCTGGAAGGTCTTTTCAAAGGGTTCAATATGAATATCACTGACCCCGTCATTTATGGCTTTGGTCAAAATCCCGTTCACAAGCTTGATAATCGGGGCATCGGAAGCCATGAACTCGTCACGGCCCAAGTCTGCGTCTGCCGTACCGACCTCAAGTTCTTCCGCCGCCTCAGACACCAGGCTGCCGAAATCCTCCACCGACGTGACAGGTTCATTGCTGTCTGATTCTTCTTCAAATTTAAGAAAGCTTTTATATTCATCATCACTGATTTTATAAAAATCACGAAAGGCCTGGATCAAATCATGTTCCGTTGATACAAAAACCTTAATGGTCTTCCCGGTTTTCTTTTGAAGTTCCTCCACAATGGTGGTATCGGTGGGTTCCACCATGGTAATGGTCAGTTCCGTCCCATTCAATTCAAGGGGGAAAGCCATGGCGGGCTTGGCCGTCTCATAGGGGAAAAGCTTTACTAGTTTCGGGTCCGGCTTGATATCCGAGCGCCTGGCGACTTTATAATTATAGAGGCGTCCCAGCACATTGACAATGGTATCCGGATCAATATATCCCTGCTTAAGAGAATTCCGCTGAGCCTCTCATTGGTTTTTTTCTGAATCGATAAGGCTTCTTCCAACTGAGTGCTTGTAATCTGCCCTTCCTTTGAAAGGATCTCACCGATCCTGGTCTTCCCTGCCCCGGATTGATCTTTTATGGTGGATTTCAAGCTGGATGTTTTTTGCATGGTTATTCCTTACCTATCTTTTCGGGTTCGATATATTCTAATGCTGCCGGCAACGATTAAAAACAGACCAAGGATATAAAAACTCAGCTTAACGAGAAACAGTTTCTGCTTAAAAAATTCAATGGTTTCTATTTGCGGCATAACTTGAGGAATCCTGTAAAAAACCCCAAGCCCGACAGCAATCAGAACAATTCCATAATAAAAACGAATATTTTTTTTGTCCATCTTTAAATATTACCTTTCAGCCTCTTCTATCTGGTGATTATAATCAGTTTCGATCTTTTCAAACAAATCCATCTGGATTTCAAGTTCTTCAAACAAGGCCTCATTCAAATTTTGAAGACCTGCCAAATCTTTTGCAAGGGCCTGTATTTTCTGGCTGTCTTTTTTTTCTGAAGCTTCAAGGAGAAGTGCATTGGTTTTTGAAATAGCTTCCTCATTTTTCTCAATATCATTTTCAAGATGCTGGATTTTCCGTTTAACAGGGCTGATATCCCTGGACTTGCGGGCAACGATATCGGATTTCTTCTGACGAAGCTCTTTTTTAGACAGCATGGGGGGGTTTTATTTTTTTTTTCAACCACCATTCCTTCCTCATCCCACCCTTCCTTTTCCAGAAACTCCTGATAGGTTCCTTCAAAGATATGGACACTGTCATTTTTAAATACGACCAGCCTGTTTGCCAGGGAATGGAGGAACATTTCATTATGGGTCACAAGGATCAATGCGCCCTCAAAATTATCCAGGGCTGACACAAAGGCATCACAGGACTCTATGTCCAGATGATTGCTGGGCTCGTCCAACAGCAGCAGATTCAAAGGGGTCATGAGCATTTTCCCAAGCATCACCCTTGATTTCTCACCTCCTGACAGGACAGCGATCTTTTTTAATGCCAGGTCTTTTTCAAACATCATGGCGCCACAGATATTTCTTGCGGTCTGGCGGTCTGAATCAGGGGATGACTTCATCAACTCATCTTCAACCGTAAATTCATCATTCAAGGATTGCACATTGGTCTGTTCAAAATACCCCAATTCCACACCCGGGTTGGTTTTTATGCCGCCTTGAGTCGGAGTGAGATTGCCGCTGATGAGTTTTAATAAAGTGGTTTTGCCTTTTCCGTTCTTGCCGATAATGCCGATCCGGTCTTCCGGATAAACCGTCAAGGAAAGGTTCTCCACCAGGAGACGACTTTTCTCCCAGCCAAAAGACAGGTTTTGGATCTGCATGACCTGTTTTCCGGGAAAGGGCAGATAATTAAATCCGAACTCAAGATTTTTCAATTTCTGGAGTTTTTCTTTTGACCCGGTTTTCTCAAGGGTTTTCATCCGTGACTGCACCATGTTGGCAAGCCTGGCCTTGGCACGGAACCTTGAGATAAAGAGTTCGATTTCTTTTTTCCGTTTCTCTTCATTCAGTCTTGTTTTTTCATAGACTTCTTCATCCTGGGCAATCTGAAGATAATACTTGGATGTATCCCCTTTTATTTTTTTGATTTTCCGTCGGTGGATCCCGGCAATATGGGTAACCACATGGTCCATGAAGCTTCGGTCATGGGTGACCAGCAGGACTTCCCTTGGCCACGCGATCAGAAATTGGGATATCCACCGGATGGAGGTGATATCCAAATAATTGGTGGGCTCATCCAGGATCAGAAGATCAGGCTCTGAAACCAATATTTTGGTCAGATTCAATCTGACCTGGAATCCTCCTGAAAATTCCTTTGGATCCCTGGAAAAATCCTTTTCGGAAAACCCCAGCCCGGCAAGAATTTTTTCCGCCTTCCAGTGGTTGTCTTTTTCATGGTCCAAAAGCCCCAAGATGGCTTCATCAAGAATGGAAGATTTTGAAAAACGGATCTTCTGAGATAGAATCCCGATGCGATACCCGGAGGGGCAGGAAACGGTTCCTTCGTCGGCATGGTCACTTCCGGATATGATATTTAATAATGTGGTTTTGCCGTGACCATTCCTCCCGACAAGCCCTACCCTTTCCCCGGAATTAATCTGGAACCCGGTGTTGTCCAGAAGTATCTGGTCTCCAAAACTCTTTGAAATGCCTTCAATATTCAGCATCTTTGCACTCTGCAGATTTTCAGTGTTGTCCGTATTTTTCGGGGCATCATATCACTGTAATGAAAATTTTTAAACAATAAGAATCTCTGGAGATTGCTTTTTAGGGCAACCGGGGGTTCCCGGAAAATGAGTATGGGAAGGCATAAGCGGGGCGAATGACCGGTTTAATCGATATCAACCCAGTATTGGGTCCATTTGCATCTTTCTTTGTATGGAAACCGGATAAGCTCCGTGGCAAGAATGGTAAAGTCCTGATCCCGGATGGTATAATAGGACACCTGTTCCTTTTCAAGGGTTTTTGTAATGCCGACGGCAGCATAAAGGGTAATATACTGGTCATCAACAAAACACTGAACCGCTCCGGTAACGATTTGGATATCAGATTCAAATTGAATGTCAAACAGATCGATCATGGTGATTGTAAAGGGTTTCCCCTTGAAATGATTTGTGGCATCGGTCCTTGTCAATTCACAGGTGATAAAATTTTTAAACCTCATTTCCATCGCATTGTATTCTGATTCCTCTGCATAGGAATTCCAGGATAGAAGCATAGTGGAAAAAATCAAAAAAAATAAGATCGATATGGGTTTAAACATTCTTTTTCATGACACTTTCAATGGTTTTCTGCAAATCCCTCAATATAACGGATTTGATATGGATTGAACCATACCCGGAAAATTTTTTATTGATTGAACCGCTTTCAGATTCATTATTATACCCGGTATCCAGAAGAACCGGCACTGACTGGTTAAATTTGACAATTTGTTCAACAAACTGCTCCAAAGGCATTCCGGCGGCATTAAAATGGATGATCACCATTTTGAATTTTTCCGGTTGTGATTTAAATACCTCCAACGCAGCCGGGGTATTATTAAAAACAGCCGCACGGTAGGACATTCTTTCGATGACGGATTGAACAAGCCGGACCCTTTTTTCATCCGGGTCAACCACCATGATATGATTATCCCCTTCCATGCCGACAGAGGATCTGATATCTTCATCCATCCATTTGTCCCCGTTAAAGGGGTGGATCTCTTTAATATCAATCTCATAAGCCTTAGCTGAAATAAATTCATCCATACGGTCGTCGGAAATTTTAAGGATGAGTTTTTTATTCTGAGAAATATAATGTCGAAGCCATTTTCGATAATTATAATCCTCCCCGGTGAGAATTATTAATTTCGTTCCCACATTGGAATTGACCTGAAAAGAATGATATATCAAGGGCTGATATGAGAATTCCGCCTGGGTTTCCCTGTAATTTTCTTCAACGAACTCCACTTGAAAATCCCTTGTAGAACCCGGGGACGCAAGGACTATCAACCAAAGGAAGGAAACAAAGAATATTTTCATCAATCATCCCGTGTTAAGGTTCGGTATTATAAAAAAAGCTATCGACAAATCATATGAAATCTTGATGTTTCAAATGACATTCATTGCCACAAAAAGCAAGGCCAAAGAGATAATGCCGGTGATTATCAATGCTTTCTTATGGTCATTTTCCCTTCGTCCACGGAATCTCCTGAGAAAAAGCCCGGAAAGGCAGATAAGGATTCCAATGCTGTCCGCATAAATAAGATAATAAAGATATTGAACATCCCAGGTTGTTCTCAGGTTCAATTTGTAGAAACGGTCAAACAGGGTTTCAAACTCCGGGCGGGCGCGATGGAAAATCAACAGGATCCCCAACAGTAAAATGCCCGCCAGTATATTCAGATAAAACAGCATTTTTGCCCAAAAATCATTTTTTTTTCGTCTATCCAAACAAATCTCCGAATATTATATTTGTTTTTTTGGGTTTATATATTATGATTTTATCATGGATTCCATACTTCTCACAAAAAAGAATTTAATGATCTGACCAGTCTTGTTTATTCAATCTCAGGAATAAATCTTCATGAAGGGAAAACCGAGCTTTTAAAATCAAAAATAGCAAAGCGAATGCGGATGACCAATAAATCCTTGAAAGAATACCTCTCCTTTCTCTATACCGACCAAAGGGAGTTGATTGATTTTATTGACACCGTCACCACAAACCATTCATTTTTTTTCAGAGAAAATAAAAGCATTGAATATATCATTCAGCAATTCAACCTAAGCCCGGAAAAAGAAAAAAAAGAATTTAAGATCTGGTGCGCGGCCTGTTCGACTGGAGATGAACCCTATTCTGTGGCAATCCAGCTTAAAGACCTGGGGCTTTCTTTTTCCATCCTTGCCACCGATATCTCACATACTGTGCTTGAAACCGCAGCAAGGGGGATATACCGGATGGATAAGATGCAAAATGTCCCTCTCCCCCTTCTTCACCGTTTTTTTCAACAAGGGACAGGGAAATACAAAGGGCAGATCAAAGTCAGAAAGGAAATCTCCAGACATATTGTCTTTAAAAAATTTAATCTGATTTCAGATCCTGCCCCCCAGATCCAGTTTGATGCCATATTGTGCAGGAATGTCATGATTTATTTTGATTTTCAGACCAGCGAGAAAGTCATTCACAAACTTTATCACGCCCTTGCCCCCAAGGGATATTTTGCCATAGGAAATGCAGAAAGCCTGATGAATATGAACCACAATTATATACCCGTAAAGAAAATTCCAAGTCTTTATATAAAATAAAGGATGAAATCATGGGACATGAAGATAAAGGACATTTTTCAGCAAAGCATAAAAACCGTGAAATTAACGAAACCGTTGCCGAAAAAATAAAAGCATTGGCTGACAACGGTTCCATCACTTGCGTATCCGCCCATAAAATATCAAAAACGCTGAACCTGCCACCGGCAGAGATCGGTATCCAGATTGACCTGTTAGAATTCAAAATTATGGAATGCCAGCTTGGTTTATTTGGATACGGCAGCAGCGGAAAAAAAATCAATCCGGAAATAGAAATTTCTCATGACCTGGATACTCAACTTGAAAAGGCTTCTTCCAACGGAAGAATATCCTGTCTTGAATGCTGGGACATTGCAGGCCGACTGAAAATGAAAAGGCTTGACATGGGCTCGGCCTGTGAGAAAAAAAATATCCGGATAAAGCCCTGTCAGATAGGGTCTTTTTAATTTTTTCCTGACCATGGTTGTGGGCACGGGAAAAATAAAATTCCGGATATTTGATACAGGTTCCCTTAAAGGGAAACGGAAAATTGTCAAATCCATTATCCAGCGGATAAGAAACAATTTTAATATTTCGATTGCAGAAACAGATTTTAATGATAGCCATGACTGGCTGGAAATCGGTTTCTCGATCACCGGCAATGATCCTCAGGTGGTGAACTCAAAACTGGATAAGGTCATCAATTTCGCGGATGAATTAGGGCTTGCCGTGATTGTGGATACCCAGATTGAAATCATTCATGTATGAGAAGTTTCTTCTTTGTTTTTGCCTTTCTTCTTTGTTTTTGCTTTTTTATTTTATCAATCAGTTCAACTTCTCCGGCATTTTTTCCGGCCATTGCCGCTTCAATCATGTCAATAAGTCTTCTTAATGCCAAGAACCGGTTTAATCCCTGGGACCTTGCTTTCCCACATTTCACGGATAATCGGCTTATTTTATGTTTAAGAAATACGGCAGATGAGGTCTTATTGATTTTTTGTCCTCCCCTGCCCGAGGATTTGATGAATTTTTCTTCAATGTCTTCTTTTTTGATGCCCAGATCCGACATTCGTTTTTCAAGAGCTGAAATTTTTTCTTTGCTTGGACCCATGATTCAGAAACCCATAAGGTTAATGATTTTTCCCATAAAACACAGGAAATGAGACTGCTTATAGAATTATACCCCGGTCCCGCATTTCCCACAACGCCTTTTCCCTCTCTTTTTTCACAGAATACTGTTTGTATTTTTGCTTCTATTGTTGTTAAGTTAAAAGATGAACCGGAGGAAGTAATGCGATGAGAAATCTTGAAAACCGAAAAATCCTGATTGTGGATGACGTTCCTACTAATATTACCGTCCTGACCGAAATCCTGATGTCGGATTACAAAATGGTGTGCGCCACCAATGGGAGTGATGCCTTGAAATTGGCTGCATCCTCCTCTCCGGATCTCATCCTGCTCGATATTATGATGCCGGGCATGGATGGGTATGAAGTTTGCCGGCAATTGAAATCAGATGACCGGACACAAAAAATTCCGGTCATTTTTCTAACTGCAAAAAAGAAGAGGCGGATGAGGTTAAAGGACTTGAACTCGGTGCAGTGGACTATATTTCAAAACCCTTCAGTTCCGTCATATTAAAACACAAGGTGAGAATCCATCTGGAGCTGAAGCTTCATAGAGATAACCTTGAAGACATCATCCGGGAGAGAACCATTGAAATATCCAAATCCCATCATAAGCTCCACCAGGAGATTACGGAGCGAATTCAGATCCAGAAGGCCCTGATCGAACAACGCGCCTATTTTTTGCAGCTTTTTCAAAATTCACCCCAGGCAATTATGATTGTTGAGCCGGATGGGAAAATTTTTGAAGTCAACAAAGGCTTTGAAAATATTTTTGGATATGCCGTAAACGAGATTAAAGGTCAATACTGTAAAAATCTCATTGTTCCCGAAGAAATGGCGGCAGAGGACGAAACCTTTCACCAGCATATTCTTTCCGGAAAGATTGTCAGTAAGGAAACTTTTAGGTTACGTAAAAACGGGGAGCTGATACCGGTGTCTTTTCTCGGCTATCCGGCCATTGTCAAGGATCAGATCGAAGGGCTCTTTATTTGTACAGAGATATCTCTGAAAGAAAAAATTTGAGGCCCAAATGCTTCACCAGTCCTTTCATGACTCTCTTACAGGCATCCCCAACAGGGCCCTGCTTACGGAGCGGCTGAGCCGTTCATTGGCGCGTGCCAAAAGACGGGAAGAATATCAATTTGCCGTCCTCATGATCGATATCGACAATTTCAAATCCATCAATGACACTATTGGGCACCTGGCGGGCGACCAGTTCCTGATTCAATTTTCCAACCAGATAAAACAGTGTATTCGATCCACAGATACCATCGCGCGCATGGGGGGAGATGAATTTGCCGTATTGCTGGAAGAATTCAAGCATCCCCGTGAAATTTTTAAAATCGCAAGACGTATTTACAATATTGGGAAATCCAGTTTTTTCATTGAAAGAAATGAGGTGAAAATAAGTGCCAGCATCGGGATGGTGATAGAAACAAGATCCTATGACCTTGCTGAGCATATTCTGCGGGATGCGGATATTGCCATGTATCGGGTCAAGGAAACAGGAAAATCCAGCTTCAGAATTTTTAAAAAAGAAATGTATAAGATGACCCTTGAGTCTTTAAAAATGCAAAATGACTTGAGCCATGCTATTTTTAACAATGAGCTGGTCTTATACTATCAACCGATTATGTCGGCGGCCAAAGAAAAACTGATCGGCTTTGAGGCCCTTGTCCGATGGAAACATCCTGTCAGAGGAATGGTCGGTCCGAATCTTTTTATTCCCCTTGCCGAAGAAACGGATCTTATCCTTCCCATGGGGCGTTTTGTAATTCAAGAGGCTTGCCGACAGTTGAAAGAATGGCATGATCTTGTCCCGGGCGCCGACAGGCTCACCATGAATGTGAATGTCTCAACAAAACAATTTATGGATGGTGAGCTAACCAATTTTATTATCAAAGCCCTTGAAGAAAAACAAACTGGCACCGGAATACCTGAATCTCGAAATTACGGAGAGCCTCATCATTAAAAATGCAAAATCCGTGATTTCGAAGCTGTCTGTTTTAAAAAATCATGGCATTAAGGTGGTATTGGATGATTTCGGTACCGGCTATTCTTCCTTATCCTATATTCAGGATTTTCAGATCGACAGCATAAAAATTGACCGTTCATTCATTAATGATCTGGATCGAGAAAGCGGCAGCGTCGAGATTGTAAAAATGATCCTCGCCTTATGCCGGAATCTTGGGCTCGGCGTGGTGGCCGAGGGGGTTGAGAGGGATACACAGCTCAATATTCTCAAGGAACTGAAATGCGAAAAAATACAAGGATTTTACTTCTCAAAACCGATTGATAAAGATAATGCCGCGGATCTGATAAAAGCCGAATTCATGGCTTCTGAATAAACGTTTTGATTACCTGTCTGGCTTTCTCAAACTGATATATGGATATTTCATTTTCAAGTTTCATGGAAAGGGTAGAAAGTTCCATATCCTGGAAATCTTCCAGATATTTCTTAAACCGGTCAAATTTTATTTTTGATAGTGCAGGATCATATTCTTCAAGGCTTTTATCCAGATCCTGAAGCATGGTTTTTAATTTTTCAGGATCATTGTCCTGATCCTCCCGGGGAAGGATACCGGATTCTTTAACAGAGTGGCCTGCTTTAAAACTTTCCAGGGCTTCCTTGGCTTCCAAAAAATATTGTTCAACCTGTAAAAGCCGGGTATTGATCTCATCCGTATCTCTCTTCTCGATGGCTTTTTCAAGACATTGGGAAGCGCTGTAAAGTTCGGTTATACAAAGGTTCCCCGCAGATCCTTTCAAGGAATGGGTCGCCGCCTTTGCTTCGGCCGGAATATCCTGTTGAATACATTCCTTTAACTTATTCAGCACCGGATAAAGGTCAATAAAAAACTGGGAAAGAATAACGATATATCTTTCAAAGCTGCATCCCATAAGGTCCATTCCTTTATCAACATCAATGCCTGGAATATGAATGGAGTCGGCCCGGTCCCTTTTATCTGGTTCAAAGGGCGTTTTAATCGGGTCATAGTTTAACCTGCCATTGGGAATATGTTTGCTTAAGACCTTATACAATTTTAACCTGTCTATGGGCTTTGATATATAATCATTCATACCCGCGGCAATACACTTTTCACGATCCCCCCTCATGGCATGGGCCGTCATGGCGATGATGGGCAGGTTTTTTTCCCCAAGGTCTCTGCGAATCCGGACGGTCGCCTCCAACCCGTCCATTTCCGGCATCTGAACGTCCATCAGCACCACATCAAAATTTTCTTTTTTAATTTTTTCAATGGCCTCCTTACCGTTTACGGCTTTATGAACCGTCATCCCGGCAAGAGTAAGGATTTCAACCGCCACCATCTGGTTCACGGGGTTATCCTCTGCAAGCAATACTTTGGCCGTTGAGGTATATCCATGGATTTTCTTTAAATCCGGTTGTGAAATAAAACCGGACTGCCGGCCAAAGGCCTCCATGATGGCATCGAATAAATATGAGGGGATCACGGGTTTCTGTAAAAAATAATAGGCCATCCCCTGTTTTACAGCAGAATTTTTTTCAAGGACATTGAGGGTGTCCATGATGATTACCGGGATGGTTCTTGATGAACTCCTTTTCCTGATTCCTGAAAAGATGATCTGCCGTCATGTCCGGTAGTGTCGTGTCGGCAATAATAAGATCAAAAGGATGACCTTCTGAATATTTATCAAAGAGCGCCATGGCCTCTTCACCGTTTTTGCCATAGAAGAACGGAATCCGAAGGAAACCAGCATCTCATTTAAAACATGCTGCACAGAGAGGTTATCCTCCACCACAAGGATATTCATGCCCTTAAGTTCATAAGGAAATTTAAACAAATTTCCCGTGGATGGATTTTTCTTTTCAAAACTTAAGATAAAACCGAAAAGGCTTCCTTTCCCCGGCATACTGTCAACCGTAATGGTGCCCTTCATTGCCGAGATGATCCTCTGGCAGATAGCCAAGCCTAATCCTGTCCCCCCGTATTTTCGGGTGGTTGAACTGTCGGCCTGGGCAAATGCATTGAAAAGTTTTTGCTGGATGTCAGGTTCGATTCCAATACCGGAATCCTGGATGCCGAATGCCAATACGATCTGATCCGATGTCTCGTCAACGACTTGTATCCGGATAATGATCTCACCTTTTTCTGTAAATTTTACTGCATTGGAAGTTAAATTCACAATCACCTGCTGAAGGCGTAAAGGATCACCGATCATTTCAAGGGGGATGTCAAGGGCCATGTCGATAATCATTTCGAGATTCTTTTTTTTGAGATCATCAACAAACAGATCTGCAACATGCTTGATAATATCCCGGATTTGAAAAGGTATTTTTTCAATCTCAAGCTTTCCGGCTTCAATTTTGGAAAAATCCAGGATCTCGTTGATGATCCCCAGAAGGGATTTTGCAGAAGAATTGATGATGGAAATATACTCCAGGCGCTTCTGCGTTTTTAAATCCGGATTTATCGCCAAATCGGACATTCCGATAATGGCATTCATGGGTGTCCGGATTTCATGGCTCATATTTGCAAGAAAACTGCTTTTGGCCTGGGTTGATTCATCTGCAACCTCTTTGGCTTTCTGAAGTTCGCTATTAGCTTTTTTTAATTCCTGGGTTCTATCTTCCACCCGGATCTCAAGTTCACTATGAATTTTTCGCAATTCTTGCTCAACACGCTTCCGCTCAATAATTTCCAGCTTAAGATCCTTGTTGGTGGCCGCCAGCATTTCGGTTCTTTCTTTTACCCTGTCTTCCAGGAATTGGTTTGCTTCATGGGTCTTTTGGCGCTCTTCCTCAAGGAGTCTGGCAAGAAAAAATCTCTTCTGGCGGCATACTCGATATAATAGCAGGAGAACATGCCGATAACATTGGCACTGATAAAGAAAAAATTGTTATTGATCAGTATGGGCAAAGGAGTATCACTGATGACGGTGGCCCCGATCTCATAACAAAAAACAATAAACCATCCCGCCACGGTTGCCCAGACAATCCTGGCCCGGATGAATGAATATCCGAAAATAAAAATCAGCATCAATCCTGCATAGTATGAATAATTTACAGGCGGCGGCGCAATGACAATCATGGCGATGATCCCCATCCCGGCAAGCACAACCGTAAACGCCAGAGAAAACTGCATATATTTTTTATAAAACGGGGTAAACGAACCGGCAAGGATCAGGGCGGTTACAGGGCAAAAAACGGCATATCTTATAAACCACAACTGGTTGCGCATCTGCGGCATCAGTTGTGCATCCAGAATACCGAATATAGAATAAAAAATGATGGCAATAAAAAGAGAAATTCTGACTTGGTTAATGAATTTGAGATAATAATCTTCTAAAAATTCTTTCTCAAGTTCCCCGGATTCAGCAGTAAAAGATAAGGTCAGCCAGTTGAGCTGCATCTCAGCAGGGTTAAAGGCAGCACCTGAAGAATTCACTTTTGAATTGAATTCCAATGTGTCAATTCCCTGTTATTGATTTATAAAAGTTTTTCCGCGTTTCATGTGAAGGAATAAATTGACTCCCTCGGGCTCCTGGCCGATACAGATATCTACCTCTTTGAAATTACAGGATTTAGCCAGCGAGAACAATTGATCCCGTGTCCGATGCCTCAATCTCCAGTCACCGACAACCTCCATGTATGGCAATGTCGGGTTGCTTGTTGAAAAATTCCCCACAACAAGCTCACCATCCTCTTCCAATAAAGGGAGGATATGATTCAGAAGAAAGATAAATTTTTTATCATTAAGATAGTCAAATAATCCGGCTGACCATATCAGCCGATATTTTTTTGTTGTTGAAAAATCAAAGGCATTTGTATGAAGGAAATGAATGTGCTCGATAAAATCCTTACATAGATTTTTTGCATAAGATATGGCAAGCGGGTCAAATTCCACATTATCAAAAACAAGGGTTCTGTCATTTCTTTGGGAGAAAAATTCAAACAGGTCCCTGGCAGGACCACTGGCTATATTTAGTACCCGCCCGCCGGAATCTTTGGGATTTAGATTTTCAAGGCTGTTTAAAAGATCAATGAAATATTGCTTCCTATTTCTGACGGCCAGGGGGGCTTTCTGAAGTTGAAAGTAAAGATCCCATTTCCTTAACTCAGGGTCATTTGATGTCTGTTCAAGATAGATTTTCTCAATAATTTCATAATCACCGGGATATCCATGGGGTTTGTTATAGACAAATCCTTGAAGGGTTAAGATAGATAGGGCTTCCCCCATCTCATTGCGTAAGGATTGGAGGTCATTTTCGCTTATTTTACCATTTTTAAATTCAGTATGAATTGTTTCAAACCAGCCTGTTAACTCATGATATTCCGACGAGTCCGGCCCTCCCTTTTTAACAAGTTCTTTGAGAAAAGCAATATGATCTTCCATAGCTAATGTTCTCCAACTGAAGTAAAATATCGATAAAATTAAAATTCCTTATCGCTAAAAACCGCCCCATAATTTAAAAAATGCCTATAAAAGGCCATTTCAATAAAATTATAGACCTAATTACATAAATCAATATCTATTGTCAAATATTATAAAGGCCCTGGATTCACAAATAAAAAAGCCGGTTCATTTTCATAGTTTCTGTGACGGTTGCTGCATCTCCTATGATTTATTTGACAAATCCCGTTTTTTAATAGATATTTCATATGGATGCGTTAAAAAAATCCACATTTTTCCAGTGTAGATTTTAAGGAGCCGCCTAATGCAAAAAAAAAGAGAAGCGCACGGACACAGATCGCCGTGATTCAAATGATAAAAGATCAGAAGGCTTTGTTAAATATTTCATTCCAGCGAAAGAAGAAAAACGAAGCGGTAAAGACCGGCGAAAACCAAATCCTGATTCCGATCTTGGCAGAAAGTGAAAAGGCCTTAAACCGTAGCGGAGTAAGGCCTGATAGTGGTGGTGGAGGCGGCGGGAGTTGAACCCGCGTCCGAAAACAATCAACCTGGGCTTCTACATACTTATCTCAAAATTTATGATTCAATGCCTTGTCTCCTATGAGATGGATACATGGCACTATATCCTGAAAAGTTTAGCTTTTAAGGGTCAGGCGCCCTTAAGAAGCGATCCTGCAAAGTCGACGCCCCGGTCTGAAATCTGCAGGAAGGATTTCAGCGGGACGGAAGCCGCCTTAAGCAGCTACAGCGTAGTTATAATCGTCTGCGATTATATTTATGTTTTGCCGGGTTTTACGAGATGACAAAAAGCTCGGTATGCTACCTCAGGCCTCAAAATCTCCGTCGAAGCCATTACGCCCCCAAATTTTAAAAGATCAGATATGCCTTTAATATACGCTTAAATGTTTAAAAGTCAATATCGACAAGCTAATTGGATTTTTTCTTGTAGTCTCTGTCCATTTCCCGTTTTATGTCTTTCTGCTTTATGGATTCCCGCTTGTCATATAATTTTTTTCCCCTGCAAAGCCCGATTAACACCTTGATCTTGTCGTTTCTGAAATAAATTTTCAAAGGCACCAGCGTATATCCTCTTTCTTTGATCTTTGCCATAAGTTTTTTAATTTCATATCGATGGAAAAGCAGTTTCCGGGTTCTCAAGGCTTCATGATTGCTGTAATATGCATATTTATAGGGCGAAACATGAAGCTGCCGCAAAAAAATTTCCCCGTTCTTAATTTCAGCGTAAGAATCCTGGAAACTGACCCCCCCTTTTCTGATTGATTTAACTTCAGTTCCTGCGAGAACGATTCCTGCTTCGTATTCCGACTCAATGGTATAGTTATGCCAGGCTTTTTTATTGGTGGCTAATAGTTTTACAAAATCTGAATTCATAGGGTTTCATCTGTCCCTTGGAAAGAGAATATCTCATGATATTCATTCATGATGTATTCCGTGATGTCTTTCACGGTATTCAGCTCCATGATTTTTTTCATGCAGGCTTCGGCCTTCCGGCTGTCAATATTGCGGATCATGTTCTTAACCACAGGGATGGAAGCGGAACTCATGGAAAGATCAGTCAATCCCAGACCGATGAGAACCGGGATATTAATGGGGTCTCCTGCCATTTCCCCGCACATGACAATCCCTATCCCTTTTTTCTTTGCCGCATCGCAGGTTATTTTGATCATCCTCAACACAGCCGGGTTTAATGCCTGATACAGATGGGCCACCTGAGGGTTCCGCCTGTCAATGGCCAAGGCGTACTGGATGAGGTCGTTGGTGCCGATGCTGAAAAAATCCACATACGCTGCAAGATGATCGGCCATGATGGCGGCAGACGGAACTTCGATCATGATGCCGAGGGGGATTTCTTTATTAAACTGTTTCTTTTCCTGCTCAAGCTCATGGACGGCTTTTTCTATGGCCTGCCTGACTTGGATAATTTCTTCAACACAGGAAATCATGGGGATCAGCAGCTTAATATTTCCAAAGGCTGCCGCCCTTAAAATGGCTTTCAACTGTGTGACAAACACAGGTTCATTTTCAAGGCAAAAACGGACCGCCCTTAATCCCAGGGACGGATTGGCTTCTTCCACGACCGACAGATAGGGATTCACCTTGTCCCCATTAATGTCAAGGGTCCGGATGGTGACACTGTGAGGCGACATGAGTTCCACCAATTCCTTATATTTACAGAAGAGTTCATCCTCGGTCGGAAAGCGCCTGAGATCAAGATATAAAAATTCCGTCCGGAAAAGCCCGATATCCGTTGCTCCATAATCTTTTGCAGCAACGACTTCTTCAACAAGCTCAATATTGGCCATGAGGTTTAAAACAACCCCGTCTTTAGTGACGGCGGGCAAATGCGCTTCCCTCTCCAAACCGGCCCTGTAAGCTTCAAATTTTGTCAGGCGGGCTTCATACCGGAAAAGGGTATCTTCATCCGGATTGATGATTAAAAGACCGGCTGATCCGTCAACAATAAGGATATCGTCATTTTTTACACTCACCATGGCCTTACCGAGTCCCAGAACCGACGGGATTTTCAACGACTTCGCGACAATGCTGGTATGAGAATCTTTTCCACCGCGATCGGTCACAAACCCCTTAATCATTTCAAGCTGGATCTGGCTTGCATCTGCCGGAGATAGGTCATGGGCCACAAGAATAACCCGCTTATTGATATCGGATATCTTTTTGTCCTGGGCCCCGAAAAGGCTTGACATGATCTTGTCCGTTACCTGATCAATATCATTCACCCTGGCCTTCAGATAGGGATCATCAATCTGTTGAAACATGGTTTTGGCTCTTCGGGTAACTTTTCTCAATGCCCACTCTGCATTGATCTTGTCGGTTGAAATGGTATCGATGGTTCTCCCGTAAAGCATTTTATCTTCAAAAAGCGCCATATGGGTTTCAAGAATATCGAGGTTGTCCTCTATTGACTTGTCAATGGAGTCAATAATTCTTGCATAATCATTTTTGGCTTTTGACACGGCCTGTTTAAACCTGTCGATTTCTTTTGAAATCTGGGTGTCACTGATCGGATAGCGCTTGATCAGATTAACCCCTTCCTTGTCTACAAGATAGGCTTTTCCAATGCAAATACCGGGTGAGCCGCTGATTCCCCTGATACTGATCTGTCCGGAAGTTGATGTGTTCATCCTTAGGATTCTCCAAAACCGATTTCAAAAAAATCAATGATTTGATCTAAAACATCCATGTCCCTCTGGTTTTCAATTTCAACCACGATCTGTGTCCCTTTAACCGCGCCAAGCGTCAGGATATCAAGGGTGCTGGTTGCATCCACCCGTGTCGAATTCGCATGAAGCCAGATGCAGGACCGGGCTGATCCAGCCATTTCTGCGATTCTGGATGCGGGTCTTGCATGCATTCCCAAATTATTTTTTACCGATGTTGCGCGGGTAATCGTGATGCTGTCCTTCAATATCATTCTTTCTTAAAAAAAAATTAGCTTTGTTTATCTCTTTCAACCGAAAATGTCAATGTCAGGATGGCTGCCGGTTGACTGATCTTCTTTTGTGTGATAGGCCTTATCCCTTATGATAAGGCCTATCACACAGGTTTTCTTCATCCTAGGGCGGCATTAAATAATTAATAAAAAACAGGCGAGCGGAATAATGAGACTGGAAAGACAGCATACCAACGGAAAATACCCCATCAACGATTTTAAATCCGGTGAATCATGGCGATTGTTTAAAATTATGGGAGAATTTGTTGAAGGAATTGACGGCCTGCACCACCTTGGCCCTGCTGTATCAATTTTTGGATCGGCAAGAATTCCTCCGGATCACCCCTACTATAAAAAAGCGGAAGATCTGGCCGGATTATTCGGGAAAAATGGATATGCCGTCATCACCGGTGGCGGCGGCGGCATCATGGAAGCCGCCAACAAAGGCGCTTTTGAGGAGAATACCGATTCCGTGGGGCTGAACATCACACTCCCCTTTGAAGAAAAGCCCAATGCCTATGCCACAACCCAACTGGAATTCAGATATTTTTTTGTCCGCAAGGTCATGTTTTTGAAATATGCCCAGGCCTATATTATCATGCCCGGGGGGTTTGGGACCCTGGATGAACTCTTTGAAACCGTAACGCTTATTCAGACCCAGCGTATCCGGAGAATGCCTGTGATCCTCGTGGGAAAAGACTACTGGGGAGGTCTGATTCATTGGATTAAAGAAAAACTCCTGAAGGAAAAAATGATTTCTGAAAAAGATCTGAATCTTTTTTATCTCAGTGATGATCCGGATGAAATAGTAAAACGGGTGGTGGAATTCAATTCCTGTTCTTAAAACATTACCGTGCAGCGCCTTTTGAAAAATAATAACCCGTATTTAAAGGAAATTTTTTAATGCCCATCTTTTTTAGGATATCATTTTTTGCTTCTTCAAGGGAGGCAAATCCCTTCTCGGAATAAAAAGAATTGCAGAACATCTCTCCCCATGAATTCATATAAACAGCCGTATACTCGGTAACATGATGCTGTTGCCGGGGAGCATAAAAATTGATGGAAATAAATAAAGAAACCACCCGGCTTTTCAACAACAATTGATCAAAGCCGGCCTCTTTGCTCAAGCCGGGGCTAAAAAACTCATGCATGGCCTTAAATAGTTTCCGGACATCATCAAACGTCACATAGGTGGGATTCGGGATGAGGTGAATAACAGACTCTTCATTATAGAGGTTGTTGTTCATCAGCCATGCACCGATTTCTTCAATTGTCCCGGCCTTGACCAGAAATTCTTCCTGGATGTGATGGGACCTGGTATTTTTATTGATAAGCTCCCAGGTGCCTGTTTTGCTTGAACTTTTCACATATTTTAATTGCAGTCCCTGAAAATGCCGGTCACTTTTTGATATGAGAAGGACTTTGCCGACCTTGCCGGGCTGTTTTGAAAATTCGATAAATATTTTCCTGCCGAGAACAGTCCGGTCTTCCGGGCTGATCATGAACCTTCCCCTAAAATTCCGTTCAAAACTGATGGTGATTGCTTTATGCTTTTGGATCATAAATTTCTCAATGGTGGATGAAAGCATTGCAATATCGGAGTATTGCCAGGTTTTAAACCCGCCTATTTTAAATATCATCTCCTTGTTCCATCCCCATGTAAGCATACATTGCTCAAAGAGAATCCGCCTTAAGCCGAAAATGGTTCGGTTAATTTCAGAATCCTTTGAAATCCCCAGCTTCAGGAAAAAGCAGGTGAGCAGGAGGGAAACCGTTTCCTTATCTCCGGAATCTCCAAAATACCGGATCAGATGATTCATCAGAATATAATAGGAATCATTCCGGGCAAGCTGCAGCCTTGTTCCTGAATTCATCCATTCATCCTTATACCGGTTGCACAAAAGGGGCTCTTTGCCATATTCATAAATATATTTTTCCAGAAGGGCCATTTTAATGACCGATTTAAAAGGGCTTTTCAGCCATTTAAACATCTGCCAGATGGAGGCCCCGTAATATTCACTTGTCGGTATGGCTTGGATATCTCCCAGATCAATGTACCGCATCAGGCTTGGGGCATTTGAAACATCCACCAGGATGCTGTTATAGTAGTTGATGCTGATGCCGGTGGGAAGGACGGCCCAGAGAGGTATCTTCCCTGCCACATGAATCATCGTCCTGTAGAACTCTTCTTTTAAAAGCCTGGACTGGGCAGTCCCTGAGCTTTCTGCCGTGGAATCTCCGAACTCATTGTTTTTAGCTTTTAAAATATCAACTAAAAAAAAGGTGACCTTGGTTTCAAACCTTTTCCAGGCCATCTGTTCTATCATCTCAAGCTTTTTTCCAAGCAGATCAACAGCACCGGAACCGAGTTGTTCCTCATTGATGCAGACCCAATAGTCGATATCCGAATCAGAGGTCTGGGCAATGGATCCGGTGCTGCCTATGGTAAAAACGCCTTCGATCAAAGGGTTCAGAGGCCACCGGGCAAGGACCGGCCCTGATTTAATATAGCGCTTGAGGACTTCCTTGGTTTCAAGGCTCGGCAGATAATCATAAATGCCGCAGGGCGTCCTAGTATCGACGGGTTCAATACCCGGAAACCCTGTATTCTCATGAAGCAGAAAGGGAATGATCTGAAACAGGTCGGCCTGTTTGCTCCCGAATATGTCAAACGCGGTTAACAAGCTGAATTGATTCTGTTTGAAAAATTTCATCTCGCCGTAATGAATAAATTCGGAAAAAATGAGCAGATTGATTTCCGACACGATCTCTTCATTGATTTGAGGCATGTCTTCCCATGAAAGCTGGAACTGCCTTGCATTATAATCGATATTCCCGGTTCGAATAATGGATTTTAATAAGGAAGAAAACCTGCAGAATCTTGCAGATACCCAGGAAAAATCGGCTTGATTGATATTTGAACCGATAAAGGATATGGCTGATATTTTTGAAAAAGCAAAGCAGGACCCCGAAAGATCGGCCTGGTGAAAATTTGTTTTTGAGATTACCGCCTCCAGGAATAATGCATCCGGAATTTGAGCATGATTAAAATTACAATTAAAAATAGAGGCGTTTTGAAAACTGCATTTTTTAAATGACGCCCCTTCTGCATTTACATTGATGAAAATTGCACCATCAAAATCAGCAGAATCAAATTGGGTCTGCCGCATATCAACATTATAAAAAATTGTTTTTTTATAATACGCATTGATAAACACTGATCCGGAAAGATCGCAATTCTCAAAAATGCATGAATTGAAAAATAGCTGTGACGCCATGAACCGGGATGAGGCCAGGCTGATATTCCTGATGGACTCTCCATCACAATGAAATGCCTCCCCGCGGAGATTCTTTCTCAACACTTCCAATTTTTTTCAATGGTTCCTCTAAAAAAGGACCTGATAATCCCTGCATTTTTTCCCGGCTCCTGTCTGATCCCTTGAATAATGGAATCAAATTCCGTTTCAATACTCTGTTTTTCCTTTGATAAAAGGTCCTTTGTTTTTTCAATAAAGCCTGTGACTTCTTCCCTGAGAGGATCTCTGGCAATATTGTCATATTTTTTTAATATTCTGACGACCCGTTCAGGCCGCTTCTTGATCATCCCGAAAATGCAGGCAAGATTTACATCGATATTTACATTCAGATATTTATCTTTATTCAGGGCAATGTCCTGAATAATAAAAAATGAAATTCTGGACAGGCTTGAGATCTCATTATAGATGACCGGCATCAGCGACGGGTAAGTCTTTCTCACCATTTCCAGCAAGGCGTACAAAGGCAGTTTTCCTGAAACCACAAGCGCCTTAAAGGCTTTAAAAGCCTCATCTTTGCCGCAGTTATAAAAAATTTCCAATACGGGATAAAACAGGTCCGCGTAAACACCCATGGATGAATTTTCAATGATTTCATAAACTGCCGACCTGACCTTAAGACGCTTTTCTTTGCTGAGAATATCCATGAGCAGGTCAGGGGAGATTTCCGTGGAAAGCATGGCAAGGGCTTTCAAACCCTGAATTTTAATTTCAGGAGATGGGGACTGCAGCTCAACGGCCTTGATTTTGTTCGTATCCCTCAGATCCGGAGATATGTTGTTTAACAATGGGTCGGCATCCTGTTGTCGGTCGAAAAGAGCTGCGTAGAACCGGATAACCGCCTCCCTTTGCGTGATGGATTTTAAAAGCCGGATAAATGAAAACCCGAATTTAAACCTGACACCGGGCGGCGCCTGGAGATACTGATCTATCAAAGCCAGGCGTTTGAAGTCCGAAAGACCGGCCATCGTTTGCTCCATGGCATCAGGGCTCATGATCCCCTTATAAACGAGCATATAGGCAAAATAGGGCCCCTTGCCTTCGAATTCCAGCAACAGCTTAAAAAAATACCCCAACTCACCCGGAGGCATCTCCGGCCTGACC
Organism: Desulfobacula sp.; assembly: GCA_012031875.1. Taxonomy (GTDB): domain Bacteria; phylum Desulfobacterota; class Desulfobacteria; order Desulfobacterales; family Desulfobacteraceae; genus Desulfobacula. The sequence continues at coordinate 22,565 of JAAUSZ010000011.1, forward strand.
CGGGCATATATTCTGTAACAAACCGATGTAGAGGTCTTCATTCCCCTCAGGACCCGCTCTTTTTGCTCAGGATCGGTAAAAAAGCCGTTAACCTGCGACCGGATAAGTTCAAGGCCTTTTTTGGCTTCATTTCTTACGGCAAAGCGGGAGGATGTGATTCCGGAAAGAACCGGGGCAATGGCAAGTTCAGGGCCTGATCCGGCAAGATCCCGGATGGCCATGATTTTTTCCTCTTCGGAGAAACTCTCCCATCGGGCAATGATTTCCAGACCGTTGTCGTGATTTTTACCGGATTCCATAATGAATGTATTTCCCGTTTTTACATTTGAAAATAAAAATGATATAGGAATACCTTTATTTATCCCAATTGTTAATTAACCTTTATACCACAATACTGTAATTTATGAAATTATTTGAGTTGAACACCGGCCCCAAACCCTTAACAAACACCTACAATGCAGAATCTATTGAAATCCTGAAGGGCCTTGACCCGGTCAAGAGACGGCCCGGAATGTATACGGATACTTCAAGCCCGGATCATCTGGCCTTTGAAGTCATTGACAATAGTGTGGATGAGGCCATTGCCGGTTATGCCGACCGGATTGATGTCGTTTTAAAGGCGGATAACTCCGTGGTGGTGACGGATAACGGCCGGGGGATGCCGGTGGATATTCATCCTGAGGAAAAAATATCCGGTGTGGAACTCATCATGTCCACCCTTCATGCCGGCGCCAAATTTTCAAATAAGGATTACAGCTATTCCGGGGGGCTCCATGGGGTCGGCGTTTCCGTTGTCAATGCCCTATCCTCTTCCCTTTCAATCCGGATCAAACGGGATGGCCGGGAATACCATATCGGGTTCAGAAACGGATTTAAGACCGAAGACCTTGCCATTATGAACAAAGCAGACGGGACAGAAACCGGAACATCTTTGCATTTTTACCCGGAGGCTTCCTATTTCGACCGGCCCCTGTTTTCCAAAGCAGCCCTGCAAACCGCTTTGAAATCAAAAGCCATTTTATGCAAGGGACTTGTCACAAGCTTTCATGATGAAGCATCCGGTGAAAAAACCGTATGGAAATATGACCAGGGAATTGATGAATACCTGGGGGAATACCTCAAAAACGATAAATGCATCTTTAAATCTCCCTTTTCAGGAGATCTGAAAGGCGAAGATATCCAGATTTCATTTGCCGTAAGCTGGATCCCGGAATCAGACCAAAATCCCCAGGAAAGTTATGTGAACCTCATCCCGACAAAACTTGGGGGAACCCATGTCAATGGGTTCAGATCCGGCCTTTTAGAGTCTGTCAGGGACTTCTGCAAGTTCAGGAATCTTTTGCCCAAGGGCCTTTTTCTTGCCCCTGAGGATATCTGGGACAATATTGCCTATATCCTTTCCGTAAAGCTATCCGATGCCCAGTTTTCAGGCCAGACCAAAGAAAGATTGTCCTCCCGCCATTGCGCCGGCCTGGTCAATATACAGATCAGGGATGCATTCACCCTGTGGCTCAATCACCATATTGAAGAAGGGGAGAAGCTTGCCGCCCTTGCCCTTGAAAATGCAAAAAGCCGGGTCAAAAAAAGCCGCCCGGTTAACCCCCAAAAAGACCTCTGGAGGCGCTGCCCTTCCCGCCAAATTGTCCGACTGCACCAGCATGGACCAGGGCCGGAGAGAATTGTTCTTTGTGGAGGGGGATTCTGCCGGCGGTTCTGCCAAGCAGGCCAGAGACAGACGGTTTCAGGCCATCATGCCCCTCAGGGGCAAAATTCTCAATACCTGGGATATGGATTCATCTGAAATCGCTGAGTCCAGAGAAATCCGGGATATTGCCCAGGTCCTGGGAGTGGCCCCCGGGTCCAAAGACATTTCAAATCTGAGATACAATAAAATCTGCATCCTTGCCGACGCGGATTCAGACGGGCTGCATATTGCAACCTTGATCTGCGCCCTTTTTCTGAAACATTTTTCACCCATTGTCAAACAGGGACATGTGTTTGTGGCCATGCCTCCCCTGTTCCGGATAGATGCCGGAAAAGAAGTGTTTTATGCTCTGGATGAATCCGAAAAGAACAACATTATTAAGCGGATTACCCGGCGCAAAAAATATGGAAAAATCCATATCCAGCGATTTAAGGGATTAGGTGAAATGAACCCGGCGCAACTTAAAGAAACAACCATTTCCCCGGATTCGAGGAGGCTTGTCCAATTGTCCGTCAACCGGGATCCGGAAGATGAATTAAAGGAAATTTTTGATATCATGGACATGCTTCTGGGGAAAAAACGGATAAAAGACCGGAAAGCCTGGATAGAAACCAAAGGCAATATCAAAGAGATAGAACTATGAAAGAAATCCTTCCCTCGGCCATTGAAGATTATGAAAAAATACCCTTTCAGGATTTTACCGAAAAAGCCTACCTGAATTATTCCATGTACGTTATCCTGGACCGCGCCCTGCCCCATATCGGAGACGGGTTAAAACCGGTTCAACGGAGAATCGTTTACTCCATGAGCCAATTGGGCCTACTGTCCACGGCCAAGCATAAAAAATCGGCCAGGACCGTGGGGGATGTTCTGGGTAAATTTCACCCCCACGGCGATTCTGCCTGTTATGAAGCCATGGTCCTCATGGCCCAGCCCTTTTCCTTAAGATATCCCCTGGTGGACGGCCAGGGGAATTTTGGAGATCCCAATGATCCCAAATCCTTTGCCGCCATGCGGTACACGGAATCAAAGCTCTCAAGATATGCAGATATCTTTCTTCAGGAGCTGGATCAGGGGACCACGGACTGGGTTCCCAATTTTGATGGAACCCTTGAAGAGCCTGCCCTTCTTCCGGCCCGCCTTCCCAATCTTTTATTAAACGGCTCTACCGGGATCGCCGTGGGCATGGCCACCAGCATCCCGCCCCATAATCTGCGTGAGGTGGCCAATGCTTTGATTCATCTGATTGACAACGGGGACACCACTATTGAAAAACTCTGCCGGTTTATTAAAGGCCCCGATTTTCCGACCGAAGCGGAAATCATAACACCGGCCCAGGAAATTCTGGACATGTACCGGACAGGCGCCGGCCGGATAAAAATGCGGGCCCGGTATCATGTTGAAAATTCCGAGATAATTTTTACCGCCCTCCCCCACCATGCTTCGACAGAAAAAATTTATGAACAGATCGCCTCCCAGATGGAAGAAAAAAAACTGCCCATGGTCAGCGACATCCGGGATGAATCCGATCACGAGGACCCCACCCGCCTTGTCATTATTCCAAAGCCCGGCCGTGTCGATCTGAATGCCTTGACCGATCACCTGTTTGCCACCACCGATCTGGAAAAATCATTTCCCGTGAATATGAACATGATCGGCGCCAACGGCAAACCCCAGGTTAAAAATCTCCTGGTTTTTTTGACCGAATGGCTTGAATTCAGGGCCGACACCGTCCGGAAAAAACTGAATTTCAGGCTCGATAAAATTATCGAACGCCTTCATATCCTGGACGGCCTCTTGGTTGCTTTTCTGAATATTGATGAAGTGATCCGGATCATCCGCGTGTCGGATCACCCGGGAAAAGACCTGATCAAGGCCTTTTCGCTTTCCGAGGCCCAGGCCCGGGCCATTCTGGAAATCAGACTGCGTCAGCTTGCCCGGCTTGAAGAAATCAGGCTGAAGGCCGAAAAGAAGACCTGGAATCCCAAAAAAAATCCCTTGAGAAAATCATCAAGGATGAAACCGCTTTTAAAGACTATATCAAAGAAGAAATCCGGTCCGATGCCAAAGCGTATGGAGACAAAAGAAGGTCTCCCATAAAGGAACGCAAGGAAGCTGAAAAATTCTCGCTGATGGATGTCATGGACGTGGAACCGGTGTCCGTAATCCTGTCGAAAAACGGCTGGATCAGGTCTGCAAAGGGCCATGACATCAACCCCCAGTCCCTTAAATTTCTTTCAGGGGATTCACTTCTGGGGTGTTTGCGGACAAAAAATGATAAACCCGTTGTTTTTCTGGATAACACCGGCAGGGCGTATATGCTTTATCCCCACTCCCTCCCGTCTGCCAGGGGAAATGGAGAACCGTTAACCGGACATCTCTCCATGCAGCCCAATACCCATATCCAATATATGCTGTCTGCTGAAAATGATCAGTATTTTCTGGTGGGGTCGGATAATGGATATGGGTTTATTTTAAAATTTGAGGATTTATTCACCAGCTTCAAAAACGGCAAAGCGGTCGTGAGTTTAAAAAACAGTCATGAATTATTGGAACCCCATAGGATCCATGACGTTAAAAAAGATAACATCCTGGCAGTGACGAACAAAGGCCGGATTTTGATTTTCCCCCTCAGCCAATTGCCTTACCTGAAAAAAGGACAGGGGAACAAAATCATTTCCATTCCGGAAAAAGAACTGTATTCTTCAACCCCGGAATTGCTCCGGTTTCTGATCGCATTGCCGGAACATGCATATATTGTTTTACATTCAGGGAAACATCCGCTTAAACTGGGCCCGGGAAACCAGAAGGATTATTCCGGAATGAGAGGCCAGCGAGGCAAAAAACTCCCCCGGCCCTATATGAATATAGACCGGGTGGAACTTATTCCCATTGAAAATATAGACGGACAGGGATGAAGAAATTTTATCATACATATTTTATTTCTCTGGGCCTTATTTTTCTTTTATGCGCCTTTACCTTTTTTTCCATTCTGCTCCACAACAGGGATATGGGCTCCGATTCCACGGCCCTTGAAAGAATTAAACGGACCGGCATTCTCCGGTTGATCACGGATCATTCAATCAATACCTATTATTATTACAACGGGCAACCCACCGGATTTGAATATGAGCTTGCCGCGGCATTTGCCGATTTCCTCAATGTTGATCTGGATGTCGTGGTCCCGGGCTGGAATAATATGTTCGCCGGCCTTGAACAGGGAAAAGGAGATTTCATCGCGGCAGGTCTTGTCATCACACGGGAAGGGATCGAAAAGGTCAATTTTTCCATCCCCTATATGTCCATCCGGCAACATGTGATTCATCACCAAAAGGAGTCCGGGCCTGAAAAAATTGAAGACCTTTCCTCGCTTATCATCCATGTGAACCGGGAGACTTCCTATCACCACCGGGTCAATGAACTCATCAAGTCGGGAATTCCCATAAACTATATCCTTTATGACAATGTCTCCGCGGAAGAGATGGTCCGCATGGTTCATGACAGAGAAATCAAATACACCATCGCGACCGATACCGTTGCCCTGGTGAGCCAGAGGTACTACCCCGACATCCGGATCGGAATCCCCATCCGGGAAAAGGAATCTCTTGCCTGGGCCGTCAGCAAAAAAGATCCGGAAATGCTGGAGCAGGTCAATAAATTTTTCTTATACGCGGCTGAAACCGGATTGATAAAAAAAATCACAGATAAATACTTCTCAACCATTCCCAACCAGGATCCTTTTGACCTGAAAAAATTTCATGAAAGAATTGAAACCCGGTTGCCGGAATACAGGCCCCTGATTTATAAAGAAGCCATGAAATACGGACTTGACTGGAAACTCATCGCTGCCATTGTTTACCAGGAATCCCAGTTTGATCCGGAAGCCGTAAGTTTAAACAATGTCAAAGGGCTGATGCAGGTCACTTCGGCAACGGCTGAAGAAATGGGAGTTTCAGACCGGTTTGAGCCTTCTGAAAGCCTCAAGGCCGGGATCCGGTATCTCAATAAAATGACTAAAAAATTTGAATATATTGAGGATGACCATGAAAGAACCCTCTTTTCCCTGGCCAGCTATAATGTGGGTTATGGCCATGTTTCCGACGCTGTGAAAATCGCGGAAGACATGGGGCTTGATGCCACCAAATGGCAGAGCCTGAAAAAGGCGCTGCCGTTATTATCCAAACCGGACTATTATACCAAGGCCCGGCATGGGTACACCCGGGGGCTGGAATCGGTTCAGTATGTCGAACGCATCCTCACCTATTATGATATATTGAAACAAAAAGAAATGAATGAGAATGTGACTTACCCTCATGATTCAAAAAAACTTTAACGGCTTCAGAAACCGATCCCCCCATTCCCGAAGAGATGGTCGGGAAAGAGAATATCCGGGAAAAACTTGATAAGATTTTAAAATAAAGATATTTTGAGCCATCAAAAATATCTTGAAAGGAAAATAAAAAATTTGACTTGATTCATCCAATTTACTACTTAAAATTCAATATTTTTTTATGGGGAAGGCAACCTAAACAAATTTAATTAAGATTTAAGAGCGGGATTAATGACAACAAAAATACTGATCAATGCTTTGGATTCCGATGAAAACCGGATCGTTGCACTAGTTGATAACAAGCTGGAACAGTTTCATATTGAAACGGCGGCCAAAGAAGTGACCCAGGGAAATATCTATAAGGGAATTGTAACACGGGTCGAACCCAGCCTCCAGGCGGTTTTTGTCGATTATGGCGCCACAAAAAACGGTTTTCTTCAAAAAAATGAAATTCATAAAGATTATTTCCAGGATGTGGAAAAAGGCGAAAAGGCCTTGTTCAATCTTATCCGGAAAGGTCAGGAGCTGATGGTCCAGGTGACAAAGGACCCCATCAATCAGAAGGGGGCCATGCTCACCACCTTTATTTCGCTTCCCGGCCGCTTATCGGTTCTGATGCCGGGAACCGACACCAAAGGGGTATCCCGGAAAATCACGGATGAAGCGGAAAGAAAAAGGCTCCTGGGCATCATCAAAAAGATGGAAATCCCTGCAGGCTTTGGAATGATCGTCCGGACCGCAGGGAAAAACACCACTAAAGCCATGTTTATGGCGGATTTAAAATACCTGATGCGGGTCTGGAAAAACATTGATAAGGAAGCCGTTAGCAATGTCGCCCCTTCCCTTCTTTACAGAGAGCAGACCCTTGCGGTAAGATCCCTTCGGGATTATTTCACTTCCGATGTCAATGAAATCCTGGTGGACAGCCCTGAAATTTATAAGGAAGTCCTGGATTTTATGGATGTTATTGCCCCGAAACAAAAAAGAATCGTCAAACTTTTTACCGGTGAAAAGCCCATCTTTACCAAATACCAACTTGAAGACCAGATTGCCTCCATTTACAGGAAAGATGTTGCGCTTAAATCCGGGGGATTCATTGTCATAGAACAGACCGAGGCCCTGGTATCCATTGATGTAAATTCAGGAAAATCCACAAAAAAGAAGAATATTGAAGAAACCGCCTTTCACACCAATTTTGAGGCCTGCGAGGAAGTGGCAAGGCAATTGAGACTCAGGGACTTAGGGGGCTTAATCATCATCGATTTTATCGATATGAAAGATTCCCGCCATAAGGCGGAAATTACCAAGACCCTGAAAAAACACCTGAAATCCGATAAGGCCAAAACCAAGGTCGGGGGAATTACTTCCTTCGGCCTGCTTGAAATGTCCCGGCAGCGCATCCGGCATTCCATTACCTTCGGGAGCTATGAGCCCTGCAGACATTGCAACGGCAGGGGCCAGATTCCGTCGGTGGAAACCCAGGGGCTTGCCTTTTTGAGGCAACTGAATCTGAAAACATTGAAACCGGAAATAAAGGAAGTCTCGGGACAGGTGCCCGTTGAGGTGGCCGGTTATCTGCTGAACCGCAAAAGGCACGAACTGTCTGAAATAGAAGAAAAAAGGAAGGTGTCCATCACCATTGAAGGGGATCAGACCATGGTATCGGGAGAAAACAGAATCATTATCATCCCCCAAAAACCTAATGAAGACCTTTCTTGACATAAATCATTCTATTGTGTATCTGAAACAATTTCAAGCATCAAGGGGAAGGAGGCCATATGCTCCTGAAAAAAAATGAGGCAAAAAAGAGAAGGCTGACGTTTGCGCTTATCTTGTCCGGGCTGATAATCCTGGGATTCATATTTTTTGGGACGCCGTTGAAAATGGACCACCCGGATGAAAAGAAGGACACCGGCTCAAAGGGGAAGCCAGAGGAAATCAAAAAGGATATCCCTTTGGCCGGGGATGGCAGTGTCCAGGGGGAAATTGTTGTTCTGCCGGCCATAGACTACCAGAATCTTGACAAGGAAAAGGAATTAAAGGACCTCATGGAATCCCGCAAAGACAGTCTCGGGATTAAAAAAAGCCTTGATATGATTGTTCATTCCGATGAGAGTTTAAAAATAGGGGATGTCAAGATATCCATGCGGGATATCCTGGAGAAGGCCTTTATAAAAGAAGGCGCTGTTTTTGAAGAAAAGATTGAGGCGTCGGGAGCGGTTACCCCTCCCCGGGTCAAGGCCTACGGCATTTACGTGGTTCAGCCCGGAGACAATATCTGGAACATTCATTTTAATATTTTAAAGGACTATTATGAATCCAGGGGAATCCATATCTCCCCCAATGCGGATGAACCCAGGGATCAGGGGCAGAGTTCCGGGGTCGGAAAAATTTTAAAATTTTCCGAAACATGGTGATCATCTATAATCTTCTTGAAAAAAAAGTGGACGTGGATATCCATCTTCTCAAACCGTTGAGCAAGATCATTGTATACAACATGGACGAGGTTTTTTCCCTTCTCCGGGATATCAATTTTGATACGATGGACAGAATCCAGTTTGACGGAAAAACCATCTGGATTCCTGCAAAGAAATCATAGACATTGTTTTAATCATACCTAAGGAGGAATTATTTTGATGAGTATCGCATATGCAATGGGCCAGACAGGCGGGCAGGCAGGTCAGGCAGGAGGACTTGCCGGTTTTTTTGCCGATCATTATTTTATTCGCGATTTTCTATTTTCTTTTAATCAGACCCCAGCAGAAAAAGGCCAAAGAACACCGGGAAATGATTGCCAATTTAAAAAAAGGGGCCCGGGTTCTCACGGCAGCGGGAATTTATGGAACCATCCAGTCCCTTGATGAATCCAGTATCGGCCTTGAAATTGCTGAAAAGGTAAAGATCAAGATCTCCAGAGCCAGCGTTGCCGCAGTGGTTTCAGAGGATGATTCAATTCAGAAGGACGATAAGAAGAAAAAATAAATCCATTAGGAGTGAAGAGATTGAAACCGTTGACCTTTAAAATTCTTTTAAGCATAGGGGTGATCCTGGTCTCCATTGTCTGGATGATGCCGACTTTTTATAACTGCTGGCCCCATAAAAAAATCAACCTGGGACTGGACCTCCAGGGAGGAATGCATCTTGTTCTTGAGGTCCAGAGCATAAAGGCCGTTGAAACAGAGGTGGAAAGGACCATCCAGGAAATCAAAAGGCAGCTCAGGGAAGACGATGTCAAGCATTCCGGTCTCCTGCGCCAGAATGACAATTCCATCCTGGCAAAATTTGAAGGAGAAAAAGAGAAATCAGGATTTGAAACTCTTCTTTCCAAGTATTATAAAAACCTGGTGATTGATTCATCCCGAACTGAGAACAATCTCTTCACCTATGTCCTGAAATTTCCGGAAACTGAAATCTCTGAAATTAAAAAGATGGCCTCCCGCCAGGCTTTGGAAACCATTCGCAACCGCATTGATGAATTTGGTGTCAGTGAGCCGGATATCCGGATCCAGGGAGAAAACAGGATTCTTTTACAGTTGCCGGGCGTCAAGGACCCTGAACGGGCCAAGGGACTCATCGGTAAAACCGCCCAACTGACCTTCCAGCTTGTGGATGACGATGCAGACACGGCCGCGGCCGTCAATGGTTCCGTTCCTGCAGGGGATGAAATCCTCTACCAGGAAAAACAGGATCCGGCCTCGGGTTCAAAAACAAAAATCCCCTATTTGATACAGAAAAGAGTCCTTCTGGACGGAAGCCTTCTCACCAATGCACGGGTTGAATTTGACCAGTACCAGCAGCCCCAGGTGGGCATTGAATTTGACAGACAGGGCGCCAAAATTTTCGACCGTATCACCGGCGAGAATATCCACAAACGGCTGGCCATCATCCTTGATAAAACCGTTTACTCCGCACCGGTCATCCAGGACCGGATCGCCGGAGGAAAGGCCGTGATCACCGGCAATTTTACACTGAATGAGGCCAAAGACCTGGCCATCGCACTGCGGGCCGGTTCTTTGCCGGCACCGGTAACCATTATTGAAGAACGAACGGTCGGGCCTACGCTGGGAGCGGATTCCATCCGGATGGGCCTTCTTTCGACACTGGTGGGCGGTATCTTTGTCATCCTGTTCATGGCGGTCTATTACAAAAAAGCCGGCCTGATTGCAGACTTCAGCCTTCTTGTCAATATGCTGATCATCGGCGGGGGCCTGGCCGTTTTCCAGGCGACGCTGACCTTGCCGGGTATTGCCGGTATCATTCTCACCATTGGGATGGCAGTGGATGCCAACGTCTTGATTTATGAACGGATCAAAGAAGAGATTAAAACCGGAAAAACAGCTATGGCCGCAGTCAATGCCGGTTTTGAGCGGGCCGCCATCACCATTATCGACTCCAACCTGACAACCCTCATTGCCGCGGTCGTGCTTTATCAGTTCGGCACCGGTCCGATAAAGGGTTTTGCCGTCACGTTGACCATCGGTATTCTCGCCAGCCTTTTCACGGCGCTGGTCCTCTCAAGAGCCTTATTTGATCTCGCTCTTAAAAACAATCCATCATTGAAATTAAGCATATAAAGGAATTACAGAATGCAGTTGATTAAGCCTGGTATCAATATAGACTTCATGGGTAAACAAAAATTTGCATTTATCCTGTCCGCCATTTTGCTCATCATCAGCATTGGTTCTTTGATTATTCACAGGGGGCCGAATTACGGCATTGATTTTGCCGGCGGGACCTTGATTCAGATTAAATTTTCAGAACCCGCTCCCATCGAAAAAATCCGAGACGCCCTTGGGAATATAGGCATCAAAGAAGCTTCCGTTCAAAATGTGGGGCATGAGCAGGACAATGAATATTTAATCCGCACGGCAGGATCGGAAATGACCCGCTCCGGATTTTCTCAGGCTTTAACAGATGCCATCAAGGCTTCTGCCGGCGTTGTTCCTGAAATCCGCAGAATGGAAGTGGTCGGGCCCCAGGTGGGAGATGACCTGAAAAACAAAGCGCTTCTGGCGCTTTTTTATTCGATTTTGTTCATGATGATCTATATTTCGGCCCGGTTTGAAAACAAGCTCCTTTTATCCGCCCTCACAGCCGGGGCCATCATGACGGTCGTATATTTTCTTTCCGTTTTCAATGCCGGCATCGGCATTCTGATACTTGCCGCCCTGATTGTGTCCTTAGTGATTTTCTGGATATTTAAACTGAAATATGCCATTGGTGCTGTGGTTGCCCTGATACATGATGTCATGGTGATCATCGGTGTTTTTTCCATTCTGGATCTTGAATTTTCCTTGCAGGTAAATGCAGCCTTATTGACCATCATCGGGTTTTCCATCAACGACACCATTGTCATTTTTGACAGGGCCAGGGAAAACATTAAAAAGGCCGACCCTTCGGAATCATTGTCAAACATATTTAATCAAAGTATCAACGAGACTCTGTCAAGAACCATATTGACATCGGGAACCGTTTTGATTGTTGTTCTCGCATTGTTTTTCCTGGGTGGAGAAATCATCCATAACTTTGCCTTTGCCATGCTGATCGGTATTATCTCAGGAACCTATTCCACAGTTTATATTGCAAGCCCCATCGTCCTTGCAGTTGAAAAAAGATAGAAGGGGGTCTGAATTTACAAACCCGGGGGGAAATTGGGGATTTATATGAATCCCCATTTTTGATATGCAGACTTTTTTTGAAAAATATTTACCCTGGTTCGTTTTAAAGGAAATTCCTTTTTTAGGGAACACCCTGTATAAAAAACTGATTGACCGTTTTCAGTCCCCTGAATCCGTATTAACCGCCTCGAAAGCCCAACTTGAATCAATGGGGAAAATACCCTCAAAAACCTTATATGGCATTTCCCATCATAAAATGTTTATGAATCAGGCCAAAGCTGAATTGGAGCAGATTTTCAGAAACCATATCCAAATCGTCACCCTTACGGATCCTTTTTACCCTGCCTTATTGCGCCTTATCCAGGACCCTCCCCCGCTTCTGACCTATTATGGCACCCTTGACAACGAATCTCCCTGCCTGTCCATTATCGGGTCCAGGACGGCAACCTCCTATGGTCTCAGCACGGCCGAGAATCTGTCCTTTAAGCTTGCTTCCAAAGGCTTTCAGATTGTCAGCGGACTTGCCAGGGGAATAGACGCCATGGCCCATAAGGGCGCCTTGCGGGCAAAGGGAAGAACCATTGCCGTGCTGGGCTCGGGTTTGAAAAAAATTTATCCCAGGGAAAATGAATCCCTGTTCCATGCCATTGCCGAAACCGGTGCGGTTTTTTCTGAATTCAAGGTGAACGCCGAGCCCATCCCCGGCCATTTCCCTGTCCGAAACCGCATCATTGCAGGACTTTCCTGCGGCAGCATCGTGGTGGAAGCGGCCAAAAGAAGCGGCTCATTGATTACGGCAAGGCTTGCTTCCGAATATAACCGGGAAGTTTTTGCCGTCCCGGGAAGCATAAAATCAAAAAAAAGCGAGGGAACCCACTCGCTTTTAAAGCAGGGGGCAAAACTTGTTGAAACGGAAATGGACATTATTGATGAGCTTCACCATTTTATTCATGAAAAAAAAACCGCTTCTTTGTTGGAGCATCAGGAATCCGGATCCCATCCCGGCTCCCCGGATCGACCCCGGATTTTGAACTTTCTCGAACCTTATCCGGTCCATATTGATATCATCATTGAAAAAAGCGGGATGACGAGTTCAGATGTCGCATCCCAGTTGCTTGATCTTGAACTGGAAGGTTTAGTGATCCGTCACCAGGGCAACTGCTATTCTATTTCGGAGGATTACCATTGAAAAAACCCCTGATCATTGTAGAGTCTCCAACTAAAATTAAAACCTTAAAAAAATATCTGGGAAATGAGTTCAATATCGCGGCCAGTGCGGGTCATATACGGGATCTTCCCGTCAAAACCCTGGGTATTGATATTGAAAACGATTTTAAAGCCAGCTATGTCAACATCAGGGATAAATCCAAAATCATTGCCAACCTGAAAAAACTGGCCGAAGATGCAGCGGATATATATCTTGCGCCTGACCCTGACCGGGAGGGAGAAGCCATTGCCTTCCATATCATGGACATCCTGAAATCCAAAACCAGAACCTTTCATCGTGTGCTCATCCATGAATTGACAAAACGGGGCATTGAAGAAGCTCTTCAGCACACCCAAACGCCCGATGCCCATAAATACGATGCCCAGCAGGCCAGAAGAAAACTGGATCGCCTGGTGGGATACCAGATCTCTCCCCTTCTCTGGCAGAAGGTGCAAAGAGGGCTGAGTGCCGGCCGGGTGCAATCCGTTGCCGTCAAAATCATCTGTGACAGGGAAAGAGAAATCCGGAAATTTATTCCTGAAGAATACTGGACCATTACAGCAGACCTGCTGGCCCGGACGCCGCCGGAATTTAAAGCCGAACTTGTTAAAATCAACGGTAAAAAAGCCAAAATCACCCATGAAGCCCAGGCCCAGACTATTTTTCAGGATCTTCAGGCGGCCGATTTTACCGTTAGCGAAATTAAAGCCAAAACCATTCAAAAAACCCCTCTTCCCCCTTTTATTACCAGCAAGCTTCAGCAGGATGCCATCAACCGGCTGAAATTTTCTGCAAAAAAAACCATGGTGGTGGCCCAGCAGCTCTATGAGGGGATTGAAATCGGCTCAGGAGGCCCTGAGGGCTTGATTACGTATATGCGAACCGATTCCATCCGAATATCACCGGATGCGGCCCAGGATGCCCAGGCTTATATTTCACACACCCTGGGCCCGGACTATGCGCTGAATTCCCCCCGGTTCTTTAAAAACAAGAACAAGGTCCAGGATGCCCATGAGGCCATCCGTCCCACCTCGGTTTTCAATACCCCGGAAAAACTTAAAAATTTTCTGACACCGGACCAGTTCAGACTCTATGACCTGATATGGAAAAGGTTTGTCGCCTCACAGATGGCACAGGCCCTTATCGATCAAAAAACCATCCTGATTCAGGCAACAGAAAAATATCTTTTTTCAGTCAGCGGTTCAACCGTCAAATTCCCCGGTTTTATGATGCTGTATGCTCAGGTGGAAGACACCAAGGAACCCGATATCCAAAGCCTTCCGGAAGTGGAAGCCGGGTCAGCCTTAAAAGCATTGCAGATCCTGCCCAAACAGCATTTCACAAAACCGCCGCCACGCTTTACTGAGGCGTCTTTGGTAAAAGAACTGGAAAAGAACGGAATCGGCCGACCCAGCACCTATGCCTCCATTCTCACGGTGATCCGGGATAAAGGGTATGTGGAACTCATCAACAAATTCTTTGTCCCCAGCGAGCTGGGTTTTATCGTCAATGACCTTTTGGTCCTGTCCTTCCCGGGGGTCTTGAATATTTCCTTTACCGCCCTGATGGAAAACAACCTGGATGATGTTGAAAGCGGTAAGATGGAAGAGGTTCAGTTGTTGAAGGAATTCTATGCTTCCTTTAAAAAAAATCTGGATATGGCCGGAGAGCAGATGGTCAGCGTCAAAGGAGTGGGGATCGACACCCCCCTGGCCTGCCCCTCCTGTGGGAAGCAACTGAATATCAAAATCGGACGGAACGGCCATTTCCTGGCCTGTACCGGATATCCCGAGTGTTCCTTCACCAGCAATTATCAGAGAGACGAAAAAGGGAATATCTTAATTCAGGAAAAATTCATCGATCAGACAAAGGTCAAGGATTGCCCGAAATGCGGGAAACCCATGGTGCAAAAAGAAGGCCGGTTCGGCTATTTTCTGGCCTGTACGGGATATCCCGACTGCAAACACACGGAATCCATCACTGGAGAACGCGGCAGTGTTGATATCGGGGTTAAGTGTCCGGAAAAAGACTGTGCCGGAAATATTGTGGAAAAAAAATCAAAGCGGGGGAAAATTTTTTATGGCTGTTCCGCCTATCCGGATTGCAAGTTTGCGTCCTGGGATAAACCGGTGAATAAGCCCTGCCCGGATTGCCAATCCCCGTATCTGATTGAAAAGGAAAGCAAGCGGGAAGGAAAATTCCTGAAATGCCCTAACCGGGAATGCGCATTCAAAGAGCATCAATAAAGCAAATCATTTTCTTTTCCCGGCCCACTGCTGAATGGCCTGAAAAAAAAGATCCCTTTTGATGGGTTTGGTGAGAAAGCCGTCCATGCCCGCTTCAATACATTTGTGTTTAAAATCATCCAGAACATTAGCCGTCAGTGCAAGGATGGGGATCTTTGGGATACTCGTATTTTTTTCTTCAAAGGAACGAATCTCCCTTGTTGCCTGAAATCCATCCATGATCGGCATATTGATATCCATGAAAATCAGATCGTAGGCCTCGGGCTTGGCTGTGTATTTTTTAACCGCTGCCTGCCCGTCCGGGGCAAGATCAATCATATAACCGGCTTTGGACAGCATCAGTTGCGTCATTTTCTGACTAACGGGGTTATCTTCAACAAGCAGGATGGATGCGGCATGTTTTTTATTTTCCGACAGCAGATGGGTCGTAACCATCGGGTTTGAAGGGCGTTCTTCTCCGTCTTCCATCCCCATGATATAGGAGAGCATTTCAAATAATTTATTCCTGGATACCGGAGACGGCAAATATCCTTTGAATCCGGCTTTGCGGAAAGTGTCCGCAATTCCCGGAACAGGCACTGAACAGGCGATAAAATCAAATGGGTAATTTTCAGGATGAAGTTCACAGAGCCTGGTGTTAAAATCATCGGCCGCAATTTTAACGTTTTTGCCGAAATCAATGATCGCGATATCAAAATGTTTTTCCACAGCTTTTGCCGGTTCAAAATGAAGCCCGGGAAAAAGGAGATGGGTGACATTCATCCCTGCCAGCCCCAATTCATGATTCAAGATTTGAAAGGTTTCATCTGAGCTTGTCGAAATCAGGACCTTTTTCCCATTCAGTTGTGCAGGCCTCACCCGTTTGATCTTTTTATTTCCCGCAGTCTTGTAACAGGCTGTAAAATAAAAAGTACTCCCATAACCAGGTTTGCTTTCCACCCGGACATCTCCCCCCATTTTTCGGGCTATATTCCTGCTGATGGCAAGCCCAAGTCCTGTTCCGCCCTGCCGGTGGGTGATATCATTCTCAGACTGGATAAAGGGCCTGAATATTTTTTCCAATTCATGCTTTGAAACGCCGATTCCCGTATCAGTGACACTGACGATCAATTTGATGCAATCCCCCTCCACGGATTCGGAATTCAGGCAGATTTTTATGGACCCCTTTTGAGTGAACTTAACGGCATTGCCTAAAAGGTTGAGCAATACCTGACGGAATCTGTGGGGATCTCCCATGACTTGGCCCGGGACGTTATCGGCAACCCGGCAGAGCAGTTCAACCTTTGATTCGTCAACCCTGGTTCGAACTGCATCAATAATTTCAAAGCACAGGACCTCAGGATCAAATCCGATCTGTTCAAGACTCAGCTTACCCGCTTCAACCTTTGAGAAGTCAAGGATATCATTGACAACGGACAAAAGTGTCTCACAAGAAAATCTCGCATTTTTTAAAAAAGATTCCTGTTCCTCGTTCAAAGGCGTGTCTAAAAGCATGTCCGTATAACCGACAATCCCGTTTAGGGGTGTCCGTATTTCATGACTCATGCTGGCCAGGAAAAACGTCTTGGCCTTGGATGCTTCCTTTGCTTCTCTTGCAAGGATATTGGCCCTTTCTATGGCCAGGCACAATTCCTGGTTCATTTTCCTGAGACTGATGATATTCTTTTTTCTCTTGCAACCCTGTTGATTCTCGCCAAGGCGGAATTCATGCTGAAGGGCTTTGTCATATAGTCAGAAGCGCCGGCTTCCATAATATCAACATAGGAATAATCCGATGCATATCCGGTCATCATGATAAAATCCATTTCAGGATGAATGGGTTTTACTTTCTTGAGAAGCTCCATGCCGTCCATTCCCGGCATGGATATATCCGAAATCACAAGGTCAAAGGCTTCATCCTCAATCCGGGTCATTGCCGCTTCCCCGGATTCAGCCTCCCCGCAGCAGAACCCGGCCTTTGTAAGCGCCTTGACCAAAACCATCCGAACGCTTATTTCATCATCCACAACAAGGATTTTCTTGATGGGATTATCCTTATCGCTTTGGAGAATATCAGGCATTGACCCTTTCGACATATTCTCGGGTCCGGGTGTCAATCTTGATCACTTGGCCTTTTTCAACAAAAGGGGGAACCTGGACTTCAAATCCCGTTTCAAGGACGGCGGGTTTGGTGCTTCCCGTTGCCGTGTCTCCCTTGGCCCAGGGTTCCGATTCCACAATTTTCAGATTGATAAAATTCGGCAGGGTCACGCCGATGGGCGAGCCGTTAAACAGAAGTATCGTGCAGACGGTATTGTCTTTCAAGAGGTCTGTGACGTCTCCCAATTGTTCTTTGGTCAGGAAATGCTGCTCATAATTGGATGAATTCATGAAACAGTAGGTGTCCTTATCCTTGTAAAGATATTCCATATCCTGCTCTTCCAGATCCGCCTTTTTAAATTTTTCCCCGGATCGATAGGTTCGTTCGAACTGGGAACCGGTAATCATATTTTTTAATTTGCATTTATAAAGGGCCTGCCCTTTTCCCGGTTTTTTAAATTCAAAATCAACAATAACATGAGGCTCTCCGTCTATTTCAAATTTCAAGCCCTTTTTTAAATCACTTGATAAATACATGCAACGCTCCTTGTTTAACAGATAAAAATACGGGTGATGATATCATCCCCCTCTTTAACCATATTCACGATCAAATGGCAACTATCGGGTAAAAACAACTTGCTTTTTTATCAGGTTTATAGGAAATATTGTGGTTCAGAAAAAATATCAAACAGGAATAATTTCATGATCATTATTATTGATTTCGGTTCACAGTTCAACCAGCTCATTGCGAGAAGGGTCCGTGAACACAATGTCTATTGCCAGGTGGAGCCTTCAGACATTGATGTCGCAAAAATCAGGGCCCTTCATCCCCAGGGCATCATCCTTTCCGGCGGTCCTTCCAGCATATACGAAGACAACAGCCCGAGCATGGACAAATCCCTTTTTGATCTGGGCGTTCCCATTCTGGGAATCTGCTACGGCATGCACTATATGGTTCATACCCTGGGGGGGAAGATTAAAAAAGCCGATAAAAGGGAATATGGTTTTGCCAATTTGGACGTCATCAATGCCGATCCTTTGTTCAAAGATATGGGAACCGGTTTTCAATGCTGGATGAGTCACGGCGATTCCGCCATGGATCTGCCTGAAGATTTTGTCGTGACCGCGTCCACTGAGAATACACCCATTGCCGCCATTGCCAATCATGCAAAAAATTTCTACGGACTTCAATTTCATCCCGAAGTCGAGCATTCCATCAATGGATCAGCCATGATCGGTCATTTTTTATTTGATGTCTGCCATTGCGGCAAGAGCTGGACCATGAAGTCCTTTTGTGACGGCGCGGTTTCCCAGATTAAAGATGCCGTCGGGGATAAAAAGGTAATTATGGGACTATCCGGAGGGGTTGATTCTTCTGTTGCCGCATCCCTGATTCATAAAGCCATTGGAAAGCATCTTTTCTGTATCTTTGTTGATAACGGACTTTTAAGAAAAAATGAAAAAGAAGCCCTTGAAAAAAGCCTGATTCAAAACCTTGACCTGAATATCCGGTTTGTCGATGCCAAAGAAAAATTCTTATCCGGGTTACAAGGTGTGACTGATCCTGAGAAAAAACGAAAAATCATCGGCAGCCTTTTTATTGAGGTATTTGAAGCCGAAGCGGCTAAGATCGAGGGTGCGGAATTTCTCGGCCAGGGAACCCTTTATCCGGATATCATCGAATCCAAATCCGCCTTTGGCGGTCCCACTTCCATTATCAAATCCCATCATAATGTGGGCGGGCTCCCTGAAAAAATGAAACTCAAACTCATAGAACCCTTGCAGCTTCTTTTCAAGGATGAGGTCAGAAAACTTGGGGCTGAATTGGGCCTTCACGATGACCTGATCTGGCGGCAGCCTTTCCCGGGTCCCGGGCTTGCCATACGGATCATGGGTGAAATCACGGCCTTGCGTCTTGAAATATTGAGGGAGGCCGATGCCATCTTGCTTGACGAAATACGGAAAGCCGGACTTTACAGAAATTATGGCAGTCTTTTGCTGTTCTTCTACCGGTGAAAAGCGTCGGTGTCATGGGGGATAAGCGGACCTTTGCCAATTGCATTGCGATCCGGGCCGTCACCAGCAATGACGCCATGACCGCGGACTGGGCAAAATTACCCCATGACCTTCTGGGCAAAATATCCAATAGAATCATCAATGAAGTGGAAAATATCAACCGAGTTGTTTTTGATATCACATCCAAACCTCCCGGCACAATTGAATGGGAATAAGAAATTAATGTAAAGAAAGTGACCTCAATGAATTTAAAAGACTTCAGACCCGACTTGCCCGATTTTAATGAGGATGAGGCTGCGCCCGAAAAGCAATACGACATGGGAACAGAGACACCGGACGACCATCCGGATATCAATCACATCAGGATTGAAAAATTATCCAGGAGACTGACCCTGATTTCCATTCTCCTGCCCTGCCTTATGAGTATCATTATTTTTTTGGCCTATCTGGATATGAGGGGAAAAGTGGCAGATGCCGACTCGAATAAGCAAAGCGAGGTCCAAAAAATCTCCCAGCAATTTCAGGAACAGCTCAGCGCCCTTGATGTCAAAGCTGAAAAAACCGGTTTGACCTGGAATCCATGGACAAAAAAACCGCGGGCATGGAAGGCCAGATTGCGAAATTGACAACCTCAAAAGCCGACAGCAGCGGCATGAATGATCAATTGGCAAAATTGATACCCGGGTTACCAACAATACAAACCA
>JAAUSZ010000002.1 GCA_012031875.1 Desulfobacula sp.
CTGTATACAATTATCCCGTGTCAAGAATATATTTTGAGGGCCTGTCGCCCCATGGCTGATTTTTAACCATGAAGCACAGGAAGGACATGAAATGTTATTCCCCGCATCATAGTGGCAACCTTTAGAAAAAGACTTGATTATTTTTTGCTATGTGCATATTTTTGTAATGATAATGTCAATACATAACTAGGTATGCAGGAGAAAATTATGGCAAAAACAGCAATCATCCAAACCCGTGTCGACCCAAAAACAAAAAAAAATGCCCAAACGATATTGAAGAAATTAAATATATCAATGTCAGAGGCTATATCAATGTACCTTTCACAAATAGCATTACATAACGGAATCCCTTTTGAGCTAAAGATACCAAGTGAACTTACCGCTAAAACACTCAGAGACTCCGAGAATGGGGACAACCTTCATGAAACCGACTCCGTTGATGCGTTATTTGAGGAGCTTGATAGTTGAATCTTCATTATACAACCCAATTCAAAAAGGACTATAAAAGGATTAAGAAACAAAACAAGGATGTCGTTAAATTAAAAATTGTCGTTGAGAGTCTGGTTAAGGGGACACTACTAGAACCAAGATATAGGGATCATCAATTATTCGGAAATTGGGAAGGGCATCGCGACTGTCACATAGAACCCGACTGGCTATTGATCTATAGAATCACTGCCGATAGTTTATATTTAGAAAGAACCGGTTCACATTCCGAACTATTCAAGAAATAAAAACAGCAGATGGCGAAACGTCATCAAGGACTCAGTTTCAGCCCCTTGAGAACTGCTTCCGGAGTCATGCACAAATCCGTGAGCCGGACGCCAGCGGCATGGTAGACCGCATTGGCGATTGCCGAGGCCACATTGACCATGGACCCCTCACCGATGCCCTTGGCTCCAAAGGGGCCGGTGGGCTCGCCTGATTCCACGATAATGGCTTCCACGGGCGGGGCATCGCAGGATCTTAGAAGCTGGTAATCGGTAAATCCGGGATTCACGATATGCCCGTTTTTTTGGATGAGGCCTTCGGTGAGAGCAAAGCCGATGCCCATGACCCCGCCGCCCACAATCTGGCCCCGGACCAATTCCGGGTTCAGGGCCTTTCCCACATCAAAGGCGCTGGTGAGCTTGACTACCTTGATAGCCCCTGTGTTTGTGTCAACTTCCACCTCTGCGAACACGGCCCCGTAATAGCCGGGCATGGCAGGTGCGATGCCGCTTGCATATCCCGTGATCTGGGTACAAAGGCCCATATCCTGAATCTGGAGCCGCTGCATGAGATCTTTAAGGGTAATCGCATGGGCGGGATTGGCGGTTTCAAAGATCAGGCCTTTTTCAATCTTTAAAGTTTCAGGTCCGGCCTTGAGAACATTTCCGGCATGGGCCAGTATCTTATTTTTCGCATCCAGGGCCGCATTCCTGACCGTGAGGCCTCCGACATAAGCCTGGCGGCTGCCGTGGGTGCCGCAATCCAGGGGGGTGATATCGGTGTCGGTGTCGGACACGGAAATGTCGTGAAAATCGATACCGAGAACTTCCGCAGCCACCTGGGCCAGGACGGTCCGGTTCCCCTGGCCTTCGTCCGCGGCCGCGGTCATGAGGTTTACGGTTCCGTCGGAATTGATCATGAGGGCCGCGGAGCAGGGGTCGGGCAGGGCCCGGGCCGCTCCTGTGCCGTGGAGCATGGCGGAAAGGCCGATGCCTGTTTTAATGGGACCTGTTTTCCGGGACGCCTCCCGGACTCTTTTTTCTTTCCATCCCGAGGCATCGGCTCCTTTTTCAAGGCACTGGGCAAGGCCGTTGCTCAGGATGGGCTCCTTCAGCACCGGGTCCGTTTCCCCGGCCTTTCTGTAATTTTTCATGCGGAAGGCCAGGGGGTCTATGCCCAGTTTATCGGCAAGGATGTCCATCTGGGATTCCTGGGCAAAATTCATCTGGGGATTTCCATATCCCCGGAAGGCCCCGCACAGGGAGGTATTGGTATGGACCACCGTTCCTGAAAATTTATAATTGGGAAAGGCGTAAAGACCGGCCCCCGTGGACAGGCAGTCGGCCATGACCCCGATATAATGGGTGCCGTAGGCCCCGGTGTCCGAGAGGATTTCCGCCTTATTGGCCATAAGAAGGCCCTCTCTGCTTACCCCGGTCTTCATGCGGATGATCATGGGATGGCGGCTTTCCGTGGCCAGAAAATCTTCCTCCCGGCTAAAGGACATGCGGACCGGGCGCAGGGTTTTTTTGGAAAGCACGCTGCACATGGCTTCAAGCCCGTGGATGAGGCCGCACCGTCCTCCGAAGGCCCCTCCGGTATAGGGCTTGATGACCCGGACCCGGTTCAGGGGCAGGCCCATGACCTCGGCCAGGTAGTGCCGGGCCCAGTGGGGAAGCTGGGTGGAGGAATGGACCGTGAGCCTGCCGCCGGCATCAAAATCCGCAATACAGGTGCCGATGGGTTCCAGGCCGGCGTGCTTCTGCTTTGAGGTATGGTAGGTGTTTTCAACAATGACGGCCGAAGCCTTGAATCCTTCTTCAACATTGCCGAATTCCTTTTGGACCCTTAAGGCGATATTGCCTTTTTTATGGATGCTCACCCCGGTTTCCGTCAGGGCCTGCCTGGGGTCATGGATGGCTTTCAAGGGTTCATAGTCCACCCTGACAAGGGAAAGGGCCTTTTCAAGGGTTTTTTTATCCCTGGCGGCAAGGGCCATCACCGGGTCTCCCACGAAACGGACAATGTCATCCCGGAGAAAGATTTCCTTTTTCTTTTTCTCCGTCCTGAGAAAAAACCAGTATTGGATGACCCTGGGGACTTCCAATATGGTGGCCGCGGCTTTGACGCCGGGCAGTTTCAGGGCCTCTTCGGCATGGATACGGACCACTCTGGCATGGGCGTGGGGGCTGCGGACGAGGCCTGCATACAGCAGGTTTTCCATCTTCAAATCAGGAGCAAATTTGGCCCTGCCCGTGACCTTGTCCACCCCGTCTATGCGCTGAACGGATTTTCCAATGACGCTAAGGGCATCAGTCATGGCGGTCCTCCTGCATTTTTTCCGCGGCCTTGAGGATGGCCCGGGCCGGTTTCTCATAGCCGGTGCAGCGGCAAAGATTGTTGGCAAGACAGGCTTTCACACGGGTTTCGTCCGGGTCGGGATGATCCTTAATCAGGGCGTGGCCGGCCATGATCATGCCGGGTGTGCAATAGCCGCACTGGACGGCGGCTTCGTCCAGAAAGGCGGTTTGAAGGGGGTGGAGGTCAAGCCCGGTTCGGAGCCCTTCAATGGTCAGGACCCGGCCGCGGTCGGCCTGGACCGTCAGCATGAGGCAGGAGAGTACGGCCTTTCCATTGAGGTTGACGGTGCAGGCCCCGCATTGGCCTTCACCGCAGCCCTCCTTGGTTCCGGTGAGGCCGAACCGGTCCCGGAGGGTGTCCGTGAGACGTTCTCCCGGCTCCACCAGGATATCATGCGGCTCTCCATTGATATGGATAGTGACGGGAATCATTCTGCCCTCCTTTTCAGGCTTTTGGCCAGGCTTTTTTCCAGGGAGTCCCGGACCAGAACGGGAATCATCTTTTTTCTGTAGGCCGCGGTGGCCCGGATATCGTCCAGGGGGGAGGCTTCCCCGGCTGCCATAAGCGCCGCGGCCGTCAGGGCCTCCCGGTCCAAGGCCCTGGTTTCAAGCAGGGCCTCGGCCTTTTTCGCCCGGAAGGGAACAGGCCCCACAGACCCCAGGGCAATCCTCGCCGAGGTGCAGATGCCGTCTTTTATGGAAATACGGGTGGCCACGTTGACGACAGCCATATCAACGGCCGTGTGCTGGCGGGTCAGTTTGGTGAAATGGGCTCCGCAGTCTTCCCCTATCCGGGGGATCCGGATTTCCACCAGGAGTTCCGAGGGTTCCAAGGCAGTGCAATGGGGGCCCAGGAAAAACTCCGCCAGGTCCAGGGTTCTTGGTCCCCTGGGGCCTTCAATCCCCGCCAGGGCGTCCAGGGCCAGGAGGGGCAGGGCCAGGTCGGCATGGGGGGAGGCATTGCAGAGGTTCCCGCCAAGGGTGGCCCGGTTTCTCAGGGTCAGGGTGGAATGGGCCAGGGCCGCTTGAGCCATGATATTGTATGGGCTTGACGAAAAAACCGGGCATGAGACCAGCGCGTTCACCTCTGTGGCGGCGCCCAGGAGGATCTCGTCTTGGGTTTCCCGGATATTATTCAGGCCGAGACCTGTGATATCCACCAGGGTTTTTCCTGCTGCGCCGGTCCGGCCTCCCTGGCGCCGGGGCAGAAGATCGGTGCCGCCGGCAATGGGCGCGGCGAGGCTTTCCGACAAAAGCCGGACCGCTTCCCCAAGAGTCCCCGGCCGAAGGAATCCGGCGATGTCAGGAGGCGGATGCATGGTCGGCCTCCACTTTCAGGGTCAGGCCCGTCATGGGGCATTTCAGGGGGCGGCCCTGCCAGGCCGTCTGGGACTGGGCCGCTTTGATCATATTGCGCCAGCCGAAACATCCCCGGCATTGCTGAAAGGTCTTGAGACAGAAGGGCGGGCTGCCTTTCGTGATAATCTCGGTGCGGACGGTGTATTTTAAGGGGCTCATTTTTTTATCATTTCTTCCAGGGTATCAAAGTGTTTTTCCATTACCAGGGCGGCCTTTTCCCCATCCCTTTGCCGGATGCATTGGAAAACAACCGGTTGTATTCAAGGTCTTTCTTTTCCAGTTTCACCGTGGGTGCCTTGGCCAAAACTTTTTGAAATACGCCCACCATGGCGCTCATGAGACTGCTGATAAAAGGGTTGTGGCAGGCATCTGCAATCAGGGTGTGGAAACCGATGGCTTTTGTCTGATCCAGGCGCCCCTCTTTAATGGAGGCTTCAATGTCCTGGAGGGCCTGCTCCATGGCAGCCAGATCTTCATCCGTCCGCCTTTGGGCCGCGAGCCTTACCAGTGCGGGTTCAAGAATCCGCCGGAATTCAGCCAGGTCTGCAGCGGTGATGCCGCCGAAAAGATAGGAATTGATGACCGCATCCGCCATCTTTTCCGAACCGGGCTCAGCAACAAAGCTTCCGCCGAAGATTCCCCTTTTTTTCAGGATCAGGCCCTCGGTTTCCATTTCCCGCAAGGCTTCCCTGGCAGAGACCTTGCTGACGTTGTATTTTTGGGCGATTTCAATTTCAGGCGGGAATTTGTCCCCCGGTTTAAAATGTCCGTCCAGGATGGCCTGTTTTAAAATGGTCTTAATCTGGTCTGAAATTCGCTCTTTGCGGATGATACTGTTTTGCAATGCCGTTTCCATATTTTCTCCTTGGTCTGGATTAAAATATAGTTTTTTAAAAGTCAGTTTTTAAAAAACTATATTTTCAAAACTGAATCCCCTTGTCAAGGGTTTTTTCGGGAAATCGGATTTCTGTGCCGCAAGCAGCCGGGACCCCGTCATATCCGAAAAAAAACAGGAAAAAAAGGATTTGCCTTGGCAGGCGGGATATTGTAGAGTCTCTTTGAATTCATTTTCCCTGGGATTAAACAAAACAAGAAAAGTCGGCATGGCAGGAGCGGAAAAAGCAAAAATACTGGTCATTGATGATGATGAAGGGGTTGTCCACACCCTTTCCCGGATCATTGAAAGCCTCGGGTTTGAGGTGGATCATGCCCTGACCCTGGCCGCGGGCATGGGAAAAATCAATGCCCTGGATGTGGATCTGGTTCTTTTGGATGTGAATCTTCCCGACGGCAGCGGCCTTGATGTCATAGGGGAGGTTTCGGCCATGCCCGACGCGCCCCAGGTGATTATCCTGACGGCCTATTCAGATCCGGACGGGGCTGAACTGGCCATTGAGAGCGGGGCCTGGGATTATATCCAGAAGCCGGCCTCGCCCAAGGCCATTAAACTCCAGATTTTAAGGGCCATGGAATACCGGGAGCAGAAAAGGCGGTCAGCGCCCCCCCTTTTTCTGAAATCCCATGCCATTATCGGATCCAGCAAGGTCCTCCAGGATTGTCTGAAAAAAGTGGCCAGGATAGCCGGAACCGATGCCCACGTTCTTCTGACCGGGGAAACGGGAACGGGAAAAGAGATTTTTGCCAAGGCCATCCATGAAAACAGCGCCCGGTCCAAGGGCAGTTTCATTGTGGTGGATTGCAGCATATTGTCGGAAAATTTTATCGAAAGCGTGCTTTTCGGCCATGAGAAAGGCGCGTTCACCGGGGCCGACCGGAAAAGAAGCGGACTGGCCCTCCTGGCCAACGGCGGAACCCTCTTCCTGGACGAGGTGGGGGAATTGCCCGAATCCATCCAGGGCTCTTTTTTAAGGGTGCTTCAGGAAAAAAAATTCAGGCCTGTGGGCAGTGAAGAGGAAATCCACAGCGATTTCCGGGTCATCTCCGCCACCAACAAGAATATCGAACAGATGGTCCTGGACCGTCAATTCCGGAGCGATCTCTTGTACCGCTTGAAATCCTTTTCCCTGGAATTGCCGCCTTTGAGGCACCGGAAAGGGGATATCGGCGAGATCGCCTCCCATTATGCCGAAATCTTCTGCCGGCAGCAGAAAACCGATTTAAAGGAATTGTCCGACGATTTCATGGAGACCCTGGAGAAATATGACTGGCCCGGTAATGTCAGGGAACTGGTCAATACCATGGAAACCTGCATTGCCTCCACCCCGTCGGAAAAAATTCTTTTTGCCTATCATCTGCCCTCAAAAATCCGGGCCAGGGTCACCCGGGCTTCCTTTACGAAAAGTCCCCCGGAAAAGGAAGCCCTGCCTCCCCTGTCAGACCTCCATCAGCCCCTTCCGAGCTTCCGGCAGGCCATGGCGGAAAGGGAAAGGCAATATCTCTCGGCTCTCTATGCCCGGACCGGCGGGGAGATCGAAGCCATGTGCAGGATGTCGGGCATATCCCGGGCCGTCCTGTACCGGAAATTAAAAACCCTTTCCCTTTCCTGAGAACCCCTGCAAAACCGTATCAATTCAGAGACTTGTCTCTAAAACGAGACAAAGGCCGTATCAATTCCGGGATTTTCTTTTCAGCCGGAATGGCCCTGCCCATCCCTGCCAAAAATATCCTATTGATATTATTATAAAAATTAAAGCGCCTGCCTGGTTTTCCCCCAGGCACGCAATTTGTAATACCCTTTTTGAGCAATATTTCAGCATTCAACATTATATAAGTGAAACAAGATGAAAGAAAAACCCGGAATCAGATTTATATTTTTTTCTGCACAAGAGGGACAGCAGTATGAAAAGATTCTTGGATTTGCAAAGAGATTGTTCCTTCCGGCCCAGATCAGCATCCATTCAAAGCCCAAGTCCTTTTCAAAGGCTGTCCTGGAACCGGGCTTTGATCACCGGATCATCCTGATCCTGGCCGCCTCTCCCGGCGATCTGGCCCGGATCCTTTCTCTCCGGAATCTTCTGGAAAATCGCTCCGTGATCCTTATCCTGCCGGATTCGGAGGAAGACACCATGACCCAGGCCCTATCCCTTTATCCCCGGTATATCGATTATGTCCAGAATGATCTGAAGGATGTTTATCCGGTTCTGAAAAAAATGGTTGAAAAGCTTTACGGGCAGACAGACGAAGAGAAAAAATCCCGTTAATAATTTATCAAGGAGGAAAAGAAAAATGGCAGATGAACTGAAAACCATGGCCCAGGCCATCAAGGCCACGACCATCAAGACCGGCAAGTATCTGACCTTTTCGCTGGAAAAGGAGGAATACGGGATCGGTATCCTCAAGGTCAAGGAAATCATCGGCATGATGCCCATCACCTCAGTCCCCCGGACCCCGGCCTTTGTAAAAGGCGTGGTGAACCTTCGGGGCAAGGTCATCCCGGTCCTGGATCTGAGAACCAAATTTGAGATGGAAGCCATTCCCTATACGGAAAGAACCTGTATCATCGTGGTGGAAATTGATTCCGAGGCCGCCACCATCCTCATCGGCATCGTGGTGGATTCCGTGTCCGAGGTCCTGAACATCCGGGAAGAAGAGATCGAAGAAACTCCTAAATTCGGGACCAAACTGAAACACGATTATATCCTGGGCATGGCCAAACGGGACGGCGGGGTCAAGATCCTGCTCAATATCGACCGGGTCCTGTCCGGCGAAGAAATTACGGAAATCGAGCAAGCGTCATAAATTTTTTATATATAAAGAAAAAGGAGAACACATGAAAAGTTTAAGTCTGGGAATGAAGATTTCTTTGGGATTCGCCTGCCTCATCATCATTGCCTGCGCCCTTGGCCTCATGTCCATCTTCCGCATGGGCGGGGTGGAGGTGGAGAGCAAGATGCTGGCGAACGAATACGTGCCTGAGGTGGAAGTGGCCAATGAGATCCGGGGCGGGGTCAACCGGATGATGTATGAGATGCGGGGATACGGGTATACCAGGGATGAAAAATTCTTCCAGAATGCCCAGAAGGAAATCGAAGGCTTAGAGGGCTCCCTTGAAAAGGCCAGGAAACTGGAGGCGGCTTCCCCCAATCTGAAGGCCCTGAAAGGCCAGCTCGAAAAAGCCACCAAGTCCTTCATCGACTATAAGGCGATTTCCCAGCAGACCAAGGCCAGCATTTTGAAAATGGATGAGGAAATGAAGGCCATGACCGCTGCCGCCGAAACCTATATGAAAAACAGCATGGACTTTCTGGAAACCCAGGAGGAAGCCTTGAAAAAAGTCATCAAGGAAAGCAATGACATGGGCAAGCGCGAAGAGATGATGGAGCGGGTTGCCAAGGTCTCCATGCTCAATGAGGTCATTTCCCTGGGGACCCAGGCCAGGATGGGGAATTTCCGGTCCCAGGCCCTGCGCAGCCCGGAAATCATGAAGGAGGCCATGCAGCTTTTTCCCAAAATTGATGAAAAGCTCAATGAAATCCAGAAAATCACCCATGCCGCAGCCAACCTGAAACAGATCGACGAGATCCGGAAGGCCGGAAACCAATATAAGGCCAGTATGACGGATTTCCTGGAGGCCTGGCTGGAAAATGAGGCCGTTGCCACAAAGCGCCGTGAAATCGGGACCCAGATGGTTGCGGTGGCCAAGGAAACCGCGGACGCCGGGGCCGAGGCTGCGGATCGGATCGCTAAGGACGCCGTGTCCGCCCTTTCCACGGCATCCACCGTCATGATCGTAGGTCTTATTGCGGCCCTGATCATCGGGGTTCTTTTGGCGGTGTTTATCACCCGGAGCATCACCGGACCGGTGAACCGGATCATTGCAGGCCTCAACGAAGGGGCGGGCCAGGTGGCCTCGGCCTCGGGCCAGGTATCCTCCTCCAGCCAGTCCATGGCCGAAGGGGCGTCCGAGCAGGCCGCGTCCATTGAAGAGACCTCATCCTCCATGGAAGAAATGAGTTCCATGACCAAGCGGAATGCCGAAAACGCGGGGAACGCGGACGGGCTCATGAGGGAGGCCAACCACGTGGTGACCACGGCCAATGCCTCCATGGGCCAGTTGACCGAGTCCATGCGGGAAATTTCCAAGGCCAGCGAAGAAACCTCCAAGATCATTAAAACCATAGATGAAATCGCCTTCCAGACCAATCTTCTGGCCTTGAACGCCGCGGTTGAAGCGGCCCGGGCCGGAGAAGCCGGGGCCGGGTTCGCTGTCGTCGCGGATGAGGTAAGAAACCTGGCCATGCGGGCTGCCACCGCGGCCAAAGACACGGCCCAGCTCATTGAGGGCACGGTGAAAAAAGTCACAGACGGATCCAGTCTGGTATCCACCACCAATGAGGCCTTTACGAAGGTGGCGGAGAGTTCGGGCAAGGTGGGCTCACTGGTGGCGGAAATCGCCCAGGCCTCCAAGGAACAGTCCGACGGCATTGACCAGGTGAATATTGCCATTGCCCAGATGGACAAGGTGGTCCAGCAGAATGCGGCCAATGCCGAAGAATCCGCATCCGCGGCCGAAGAAATGAGCGCCCAGGCCGAACAGTTGAAGGAATTTGTGGATGAGCTGGTCATGCTGGTGACGGGCAAAAAAAAATGAAACCAGCCGGAGTTCCGCGGTTCACAGCCTCCATCACCCCATGAAGACAATATCCTCAAAACCCAAGGCGGTCTCAAAGGCCAAAAAGCCTCTCCTGGCCCACAAAGCCAGTGAGGTCCGTCCGGACCAGGTCATCCCCTTTGACGAAGATGACAGTTTCAAGGATTTTTAAAGGAGAAGAATGATGTTGCAACGTATAAAACTGGGAACCCGCTTGGTTCTGGGATTTCTGGCGGTGGCCTTGATCACCCTGGTATTGGGAGTCATCGGATATTACGGGGCAGTGAAAGGTGAAAAATCGGTGCAGGAGATCGGGGCGGTCAGGCTGCCCGGGATCAACAGCCTCCTTACGATCAAGGGGGAGGCTGAAAAAATCCGGGGGAGCCTGAGGACCCTGGCCATCCCCGGATTAACCGGGGAGTTGAGGGAGCGCCAGTACAAAAACCTGGCCGAATCCAGGAAAGCCTATGAAGAATCCTGGAAGGACTATGAGAGCCTTCCCCGGAGCCCGGAAGAAGCAGAGGCCTGGAAAGATTTTGTCCCGGCCTGGGGTATTTTGAAGACGGAAAACAGTAAGCTCGTGGACATCATGCGGCAATGGGACCAGACCGGGATCAGCGATCCCACGGCCCTGGGCCGCCGGATCGAGTCCTTTACCAAGGATCATTACCAGCGGGTCCAGCAGGTCCTGACCCTCATGAGCATGAACAGGATGTTTGAGGGCGGCGAAGACCATACCGCGTGCGCGGCGGGAAAATGGATGGCTTCTTTTAAGAGCGACAACCCGGCCATCATGGCCGATATCAAGGCCATGCAGGGCCCCCACCAGAGGTTCCATGAGGCGATTGGGAAGATTAAGAAGGCCTATGAAAAAGCCGGCGGCGAAGAACAGTTGATTTACACCACGGAAATGGTTCCGGCCATGGAGCAGGTATTCCGGTATTTTTCCTCCATTACCCGGATCATCGGCGAGGGCATCCTGCTCTCGGACCAGGCCAGGGAGCAGTTGCTGGGGCCCATGACCGAGGCCCAGAGAACCGCGCTGGGCCTTCTGGATAAGATGGTCGAGGTCAGCCGGGCCGCGGCCCTTGAAGAAGTGAGGTCCGCCGTGTTCCAATCGGGATTTCTCAGGGTGTTCTCGGCGGGTGCAGCCGTTGCCGGGGTGGCGCTGGCCATGGGCCTGGGGATTCTCATCGCCCGGGGCGTCAGCCGGACCCTGACCGGATCTCCGGGGGCATGGGCGAAGGGGCGAACCAGGTGGCTTCGGCCTCGGCCCAGGTGTCTTCGGCCGGCCAGTCCATGGCCGAAGGGGCGTCCGAGCAGGCTGCGTCCATTGAAGAGACCTCGTCCTCCATGGAAGAAATGGCCTCCATGACCAGGCGGAATGCCGAAAACGCGGGGAACGCGGACGGGCTCATGAGGGAGGCCAACCAGGGGGTGACCACGGCCAATGCCGCCATGGGCCGGTTGACCGAGTCCATGCGGGAAATTTCCAAGGCGGGTGAAGAAACCTCCAGGATCATCAAAACCATAGATGAAATCGCCTTCCAGACCAACCTTCTGGCCTTGAACGCCGCGGTTGAAGCGGCCCGGGCCGGGGAGGCCGGGGCCGGGTTCGCCGTCGTCGCGGATGAGGTGAGAAACCTGGCCATGCGGGCTGCGGCTGCGGCCGGAGACACGGCCCGGCTCATCGAGGGGATGGTGAAAAAGGTCACCGACGGGTCCGGTCTGGTGTCCACCACCAGTGAGGCCTTTGGCAAAGTCGCGGAAAGCACGGGCAAGGCGGGCGCCCTGGTGACGGAAATCGCCCAGGCCTCCAGGGAACAGTCCGGCGGTATTGACCAGGTGAATATTGCCATGGCCCAGATGGACAA
Source organism: Desulfobacula sp. (assembly GCA_012031875.1). Lineage (GTDB taxonomy): Bacteria > Desulfobacterota > Desulfobacteria > Desulfobacterales > Desulfobacteraceae > Desulfobacula. Next base: position 11,856 of record JAAUSZ010000002.1, read on the forward strand.
GGTGGTCCAGCAGAATGCGGCCAATGCCGAAGAATCCGCGTCCGCGGCCGAAGAAATGAGCGCCCAGGCCGAACAGTTGAAGGAATTTGTGGACGAGCTGGTCATGCTGGTAACGGGCCGGAGAACCGGTAAAGATTTTTAAAGGTGGCGGGTTTTATCAAAATCGGGTATGAAAGAGCTTAAGATCTGATATGAATGGTGGCAGTATATGGTGGCAATATAATGAGGATATAATGATGGCTTCTCAAGAGATGCACAATTTGATTGAAAAGCTGGCCTGCGATTTCATGATGGCGAATCCGGAAGAACCCGAAACCCTGTCCGGACTGTTGCCGGTATTAAAGCGGATTCATGACCAGTGCCGGGACCTGAAGCTGGAGCCCGAGGCCAAAAGCACCAAAAAGGCCAGGAAAATGATTAAGGGCCTGCTGGGCCGCCCTGATGAACCTGAGGCAAGGATGACGGCCCTGGGGGATTTGATCACCTCCCTGTCCTTTTCCCTGAGGGAGGGGGAAGAACAAAAAGAAACGGCTGAAGAACCGGAGCCCCTGTCCCCGGCAGAGGGTCCGGACCCCGGGGAGGATGATTTCCAGGCCATTGAGGAAAGCCTTGAGACCTTTTCCTGTCTCATTAATTTTCTGTGTCCGGGAGAAATTCCCGACCTGGGCGCCCTGATCCGCCAACTGGATGTTCTGATAAAGGCTTCGGAAAATGACGGGCTTCGCACCTTTCATGAGGTGGCCCACGCGTGCAGGCGCTATGTGGAAAACATGACCCTGGAAAATATCTGTCATGTCAAGCCCATTGAGGAAGGGGTCCTGCTGTTAAAATCCATCTTTTTCCATCGCAAAAAGGAAAGGCCTTCCTTTTGATTATTCCGATATCCTGGAGCTTTTAACGGCCGGGTTTGAAACCGCGGGGACCCGCAAGGCAGAGGAGGCGGAGGAAAAGGTGGCCGGGCCCCTGCCCCAGGCCGGGCCCGAGAAGATATCCCTGGATGACATGGAGATCCTGGCGGATTTTGTTTCCGAGGCCTTTGAAAATCTGGAGACCATAGAGATCAAGCTCATCGACCTGGAACAGGACCCCGACAACAAGGATATCATCAATGATATCTTCCGGCCTTTTCATACCATCAAGGGGGTATCCGGTTTCCTGTCCCTGACCAAGATCAATAAACTGTCCCATGCCACAGAAAATCTTTTGGACAGCGCCAGGAGCGGGGATTTCGCCATGAACCGCACGGCCATTGACGCCATCCTTGAATCCGTGGATGTCCTCAAGGCCCTCATCGAAAGGGTCAGGGACGGCTACCAGACCGGGTTTCTCCAGCCCGATGACGACATTGACACAGAGGCCCTGAGAAAGAAATTTCAGCGCCTCCAGTCCTCCCCGGCCCATGGGGAAAACGAACTCCTGGGGGAAATCCTGGTCCGGGAAAAGGCTGTGGACCGGGAGAGCATCGAAAAAGCCCTGGAAATCCAGAAAGAATTTCCGGATAAAAAAATCGGGGAAATCCTGGTGGAAGCGAAAAAGGCTGATCCGGTCCGGGTTGCCTCGGCCCTGGCCGAGCAGAATTCCCTCCGGAACAAACCCGATACCCAGGTCAAGGTCAGCACCCAGAAACTGGACGATTTGGTGGATTTTGCCGGGGAACTGGTCATTGCCCAGGCCATGCTTCGCCAGAAAACCTCCCATGATCCGGCCTTAAACCAGAGCGTGGCCCATCTGGGCCAGATCGTCACCAATATGCAGAATATCGCCATGTCCATGCGGATGATTCCCATCAAGGCCACCTTCATGAAAATGATCCGGCTGGTCCGGGATCTTTCCCGGAAGGTGGGAAAGGACGTGAACCTGTCCATGGCCGGAGAAGATACGGAGATCGACCGGAATGTGGTGGATGCCCTGTATGAACCCATGGTGCACATGATCCGGAATTCCCTGGACCACGGCATCGAGCCCGCAACGGAACGCAGGGCCAAGGGGAAGGCTTCCCAGGGCAATATCTTCCTTAGGGCCTATCACAAGGGCGGCCATATTATTATTGAAATCGAAGACGACGGCCGGGGCCTGGACCGGGAGAAAATCCTTAAAAAAGCCGTGGACACGGGCCTTATCACGGGCCATGAGCAGATGACCGACGCCCGGATTTATGACCTCATCATGGAACCGGGGTTTTCAACCGCGGAAAAAATCACCGATGTATCGGGCCGGGGCGTGGGCATGGATGTGGTCAAGGCCGGCATTGAAAAATTCAGGGGGCATCTGGCCATTGCTTCCAAAAAAGACAACGGCACCAAATTCACCATCAGTCTTCCCCTGACCCTGGCCATCATCGACGGCATGCTCATCCGGATTGAGACGGAAAAATACGTCATCCCCACCACAGCCGTGCAGAAAGCCTTTAAACCGGGGCCGGAGGATTATTTCACCGTGGAAGGCAAGGGCGAAATGGTCAAAGACAGGGGGAGCCTGATCCCCCTCATCCGGCTGACCGATATTTATCCGCGCGGCAGCGCAAAAAAGCCGGTCCAGGACTGCCTGGTGGTGGTGGTGGAATCCAAGGACGAAAAAAGGGCCCTTCTTATTGATGAGCTGCTCGGCAAGGATGAATACGTGATCAAAAGCCTCGGGTCCAGCCTTGAAAACATCAAGGGCATCGCGGGCGGGGCCATCCTGTCCGACGGCCGGGTGGGACTGATCCTGGATATCCACGGGATTTTTTCCATTGCCCAGGAAGGATGATGCAGAAATCGTGTTGAAGCTGAACCCAAGACAGGGAAGGTAAGGGGAAATATCCATGAAGCAGATTGTGGGCGTGGCAGACATGAAACTGAGCAATAATCCGGCTGAGTCCGTGATCACCTATTCCCTGGGCTCCTGCATCGGGCTTGTGGTCTATGATCCGGCTGTCCGGGTGGGCGGAATCCTGCACTATATGCTGCCGGAATCTTCCATAGACAGGGACAAGGCCGTTGCAAGGCCCCTTATGTTTGCCGATACCGGTATCCCCATCCTGTTCAAGAGCGCCTATCAACTGGGCGCGGTCAAGTCCCGGATGCAGATCTATGTGGCCGGGGGCGCGGAAATCCTGGACCAGAAGGGATTTTTCAATATCGGCAAAAGAAATTACCTGGCCTTGAAAAAGATGTTTTTTAAAAACAATGTCCTCATCCACAGGCAGGATGTGGGCGGGAATATCAACCGCACCGTCAGACTTGAAATCGGGACCGGAGATATTTATGTCAAGACCTCCGGCGGCCGGAGGTGAAAATATGATTGCCCTTCAGGCGCTTCTATCTGAAATCCGGAATCTGAAACCCATCCCTGCCGTGGCGAACCAGCTCCTGGCCCTGGTGGATGATCCCGGCAGTTCCATGGAAGATATCGCAGCGGTCATCCAGTATGATCCGGTCATGACGGCCAATGTCCTTCGGACCTGCAACTCAGCCTATTTCGGGCTCAAGCATCCCGCGGAATCCATTAAGGACGCCGTCAGTATGCTGGGTATGGACCAGGTCATCGAGCTGGTCCTGATCAAATCCATGTCCGGCAGCCTGTCCGGCCGGCAGAACGGTTACGGCCTGGAAGAAGGGGAGATGTGGCGGTATTCCGTGTCCTCGGCCGTGATCGCCAGGCAGATCGCGGCAAAGCTGGGCCTGGGCAATCAGAGTACGATTTTTACCGCCTGCCTGGTCAAGGATATCGGCAAGCTCATCCTGGAAAAATATGTGGCAAAGCAACGGGATCAGATCCTGGCCCTGATGGAAGAAGAAGGCTTAAGTTTCCGGGAAGCAGAAAAACAGGCCCTGGGAATCGACCATGCCGAACTGGGGGCCATGATCGCCAAAACCTGGAAATTCAGTCCCAGGATGGTGAAAATCATCCGGCACCACCATCTGGCCGACGAAACCATGATCAGGGACAGGGAGGTCGCGGTGGTGTACCTGGCCGATTGTATCGCCATGATGATCGGCATGGGGGTGGGCTCTGACGGGCTCGCCTACCGGTTCAGGGATGAGGCCGTGCGGGAACTGGGCCTTAATGCCGATGATACGGCGTTGATCATCGCGGATTTTGCCGGTCACATGCAGGAAATCGAAAATTTATTAAATATGGTTTAGAACCAGGGGAAAACTCATGTCATACTCAATACTCATTGTCGATGATTCCATGCCCATGCGGTCCGTCATAAAGAAAACCATCCGGGCCGCGGGGTATTCAAATTCCGAATTCCTGGACGCGGCCAATGGAAAAGAAGCCCTGAACCTGATGAAAAACAACTGGGTGGACATGGTTCTGACCGACCATAACATGCCGGTCATGAACGGCCTGGATTTTATCCGGGCCGTCAAGGCCGACGATCTTTTAAAGACCATTCCCATGGTGGTGATCACCACAGAGGGAAATGAACTCAGGATCAGGGAATTTATGGAATGCGGCGCCGCGGGCTACCTTGCAAAACCTTTTGCGGCAGAGGATATCAGGGATTTAATAGTGAAATTTCTCGGGGAGGCAAGCTATGATGAAGACGATTCTGACGGCAATGAAAACCTCGATTTCTGAGGTCATGGAGACCATGTTTTTCCTGCCGGTCGAATTTTTGGAAAATCCGTCCCAAAAACAGATAAAGGCGCTTAAGGGAAGGCGGAACAAGGCCTGTTGCCTTGATTTTTCCGGGGAGTATTCCGGCAGTGTGTTTCTCCTGGTTCCTGAACCCCTTCTCCTGGAAATGGCTGAGAATTTCATGGGGGAGGCAGGGGAGTCCCTGGGGCTTGAACTTCTGGAAGGCACCCTGACGGAAACCGTGAATATGGTGGCCGGCAACGCCCTGAGAAAGGTCAAGGCCGGGATCCCGTTTGAACTGAGTATCCCCAGGCTGATCCCGGGACCGGAATTTCCCGAAACCGGGGAAACCCTGATCATTAACACCCCGGGGCCGGAAATGGCCGTTCACATCGCTCTCCGGTGACGGAGATCCAAAAGAGGTCGATTTATGGCGCGGAAAATTAAGGTACTGATTGTGGATGATTCCGCTATTGTCAGAAAAATATTTTCCGAGCAGTTGTCTAGGCAACGGGGGATCGAGGTGGTGGGCACGGCCCCGGACCCCTATGTGGCCCGGGACAAAATCGTCAGGCTCAGGCCCGATGTGGTCACCCTGGATATTGAAATGCCCCGCATGGATGGGGTCACCTTTTTAAAAAAACTGATGCAGTATTACCCGCTTCCGGTCATCATTGTCAGCTCCCTGAGCGAAAGGGGCAGCAAGCTCGCACTGGAAGCCCTTTCCCTGGGCGCGCTTGAAGTCATTTCCAAGCCCGGCGAAGCCTATTCAGCCGGGGAAATGAGTCTGCAACTGGCCGAGAAAATCAGGGCGGTTTACGGGGCAAAACTGAAGCCGGCAAGCCCGCGGAAACCGGAACCGTCTTTGGAAGATGTGTTCGAATCCAGGGCCCTGGCCGCGACCACGAATAAAATTATCGCCATCGGGGCGTCCACCGGAGGGACCGAGGCCATCAAACAGGTTCTCACCCGGCTGCCGAGAAATTCTCCGGGGGTGGTGGTGGTCCAGCATATGCCGGCCCGATTCACCACCTCCTTTGCCGAAAGGCTGAACGACATCTGCCCCATGCGGGTCAAGGAGGCCGAGGACGGGGACACCATCATGACGGGCCAGGCCCTGATCGCCCCGGGCAATTTTCATATGCTGGTGAAGCGGAGCGGGGCCAGGTATTATGTGGAGGTGAAAACCGGGCCCCTGGTACACTACCAGAGACCGGCCGTGGATGTCCTGTTCAAATCCGTGGCCCGGTATGCCGGGGCCAACGCCCTGGGCATCATCCTGACGGGCATGGGCAGGGACGGGGCCGCGGGCATGCTGGATATGAAACAGGCCGGGGCCGTGAATATCGCCCAGGATGAGAAATCCTGCGTGGTCTTTGGGATGCCCAAGGAAGCCATTGCCCTGGGGGCGGTGGACTATGTCCAGGATATCCACAGCATTGCCGGCAGGGCCGTTTCTGTTTTGGAGGCCATGAAAATATGAAGCCATCGGAATTAACCCCGGAAGTCCCCTCCTTTGAATCCCTTTTTGACTTAAACGAGATTCAGAAAATCCAGGATTCTTTTGCCTCAGCCACGGGTGTTGCCTCCCTCATCACCGATGTAAAGGGCCGTCCCATCACAAAACCCAGCAATTTCTGCCGCCTGTGCAGGGATATTATCCGGAAGACGGAGAAAGGGCTCATCAACTGCATGCAGTCGGACAGCATCATCGGCCGCCGCCGGCCCGAGGGGCCGGTGATCCAGCTCTGCCTCAGCGGCGGGCTCTGGGATGCAGGGGTCAACATCAGTGTCGGGGGCAGCCATATTGCAAGCTGGCTCATCGGGCAGGTCCGGACCAGCGACATGGATATGGACCGGGCAAAACAATATGCCGGCATGATCGGAGCAGATGAGGATGAATTTGTCCGGGCCCTGGAAGAGGTCACGGTGATGTCCCCGGAGCGGTTCGCCCATATTGCGGAATTCCTGTATCTCATCGCCAACCGGTTATCGGAGCAGGCCTTCCTTGCCAGGGACAATGCCCGGCTGTTGAAAGGGATGGAAGAAGAACTGGAAAAGCGGATAAAACTTGAGAAAGAGCAAGAACAGATGGAAGCCAGGCTCCGGCAATCCTATAAAATGGAAGCCATCGGGACCCTTGCCGGCGGGATTGCCCATGATTTTAACAATATCCTGTTCCCGGTCATTGGTTTTTCCGAAATGGTTCTGGAAGACCTGCCCCCGGACAGCCCTCTCCGGAATTCCATGAAAGCTGTCCTCAAGGGCGCTTTCAGGGCAAGGGACCTGGTGCAGCAGATCCTGATCTTCAGCCGGGAGACGGAGCAGGCGGCCCACCCCTTGAAAATCCAGTTGATTTTAAAGGAAGTTTTGAAACTGGCCAGGGCTTCCCTGCCTTCCACCATTAAAATCCGGAAGGATATTCCCGATAAGGTCGGCCCGATCATGGCTGACCCCACCCAGATTCACCAGGTGGCCATGAACCTGATCACCAATGCCCTCCATGCCATGGAGGAAAACGGGGGGGAACTGGGAGTGGCCCTTTTGGAAACCGAGGTGGACAAGACGGGGCAGACGGCTCCGGAATGCCGCCGGGGTCCTATGTCTGCCTGAGAATTTCAGATACCGGTTCCGGCATGGACGAAGATACCCGGAAAAGGATTTTTGATCCCTATTTCACCACCAAGGTCCGGGGAAAGGGCACCGGGCTCGGTTTGGCCGTGGTGCACGGCATTGTCAAGAAATTAAAGGGGGAGATTGTGGTGAAAAGCGAAAAGGGCAAGGGGACTGAATTTTCCATCTATCTTCCCGGACCCGCACCCGGCCCCGGCGACTTGCCGCCCAACCCCCGGGGTTTTTCCCCGACTCCCAGGACGGAAGCCGTCCTGGTGGTGGATGATGAAGAATCTGTTTTGAAAATGATGGACCAGGTTCTGACCCGGACCGGGTGCCGGGTGACTTGCCAAAGCAGCAGTCCCAAGGCCCTGGAACTGTTTCAACGGGACCCGGCCGCCTTTGACCTGGTGATCACGGATATGACCATGCCGGACCTGACCGGGGATAAGCTCATCTCCCGGATGAAAAAGATCAGACCGGATATTCCGGTGATTTTATGCACAGGCTATAATGAGAAGCTCTTTAATAAAAAGGCCGGGGACATGAACGCGGATAAAATCCTGATGAAGCCGGTGATGAAAGACGAATTAACATCAGCCCTGGGATTGCTTCTGGATAGGGGCTGACCCTGGTTCAGGCCCGGGATGGGGTTAAGAAGGACAATAGGGAGCATGAAAAAAATTCTGGTGATGGATGACGAAGCATCGATCCGGTCAATGCTGAAAAAGTTTCTTGAACGGGAAGGATATTTTGTCCTTACCGCGGCCGATGGAAAAGAAGGCATGGCACTCTTTGACAGATACGTGGACCTGGTGGTCACCGATCTTATCATGCCGGAAAAGGAAGGGATGGAGGTCATCATGGAGTTAAGGAAAAAATTTCCGGAGGTGCCGGTGATCGCCATGTCCGGGGGGGGACGGAATTCTCCGGAAAGCTACCTGAATACGGCCAGATTATTGGGCGCCGGGACCGTCCTTGAAAAGCCCGTCCAGACGGGCATCCTTCTGGATGCCGTGAAAAGGGCGCTGAAATGATCACCCGGCATGTTTTGGAGGGGATAAGATGACGGGTTCCGTTTATACCAAAGCCGGTCTTTTAAACATCATTGATGCCCTGCCGCTGGCCATTGCCGTGATGGACAAGGACCGGCGGGTGGTCCTGGCCAACCGGAAAATCCTTCTGGTGGTAAACAAGGAGGAAGACCGGCTCATCGGGTACGTGGGCGGCGAGGCCTTTGGCTGTATCCACCACAATGACGCACCCCGGGGCTGCGGGTATGGCAAAGACTGCCTGAAGTGTAAGATAAGGGAGGCTCTTCTTGAAACATTGGAGAAAAAGAAGACACTGAACGGGGTGGAGGCCGTCATGGAGTTCAAGGATCTGGGTGAACGGTGCCTCCGGGTCTCCACCTCCCCCATGGTGCTGAACCATGAAGAGGTCGCGCTTCTTTCCGTCGAGGATATCACCGAGGCAAAAATCCATGAGCAGACCCGTCTTGAAAAAGAGAAACTGTCCGCGGCCTTGAAAACCGCGGGCGCGGTCTGCCATGAATTAAACCAGCCCCTGATGGTCATCCTGGGGTTTTCGGAAATCCTGCTGGAGGATCTGCCCAAGGACGCGGCCCAGAGGCGGAATATCCTGTCGATCAAAGAACAGGCGGACCGGCTGGGAAGCATCACCCATAAGCTCATGTCCATGACCCGGTTTAAAACCAAAACCTATCTCAGTGGTGAGATAATAGATATTGATGCCGCTTCAGAAGGAAATGATGAACCGGATAAAGGGAGGGAACCATGATATCTGAAAAAAAATTCTGGTGGTTGATGATGAAAAGGCCGTTATCAGCCTTTTAAAACAGGCCTTTACAAGGGCCGGCTTTGCCGTCGTCACCGCGGAAAGCGCGGAAGAGGCCCTGGTGCTGCTGGAGCAGGAAGAAATGTTTGTCATGTTCCTGGACCTGAACCTGCCGGAGATGAACGGCATTGACCTGTGCCGGCAGATCAAAAAGGATAACCCCCTGTCCGTTGTCTTTGCAGTGACCGGATATGCCTCCCTTTTTGAACTGGTGAACTGCCGGGAGGCCGGGTTTGACGACTATTTTAAAAAACCGGTGGATATGAGAACCCTGGTGAAATCGGCCACCGACGCGTTTGAACGGATCGGGCGCTGGAGAAAAAAGTAACCAGGGAAACAGCAGTATGAAAAAAGGATAAATCATGTCTTGGCTGGTCCCGTCGATTACCGCCACAATGGTTGGAACTGCAATCCTTGCGGCCTGTTATCTTTATGTCTATTCCCTGGATCGCCAACCCTATCTGAAGGTATGGGCCATAAGCTGGGCTGTTTATTTTATCCGGTATGCACTCCTGCTGGTGATGCCGGCCCGGCAGAAAAGTCCCTTTCTGCTCATCGGCAACCAGCTTGCATGTCTTTTAAGCGGGATTCTGCTCCTGTACGGGTCCTATCTGTTCATAGGTAAAAAATTCCCCCGGATCTTTCTCTATTTATCCGTGCCGGGCGCCCTGTGGATTTTTATCAGCATTTTGAACCGGTATTCCTTTCTGGCCATGTCCCTGCCGACCTTTGGGTTTCTGGCCTATATCTATATATGGACAGGCGTGATTTTCATAAAAGCCTTCCCGTCGGAAAAAAAAGAAGCTGCGGTTGTGGGGGCGGGATTCATTGTCTGGGGGATTCATAAGGCAGGGTATCCCTTTCTCCAGCCCGTGGTCTGGTTTGCCCCTGGGGTATCTTTTTCCGCATTTATCGAATTTGTCGTGGCCCTGGGCCTGCTTCTGGTTTATTTCCGGAAACCAGGAATGATTTACAGGCCAGCAATGAAAAATTCCGGGCGGCCTTTTTTACAAGCCCGGATTCCATCAACCTCAACAGACTCGAGGATGGAAGGTATATAGAGATAAACGAGGGCTTTACAAAGATCATGGGGTATTCCCGGAAAGACGTGATGGGGAAATCTTCTCTGGACTTTAATATCTGGAATAATCCGGAAGACAGGAACCGTCTGGTTTCCGGGCTGAAAAAATCCGGGGTGGTGGAGAACCTGGAAGCGGATTTTCTCGGAAAAGACGGACAAATCAGAACCGGCCTCATGTCGGCCCGGATACTGAAAACCGGAGACGAAAGCCTTATTCTTTCCATCACCCGGGACATCACGGACAGAAAACGGATGGAAGCGGATCACAAACGGTTGCTGACCGCCATTGAACAGGTCGCCGAGGGCATTATCATCACCGACGTGAACGGCATCATTGAATATGTGAACCCGTCCTTTGAAACGCTTACCGGCTATTCCCACGAGGAATTCATGGGGCAGACCCCGAGGATCCTGAAAAGCGGGGAGCAGGATGCGTCCTTTTACCGCCGCATGTGGGAGACCATCACCTCCGGGGCCACCTGGAACGGCCGGATCATCAATAAAAAAAGGACGGTTCTTTTTATACGGAAGACACCACCATTTCTCCGGTCTTTGACCCCTCCGGCAAAATCATCAATTTTGTGGCGGTGAAACGGGATGTCACCCATGATCTCAGGATAGAGGAAAAGCTGAGGCAGTCCCAGAAGATGGAGGCCATCGGCACCCTGGCCGGCGGGATCGCCCATGATTTTAATAATATTCTTTTCCCCATTGTGGGCCATACCGAAATGCTCATGGAGGATATTCCCGAAGACGGCCCCGTCCGGAGCAGCCTGGCCGAGATTTATGCCGGGGCCTTGAGGGCCAGGGATCTGGTCCATCAGATCCTGGCCTTTGCCCGGCAGGAGAAAAATGAGGCCAAACTCATGAAGATGCAGCCCATTATCAAAGAGGCCCTGAAGCTGATAAGGTCCACCATCCCCACCACCATTTCCATGCGCCAGAACCTCCAGGCCGACTGCGGGGCCGTAACGGCAGACCCGACGCAAATCCACCAGATCATCATGAACCTGGCCACCAATGCGTACCACGCCATGGAAAAGACCGGCGGGGAACTCTTTGTCGGCTTAAAAGAAATCCGGCTGGGCCGGGAGGACCGCTTCAGCCCGGACCTGACCCCCGGAACCTTTGCCTGCCTCACCGTGGCCGATACCGGCGAGGGCATGAATAAGGAGGTCATGGAAAAAATTTTTGACCCGTTTTTTACCACCAAGGAAAACGGGAAAGGAACCGGGATGGGCTTGTCCGTGGTTCACGGGATAGTCTCGGGCATGAACGGCGCGGTCCAGGTCTATAGCGAGCCCGGAAAAGGGACGGAATTCCATGTCTACCTGCCCACGGCCGGGACCCTTTCGGAAAACCGGGAGCAAAGGGCGGCCGAACCCATACCGGGCGGCAAAGAACGCATCCTCCTGGTGGATGATGAAAAAGCCATCATCACCATGGAACAACAGAAGCTGGAACGGTTGGGGTACCGGGTGGCGTCCCGCACCAGCAGCCTTGAAGCCCTGGAAGCCTTTAAGGCCGGCCCGGACCGGTTCGATCTCGTGATCACGGACCTGGCCATGCCCGCCATGCCCGGGGACCGGCTGGCCGGGGAATTGCTCCGGATCCTCCGGACATCCCCATTCTCATCTGTACCGGATTCAGCGAGACCCTGACCGAGGAGACCATCAAAAGCCTCGGGATCAGGGGGCTTGTATTAAAACCGGTGATTGTCGCGGACCTTGCCAAGAAAATACGGGAGGTCCTGGACGGAGAAAGAAACGATACGGCGATAGATAAAAGGATGACGGATGGCCCGAAAACCAACCTATGAAGCACTCGAAAAACGGGTCCGGGAACTGGAAAGGGCCGGGAAAGAGCACCAACAAATGGCGGCTCGGTACGAAACCCTTGTCCAAACCACCTTCAGCGGGTTCTGGATAGTGGGTGCGGACGGAAGGATACTGGAGGCCAATGAGGCCTGTTGCAGTATGTACGGTTATACCCAAAACGAATTGCCGGGCATGCACATTTCAGACATTGAGGCCGCCGAAAGCGCCGATGAAACGGAGCGCCATATTCAAACCATCATCGAACAGGGATCGGACCGTTTTTTGACCCGGCACCGGAGGAAAGACGGCTCTCTCATCGATGTCGAGATCAGCACCACTTATCTCAGGGAAGATCCGGGACGGTTTTATTCATTTCTGGAAGACGTGACCCAGCGCCTGAGAAACGAAAAACGGTTCAAGGAACTGGCGGAAATGATGCCGGAAACCATTTTCGAAATTGATTTGCAGGGCCGCCTGACTTTTATCAACCAAAGGGCCTTTGATCTGTTCGGCGCCGGCCGGGAAGAATTTGAAAAAGGCATTCATGTAATGGATTTTGTTCATGAGAAAGACAGGGAACGGGTCCTTGCCAATATGGGGAAGATTCTGAACGGTGAAAACCCCGGGGTGACGGAATATGAAATGTGCAAAAAGAACGGCGGCTCTTTTCCGGCCCTGTTTCATTCTTCGGTTATCCTTCATGATGGTAAACCTGACGGATTCAGAGGGTTTCTGATTGATATGACGGAAAAAAAGCGCACCCAGGAGATTCTTATCCAAAATGAAAAAATGATGTCCATCGGCGGCCTGGCCGCCGGCATGGCCCATGAAATCAACAATCCCCTGGCCGGCATGATCCAGAACGCCCAGGTGGTCATGAACCGGTTGTCCATGGATCTGCCGGCCAATGAAAAAGCCGCGGCTGCATCCGGGACCAATCTGAAGGCCGTAAAAACCTATATGGAAAAAAGGGAAATCCTTCAAATGCTCGGCCATATTCATTCCGCCGGCCGCCAGGCCGCGGAAATCGTTCAGAACATGCTGAGTTTTTCAAAAATGAAGGCCCCGGTCAAAAGCCTCCGGGCTTTACCGGAACTCGTTGAAAACACGATTGATATATTGCAGAAAGGGTATGACCTCAAGAAAGTGAAGATCATCCGGGACTTTGACCCGGACCTGCCCGGGGTCCCCTGTGAAGGCAATAAGATTCAGCAGGTCATCCTGAATATTGTTAAAAACAGCATGGAGGCGGCCGCCGGGCCTACAGGGCGGCCAAAGGACCTGACCCTGCGGTTCCGGTTGAAAAATGAAATCAATTGGGTGCGCCTGGAGATTGAGGATAATGGGCCGGGAATGGATGCCGGGATCCGCAAGCGGATCTTTGAACCGTTTTTTACAACCAAGAGCGTTGATCAAGGAACCGGTCTCGGCTTGTCCATCTCTTATTTTATCATCGTGGAGGATCATAAGGGCGAAATGGAAGTGGAATCGTCTCCGGGAAAGGGGACGACATTCATCATCAGGCTTCCGGTCTGACCTTTTATTTATCATGTAAAGGGGAGCAATATGTCTGAGAATTTGGTGCAGAGAATCGCAGAACTTGAAACTGAGCGAAAAAAGCACCTTCTGGCGAAAAAACGGCTGAAGGCCCACCTGGAAAAGGCCAGGTCCACACTTCAGAATTATTTGAACGAATCCAGAATCCGGGAAAACGAGATCAGGGGATTTTTAAAGGGCGCCAGGGCTGTTCTGGCGGCCGCGGATTTTAAAACAACGGCCCGGCAAGTGTTTGATATCTGTTCCGAGATCATTGGGGCCACCTCGGGTTATATTGCCCTGCTGTCCGAGGCCGGGGACGAAAACGAAGTCTTGTTTCTGGAGGCCGGAAACCTGCCCTGCACGGTTGATCCGGAACTGCCCATGCCCATCCGGGGATTGAGGGAAACCGCTTACCGGACCAGTTCCACCGTTTATGACAATGATTTTATGAATTCCGACTGGGTCAAATTCATGCCCGAAGGCCATGTATGGCTCGGCAATGTCATGTTCGCACCCCTGGTGATAGAGGGAAAAACCGTGGGCATCATGGGCCTTGCCAATAAGAGCACGGATTTTACGGAAAATGACGCCCGGATCGCCGGCGGATTCGGCGAGCTGGCCGCCATCGCCCTTCAGAACAGCCGAAATTTGGATCTGCGGGATATGGCTGAAAAGCGGAATGCCGATCTGATCCGGGAACTCCGCCAGGCCCTGGCCAATGTAAAACAGTTGAGCGGGCTTCTGCCCATCTGCTCCCACTGCAAAAAAATCCGGGATGACAAAGGATACTGGAACCAGATTGAGGATTATATTGACCAGCATTCTGAAGCCAGTTTCAGCCATGGCATCTGCCGGGACTGCGCCAAAAAGTATTATCCGGATTTTGATTTATACGGGGATACAAACAATGAGACATAAGGCCCGGGGAAGATCTGTAACGCTTCACATTTTAAATGCCGGCAGGGGCCTTATAGGAATTATGACGGCTGTTCTGGTCTTGGTCGTTTTTTATCCATACCGAACCGGCCTCATCCGGGGACACCCTTCAGGAAGTCAAGGTGGGTGTCTATGATTTCAAACCCTTATCCTTTCAGGATACGGATGGAAAGGCCAGGGGATTTTTCATCGACATCCTGGAGGATATGGCAAAAAAGGAAAAATGGTCGCTCACCTATGTTTTCGGCGGTTTTAACCAATGCCTGTCCCGGTTGAAAAACGGAGACATCGACCTGATTGCAGGCATTGCCTATTCAGATGAACGGGCCACAGCCTTTGAGTTTACCCGGGAACACCTTTTTGTCATTTGGGGGGAAATTTACACGTCCCCCAAAAGCCCGGTCAAGACCATCCTGGATCTGGAAGGCAAAAGTATCGGCCTGGTGAAAGGGGCCCTGGTCAACAATGAGCTGAAAACCCTTCTGGAAGGCTTCGGAATATCGGCCCGGTTCCAGGAATATGAAGACTATGAAGCGGTTTTGCAGTCTTTGGATGCTTCTGCCGCCGATGCCGGGGTATTCACCAATCTCTATGGCTCCCGGTTTCTCGGCGCCCATCCCGTGGCCCGGACCCAGATTTTCTTTGCCCCCACCCCATTGCGGTTTGCCGCCGGAAAGAACACCGGTTCAAACCCGATTTCAGGAATTGCCGCCGTGGAAACCCTGGACCGTTATTTTTCCGGATACCGGGCAGACGTCCATTCGGTTTACCACCGAGCCTATGATTTGTGGATAGAGCCGGCAGGCATGCCCGTGCCTGTCCCAAAAGTATTCATGCCAACCTGGGCCTATGGATTATTTTTTGCCCTCGCGGTTCTTTCTCTTCTTTTGATGGGGTTTAACCGGCTGTCAAAACGGCGGGTAAACATCAAAACCCGTGAATTGAAACAAAGCCGTGACCTGCTCCGGATTCAGACAACGGCCCTGCGGACCGGCGAAGCCGCCTTGAAAAGGCAGGCCTATTTTCTGCAAAAAGCCCAGGAGATTGGATGTATCGGGACCTGGGAACTGGATATCCGGAAAAATGAACTGACCTGGACCCAAGAGAATTATAAGATTTTCGGGCTGTCCCCGGGAACGCCGCTTACCTATGAAACCTTTCTGAACTGTGTCCACCCCGATGACAGAGCGTATGTGGACCGGAAATGGAAGGCGGCATTTCTCAAGAAACCCTATGATATCGAGCACCGGCTGATGGTGGACGGCAGGGTGAAATGGGTGAGGGAAAAGGCGGAGCTTGAATTCAACGAGGCGGATGAATGTGTCCGGGGGATCGGGTTTACCCAGGATATTACCGAGCGCAAAATTTCGGAGATCCAGGTCCGGGAGGCCGTTGACCGGTTTAAAAAAGTATTTGACAGCCAGTTTGATGCGATTTTCGTGTTGACCGCGGACGTCCCGGCCATGGTCCTGGAGTGTAACCAGGCCGCCGTTGATATTTTCGGTTATGCTCCCTCGGACCTGATCGGGAAGCCGGTGGACCAACTGCATGTGGACAGGTCCCATCTGGAGCGGTTCCAGATCCAATTGCATTCATCGATTCAACAGCAAGGCTATCTCAAGCAGTTTGAATTTTCAATGAAGCGAAAGGACGGTGCTATTTTCCCTTCGGAGCACACGGTGGTGGAAATGAAAGCGGATTCCGGCGAGCGGACCGGCTGGATCAGTATGGTCCGGGATCTTTCGCATATCAAAAAGACGGAATCGGCCCTCATCGAGAGCGAGCGCATCCACCGCGCCCTGATCCAAAGCCTGCCCGACGTGGTGATGCGTTTTGACCGGGAAGGGCGGCATCTGTTTGTCTCTGAAAACGTCGGCCGGGTGGTGGATCTTCAGGCGGAAGACTTCATCGGCAAGACCCATCGGGAACTGGGATTTCCCGAGAAGCAGTGCAGGTTCTGGGAAGAGACCATCCAGAAGGTGTTTGACAGCGGTACCCCCCTTGAGACGGAATTCATGTTTGAGGGAAAATCAGGGCCTGCAATCCACAACTGGCGTCTTGTGCCCGAAGGGCAACGGCCGGAAAAGATTGAGTCCGTTCTGTCGCTCAGCCGTGATATCACCGGCCAGCGCCGGGCAGAGCGGAATTACAGGACATTATTTCAGGAAATGCTGGACGGTTTTGCCCTGCACGAGATCCTCTGCAACCCGGCCGGAGAGCCGGTGGACTATCGCTTTCTATCCGTCAACCCGGCCTTTGAGCGGATGACCGGCCTCAGGGCGGAAGAAATTGCAGGCCGGACGGTCCTGGAGGTTCTGCCCGGCACCGAGCCCCACTGGATTCAGACTTACGGCAAGGTTGCCCTTACCGGAGAACCGGTATTGTTCGAAAACTATTCTGCTGATTTGAACAAGTATTTTGAGGTGAGGGCCTTTCAGCCTTTCTCCAATCAATTTGCCTGCATTTTTCAGGACATTACCGCGCGCAAACACGCGGAAGCAGAGCAGACAAACCTCCAGGACCGGCTGAACCAGGCCCAGAAGATGGAATCCATCGGCACCCTGGCCGGCGGTATTGCCCATGATTTTAACAATATCCTGTTTCCCATTGTGGGCCATACCGAGATGCTGATGGAGGATATTCCGGACAACGGCCCCATCCGCGACAGCCTGAATGAGATCTATGCCGGCGCCCTGCGGGCCAGGGATCTGGTGCATCAGATCCTTTCCTTTTCCCGGCAGGGAAAGACGGAATTGCAGATGATGAAGATTCAGCCCATCGTTAAAGAGGCCCTGAAACTGATTCGATCCACCATCCCAGCCGGCATCGCCATGGTTCAGGACATCCAACCCGGCTGCGGTGCGGTTACGGCGGATCCCACCCAGATCCACCAGATCGTCATGAACCTGGCCACCAATGCCTACCATGCCATGGAAGAGAGCGGCGGGGAACTGAAGGTCAGTCTCGCACAAATTCAATGGGACCGGCCGGACCCGGCCTATCCGGATATGGCCCCCGGGCCCTATGCCTGTTTGAGTGTGGCCGATACCGGCCCGGGAATTCCCCGGGAAATCCGGGATCGGATCTTTGAGCCGTTTTTTACCACCAAGGAAAAGGGAAAAGGAACGGGAATGGGACTGTCCGTGGTTCACGGGATTGTGAAGGCCATGAACGGGGCGGTTCAGGTGTTGAGTGAGCCGGGGCGGGGGACTGAATTCCGGATTTATCTGCCGGTGGTCGGCAAGGATGCTGAAAAAAAAGAATCGCTGACGCGTGAAGCCCTGCCGGGCGGATCGGAAAAGGTGCTGCTGGTGGATGATGAGGAAGCCATCATTGCCATGGAACGGCAGATGCTGGAGCGCCTCGGCTATGAGGTCACCCCCTGTTCCGGCAGCATGGAAGCTCTGGAAATTTTTAAGGCTCATCCGGACCAATTTGACATAGTCATTTCAGACATGGCCATGCCCAACCTGTCCGGCGATAAACTGGCCGCCGAATTGACCTGCATCCGCCCGTCCATTCCGGTCCTTTTGTGTACCGGATTCAGCGAAACCCTGACCGAAGATCGAATAGAATCCCTGGGCATCAGGGGCCTGGTATTAAAACCGGTCATCATGAAGGACCTGGCCTTGAAAATACGGGAAGTCCTGGGGAAGGGGAGGGGATAGGCATGTCTTCCATTCTGATCGAGATGCTGAACAATGCGGCGCTTTTAATCATGTTGAGTCTCTTGTACGATATGCCGGGAATCAGGGCCAGAGATCCGGAAACCGCCTTTTCCAGGCAGGTTTTCATCGGCTTTTTAACGGGCCTTGCCGGTATCGCCGTCATGCTCAATCCCATGCATTTCGGAGAGGGCATTGTTTTTGATACCCGGTCCGTCCTTTTGAGCATATCCGGGCTTTTTTTCGGAACCGTCCCTGTCATTTTCGCCGTGATCATGACCGCGGCTTTTCGCCTGTTCATGGGCGGCGCCGGGGCATGGACCGGTGTGGCCGTCATTGCCACATCCGGGGGTATCGGACTCGTGTGGCGGTATCTGGGCCGCGACAGAAAAGAGAGGATTACCACAGGCGGTTTGTATCTGATGGGGCTTGCCGTTCACGGGGCCATGCTGCTCTGGATGCTGTCCCTGCCCTTTCAGACGGCCAAAAAGGTGCTTTCCGCCATCAGCCTTCCGGTGTTACTGATATTTCCCACGGCAACCGTAATGCTGGGCTGGATCATGAAAAACCGGGGGTCCCGCCAACGGTCGGAAGAGGATTTGAGGCAGAGCCGGACCAGATACGAGAAGGCTCAGAAAATGGGAAAGGTCGGCAACTGGGAATATAATATCCAAACCACTGAATTCTGGGGGTCTGATGAGGCCAAACGGATTTATGGGTTTGATCCGGATCAGGACGGGTTTACCACCGAGGAAGTGGAGACCTGTATCCCGGAAAGAGAGCGGGTTCATCAGGCCCTGGTGGACCTGCTGGAAAAGGGCAAGGATTACCATCTGGAATTTGATATCATCACCAAAGATGCCCGGAAAAGAAAGACCATCGTCTCCATTGCCGAACTGGAAAAAGACAAAGAGGGAAAACCGCTGAAGATTTCCGGCGTCATCCAGGATATCACCATCTCGAAAAAGGCTGCCGAAGCCCTTCAAAAAAGTGAGGAAAGACTCCGGGCCATTTTCCAGGCCGCCCGGAATGTGTCCTTTATTATTACGGATATTGATGGGCCGGAACCCCATATTCTGGAATTCAGTCCCGGGGCTGAGAAAATATTCGGGTATGAGAAGGCCGAGGTCATCGGAAAACCGGTATCCATGCTTCATCTGAAAAGTGATGTGGTAAAATTTCCCGAAGCCCAAAAAAGAATGAGAGAAGGAAAAACCGGCTTTTCAGGAGAAACAACCCTGGTCCGGAAATCCGGTGAGCAATTTCCCGCCCTGTTTTCCACCTATCCCTTGTTTGACAGCCACGGGGAGGTCTATGCCGCACTGGGGGTCAGTTTAGATATCAGTGAAAAGCAGAAGCTTGAGGCCCAGCTCCTCCAGGCCCGGAAAATGGAGTCTATCGGACGGCTGGCCGGCGGGGTAGCCCATGATTTCAACAATATGCTGAGCATTATCCTGGGCAATACGGAAATGATCCTGGAAGATATGGGGCCGGACCATCCCCTTGCCGTGAACCTGCGGGAAGTCCATCATGCGGCGCAGCGGTCCGCCAATCTGACCAAACAATTGCTGGGCTTTGCCCGCAAACAGACGGTTGCGCCCCGGGTGCTGGATCTCAATGATACGGTGGGGGCCATGCTGAATATGCTGAAACGGTTGATCGGGGAGGATATTGAACTGGTATGGCGGCCCATGGACAAGCTCTGGCCGGTTTTCATGGATCCGTCCCAGGCGGATCAGATTCTGGTCAATCTGTGTGTCAATGCGCGGGATGCCATCCAGGGAACCGGCAGGGTGACCATTGAAACGGCCAATATCCGTTTTGATGAAGCCTGGTGCCGCGAGAATCCAGGGTTCAGTCCGGGCGCATTCGTCATGATCGCCTTGAGTGACACCGGCTGCGGCATGGACCAAACAACCCTTGACCATTTATTTGAACCCTTTTTTACCACAAAGGCCATGGGCCGGGGAACAGGTCTCGGCCTGGCCAATGTCTACGGCATTGTAAAGCAGAACAAAGGGTTCATCAAAGTCCACAGCGAATTGGATCAGGGAACAAATTTCAGAATCTATCTTCCCTGCCACAGCCAAACGGATTTTCCGGCGGAAAGGCCGGCGCCGGTTCAGGAGACGGACAGGGGCGGGGAAATGA
This sequence comes from Desulfobacula sp., assembly GCA_012031875.1. Taxonomy (GTDB): domain Bacteria; phylum Desulfobacterota; class Desulfobacteria; order Desulfobacterales; family Desulfobacteraceae; genus Desulfobacula. The sequence continues at coordinate 32,084 of JAAUSZ010000002.1, forward strand.
TATTGCTGGTGGAGGACGAAGAAGCCCTGTTGACGATGACGACCCGGATACTGGAACATCTGGGCTATGCCGTCCTGGCGGCCGCCGGGCCCAAAGAGGCCATCCGCATAGCCCAGGGCCACGGCCATGACATCCGCCTGCTCATCACCGATGTCATCATGCCGGAAATGAGCGGCCGGGATCTGGCCGATCATTTATCAGCGCTCTACCCGGATCTCAAATGCCTGTTCATGTCCGGCTATACCGCCGATGTCGTTTCCGACCACGGCATTCTGGATAAGGAGATTGAATTTATTCATAAACCGTTTTCAAAACAGGAATTATCAGCCAAAATCAGGAAGATTCTGGATGGAGATAAAAATGCAAAATAAAATTCAGATTCAGGTGCCGGATGCCAAACTGGAAGACTGGCAGGAGATGGTTGATATCCTGGCCCGGATTTTTGAGATACCCGCCGCCCTGGTGATGCAGCTCCAGGAGCCGTATATTGAGGTGTTTGTATCCAGCCGCAGCAACGGCAACCCCTATCATACCGGAGACAGGGAACCGGTTTGGGGATCGGGCCTGTATTGCGAGAGAGTCATTAAGAGCCGGAGCAAGCTTTTGGTGCCCAATGCCCTGAAGGATGAACACTGGAAAGAGAATCCCGATATCAAATTGAATATGATTTCCTATCTCGGGTTTCCCATTCTTTTGCCCGACGGAAACCCCTTCGGCACCATCTGTGTTCTGGACAATAAGGAGAATGCCTATTCTGATGCCTTTGAACAGTTGATGCAGAAATTTCAGCGGTTGATTCAGTCCGACCTTGAAATTTTATATACAAATCAGAGGTTGGGGGAGAAAAACCGGGAGCTGATGCATGATCTGTCGGAAACCTCTGTGAATATTTATAAAACCATTGTATCTTCCATTTCGGAACCCATGGCCGTCATTGATGAGAACAACACCTATGTGATGGTCAATTCCGGTTTTGAAAAATTCTGGAATCTGGATAAAACCGAGATCATCGGAAAGCATGTGCAGGATATTATCGGAACACAAGAATTCAGGGAAATCGTAAAGGAGAGGGCGGACCGCTGCTTAAAAGGAGAGTCTGTCTCCTATGGCATCTGGCTTCATTCACCAGGTCTGGGCAGGCGATTCGTTCAGCTCCATTACCATCCCTATGGAATCGTTCTGGGTGAAATCTCCGGGCGCATTGCCATCGGCTATGATATGACCGAACAAAAGCGGATTGAGCAGGCTTTGCGGGACAAGGAGGAACGGTTCCGGCGGATTATTGAAAATACTAGCGCCGGTTATTTTTTTATTGATAAACAGGGAAATTTTCAGCAGGTGAACCAGGCCTGGTTGAAAATCCACGGCTATGATTCCCCGGACGAGGTCATTGGACAGCCTTATACTTTGACCCAGGTGATCTCCGACCTCCAGGCTGCCGGGCAGAACATGGAAAGGCTTCTCAGCGGAAAGGCCATCGCCACCGGAGAGTTTACCCGAAGGTGTAAGGACGGTTCCATCGGATATCATAGCTTTTCCGCCCATCCTGTCGTGCAGGGGGGCGATGTCATCGGCCTGGAAGGGTTCATCATTGATATCAATGAGCGAAAACGGGCCGATGAACAATCCCACCAATTGCGAAAGGCGGAAAGCCTGTCCCGGATGGCCGGCGCCGTGGCCCATCATTTCAATAACCAGCTTACGGTGGTTCTGGGCAATCTGGAGATTGCACTGGAGGATCTGCACGAGGACCCCGGAATCCGTAATTGCCTTTTGGCGGCCCTGAAGGCGGCCAAAAGGTCATCGGAGATCAGCGGGCTCATGTTGACCTATATCGGCCAGGGAATCGATAAAAGCGAGGCCCTGGACCTTTCCAGGCTTGTCCGCCGGCATCTGCCGATAGTCCAGGCCCTCATCCCCAAAGGCATTGTCCTGGAAACGGATTTCATGTCTTCGGGCCCCATGGTCTTTGCCAATGCCAACCAGGTCCGGATGGCTTTGAATCATTTGATCACCAACAGTGTGGAAGCCTTGGGCGGCTGTAAGGGCAGGGTCAGGCTCTCCGTAAGAACCCTCCCGGCAACGGACATCCCCGGGGGCTTGATTGCGCCTACGACCTGGAAACCGGTTGACGACACCTATGCCTGCCTGACAGTGGCGGACACGGGATGCGGCATCCCTCAACCGGAAATGCCCAAGCTGTTTGATCCTTTTTTACGACCAAATTCACGGGCCGGGGCCTTGGCCTGTCCGTGGTTCTGGGGCTTGTCAAGGTATGGCGGGGAGCCGTCCAGGTGGAGAGCATCAAGGATCAGGGGAGCACCTTTCGCATCTTGCTGCCGGTTTTTAGCAATGAGGCGCCGGATGCATCTGACAAAGCAGCCAAAATCAAGGAGGCTGAATACAGCGGCCTTATCCTCATGGTGGATGACCAGGAATCGGTCCGGAAAATGGGGGAGACCCTGCTGAAACGCCTGGGTTTTTCAATCCTGTCTGCGGCCGGCGGAGCCGAGGCCCTGGATCTCTTCCGCCAACACCAGGGCAAGGTCTGTTGTGCGATCACAGATCTGACCATGCCGGGGTTGGATGGATGGGAAACCCTTGCCGCCTTGCGAACGATTCAACCCGGTTTACCGGTTATCCTGGCCAGCGGGTATGAAGAAGCGTTGGCCATGGGCCGGGATGCACCTGAGCAGCCCAATGCATTTTTGCACAAACCTTATTCAAAGGCTGAACTGAAGAATGCATTGAGCCGGGCCCTGGAGGAAGAGAAATAAAATGAAAAAAACGATTCTGTCGGCCGTCGGCATCCTTCTTGTCCTTTTGGGCGGGATCTCCCTGGAAGCTGCCGAACCCAGGCTTATCCGGGTCGGGGCCTTTAATTATTATCCGGGCATCTTCAAAGATACCGACGGGGTTGTAAAAGGATTTTATGTGGATGCCCTGGCTGATATCGGCCGGCGGGAAAACATCCGGTTTGAATATGTCTACGGCTCCTGGGCCGAGGGCCTGGAGCGGATACAATCCGGGGAGGTGGATGTCCTGACGAGCGTTGCCTATACCGAGGAACGGGCAGGGTTTCTGGACTATACGGTGACCCCGCTTCTGACGGTGTGGGCCGAACTGTATACCACGGCAGGCTCCGGAATTGACGGGATACTTGACGTGCAGGGGAAAAAATCGCCGTCATGCAGGGAGATCACAATGCCGGGAATTTTATCAATTTGGTAAAGAATTTTCATATCACCTGCGATGTGGTTGAGAAACCCGGCTTTGATGAGGTTTTCAAGGCCGTCGCATCAAAAGAGGCCGACGCGGGGGTGGTCAACAGCACCTTCGGCATTGCCAAGCATAGAGAATATGGCCTCCGCTCTACAGGCCTTGTTTTTAATCCCTTTGACATTTTCTTTGCCGTGGCCAAAGGTAAAAACCGGGATTTGCTGGCCATCCTGGAAACCCATCTGGCCCATTGGCGGATTCAACCCGATTCACCCTATGAAAAGGCCCGTCGAAAATGGCTGCACCGGGCTGATACGATTACCGTTATTCCCCGCTGGCTGGTCCCCGTATTGATAGTCGCCGGTCTCTTTGCACTGGTTGCCCTGGCCTTTGTTTTTGCCCTCAAACAGCAGGTAAAAAGAAAGACCCTCTCCCTCACGGAGTCCTCAGACCGGTATCAGATTCTGGCGGCCCGGCAAGCCAAAATGGTGGCCAATATCGGGGATGTCATCGTCATCATTGATAAGGGCGGGATCATCCGCTATAAAAGCCCGAATGTCGAAAAACGCTTCGGCTGGAAACCCGAAGCACTCATCGGCACCAGCGCCTGGGATAAGATCCATCCCGATGACCTGGCCTCTGCCCGGACATTTTTTGATAAGATTATGCAGGAACCGGATGCCGTCGGAACCATGGCATTCCGTTATAAACACGGGGCCGGCGGTTACCGGTGGATAGAATTTACAGGAACCGGTCTGTTTCATGATCCGGATATCGGGGGGCTGCTGGGGAATTATCAGGACATCACCGAGCGTAAACAAGAGGAGGATGTGCTGTTGTTTCTGGCCCAAAGCAGCAGCAGCAGGGCTGATGAGCCGTTTTTTGATCTGCTGGCCCGGTACCTGGCCCAAACCCTGGGTATGGATTTTGTCTGCATTGACCGCCTTGAGGGGGCCGGCCTGAGGGCCCGGACGGTGTCCGTATGGTGTGACGGCCATTTTGAGGACAATGTGAGTTATGAACTGAAGGACACGCCCTGCGGGGATGTGGTGGGAAAGACGGTCTGCTGTTTTGCCGCCGGTGTCAGGCGGTCCTTTCCCCGGGATCAGGTACTCCAGGATCTCTGCGCAGAGAGCTATGCGGGCGTGACCCTCTTTGACCATACCGGCGCGCCCATCGGCCTCATCGCCGTCATCGGGCGGAAGCCGCTGACAAACCGTACCCTGGCCGAGAATGTCCTGAAACTGGTGGCGGTGCGCGCGGCCGGGGAAATGGAACGGCTGGATGCCGAACAGGCGCTGAAGGAAAGCGAGGCCCGCTTCCGGCTGCTCTATGAAAAAGCCCCCCTCGGGTACCAGTCCCTGGATGAAAACGGCCGGTTTATCCAGGTGAACCAAACCTGGCTGGATACCCTTGGCTATACCTGGGAAGACGTCATCGGAAAATCTTTTGCCGATTTTCTGCATCCGGACTGGCAGGATCATTTCAAGCAAAATTTTCCGCGCTTCAAGGCCATCGGTGAAATTATGGGCGTTGAATTCGAGATGATGAAAAAAGACGGGGCCTTTATTCAGGTCTCCTTCAATGGCAAGATCGCCAGGGACCAAAACGGCAATTTTCAGCAGACCCATTGTATTTTACACGATATCACGGCCCGTAAACAGGCTGAGGCGGAAAAAGAAAAACTCCAGGACCAGCTCCTCCAGGCCCAGAAAATGGAATCCGTGGGACGGCTGGCCGGGGGAGTGGCCCATGATTTCAACAATATGCTGGGAGTGATCCTGGGCCATGCGGAGATGGCATTGGAAGAGGTCAAGGAAAATCATCCCCTGTATGCAGACCTGAAAGAAATCCAGGCCGCGGCCCAACGGTCCGCGGACCTGACCCGCCAGTTGTTGACCTTTGCCAGGAAACAGATGATCAGCCCCAAGATTCTCCACCTGAACCGGACCGTCCAGCAGATGATCACCATGCTGCACCGGCTCATCGGCGAAGACATCGATCTGATCTGGAAACCGGCTGAGGATCTGTGGCCCGTTAAGATGGACCCATCCCAAATCGACCAGATCCTGGCCAATCTCTGCGTCAATGCAAGGGATGCCATCACGGGCGTGGGAAAGATCACCATCGAAACCGGCATGAAGACCTTTGATCCGGCCTACTGCGCCGAACACACAGGATTTGTGCCGGGCGATTTTGTTCTCCTGGCGCTCAGCGACAACGGCTGCGGCATGGATAGAAAAACCCTGGACAGCCTGTTTGAACCTTTTTTCACCACCAAGGACCTGGGCAAGGGCACCGGCCTCGGCCTTGCCATGGTATACGGCATTGTCCGGCAGAATAACGGGTTTATCAATGTCTACAGCGAGCCGGGAAAAGGGACGGTTTTCAGGATCTATCTGCCCCGGTACCTGTCCGGCGATGAGGCTGCCGGGATCAGCCCACCCGCGGAACCTGCTCCCGGAGGAAATGAAACCATACTGCTGGTGGAAGATGAAGCCGCCATCCTGGGGCTGGCCCGGGTGATGCTGGAACGGATGGGGTATGGGGTCCTGGCCGCATCAAGCCCGGCGGAAGCCTTGCGGCAGGCCCGGGCCCATACCGGGAAAATTGATTTGCTCATGACCGATGTGGTCATGCCGGAAATGAACGGCCGGGACCTGGCCGTACAATTGGCAAAGCTGTATCCGGACCTGAAACTCCTGTTCATGTCCGGGTACACGGCCAATGTCATTGCCCATCACGGCGTCCTGGATGAAGGGGTGTGTTTTATCCAGAAACCCTTTTCAAAAAACGATCTGGCCCTGAAATTGCGGGAGGCCCTGAATGCCGCAACAGGGCATCCGGATTCAATTTGACGCGCCGGCTGTTTTTTTCTTTTTTTGAGCATGTCGCTGATCTTCAATAACAGGCTGTCCTGGTCCACATCCCCTTTCTGCACAAGCTGCTGGATATGATTGGCGCTGAGTCGCCTGAAATCCTCCGGCGTCAGGTCCTTGGCCGTGAGGATCAGGACCGGGATGGCTTTTGTGGCCGATCGGCTTCGGATTTTTTCAAGGACTTCAAAGCCGTCCATGCCCGGCATCATCAGATCCAGGACAATGCCGTCGGGAATGGTGCGGGAGACGTATTCAAAGGCTTCCCGCCCGCCGCGGGTCACATCCACAATGTACCCGGCCCTTTCCAGGACCGACCGGATCTGAATGATGGCGGCCTCGTTGTCTTCCACCAGGAGAATCCGGGGCTCGGCAGGGAAGATATCCCGGCCTGCCGCAGCCTCGGAGAGTTCTTCCCTGAAAGGGCAGGGTCCGGACAGGGAAGTTGCCGCTTCAGGGTGTCCGGTATGGGCCGGACCACCGGTCAGGGCCCCCTGCCAGGCAAGGGGCAGGGTCAGGGTAAAGGCGGAGCCCTTGCCCAGGGTACTGGCCGCGGTGATGTCTCCGCCCAGCATCCGGGCTGCATGCCGGGCAATGGCCAGCCCCAGCCCCGTGCCCTCATACCGTCTGGATGAAGAGCCGTCCACCTGTCTGAATTCATCAAAAATAGCGGGAAGATCTTTTTTCGCAATCCCGATCCCGGTGTCTGAGACCCGGATGGAGATTTTTTCCCCCTCCCTGGCGGCCGAGATGGTCACATTCCCCTGGTCTGTAAATTTAACGGCATTGGCCGTCAGGTTTTGCAGGATCTGGGCCACCCGGATCTCATCACTTTCGAGCAACGGAAGATCAGCAGGGATTTCCCGGCGGATCTCAATGTTTTTTCCTGGCCAGGGGCTCAATGCTTTCCACAATATTTCCCAGGGTCAGGACAAGAGAAAAGGATTTCGGGTGGACATCCATCCTGCCGGCCTCGATTTTGGAGAGGTCCAGAATATCGTTGATCAGGGCCAGCAGATTTTTTCCGTTGCGTTCAATGATGGCCAGATAATTGACCTCCTCATCACTGAGTTTTGCCCCGGCCTGCATCATCAGGACCCGGGAAAGGGCCATGACGGAATTGAGGGGGGTCCGCAGCTCATGGCTCATATTGGAAAGGAACTGGCTTTTCAGGCGGCTGGCCTCTTCCACAGTCAGCCGCTGCTGCTCCAGTTCCACATTCTGGGCCTGCAATTCTTCCGATTGTTTCAGCAATTCTTCTGCCTGGGCCTGCAATTCTTCCTGCTGGGCCTGGAGTTCCTGGTTGCTGTCCCGGAGTTTTTCGGCCAGTTGCCGGGTCCTGTCATTGGCCAGGAGGTTGGCAAAGACCGTATGGACCAGGGTGGCCCAGGGCTGGTTCAGAATGGCCAGGGCCTTTTCGGAATAGGGCCGGATGCTTGCCAGGGAGGCGACGGCCGGCACGGTACCTTCAATCACAATGGGAAAATGGAGGATCTCCCTGGGCTTGAGGGCGCCGGTGAAGGTTTTAAAATGGAAGGTCGTGTCATTGGGGATGTCTCTCAGGCAGGTTATTTTTTTTGTGGCCAGGACGCTTGCCAGTTCACCTTCCCGGGCGGCCGCATCAAAGGAGGACAGGCGTTTCGGGTCAACGCCCATGGAATAGGCAGGTTCATAGACCTTATCCGTCCGGTTCAGGAGAAAATAGACCCCCATCTGGGAATCGGTGATGTCGGCCAGTTTCTCCAGGAGAGTTTTTCTGAAGGCGGAAAGATCATTGGCTCGAAGAAAGGAATCGGATATTTTTTCGTTGATATCCCGTATTTCCATCTGGGAAGCAATGGCCTGAGCCATCCGGTTGAAGGAACCCGAGAGAACCCCGAACTCATTGGCGGAGACATACCGGCTGCGGGCCTGAAGATTGCCTTTCCGGAATTCTTCCGTCACTGCGGTCAGTTCCTTGAGGGGCCGCCTGATCCATGAATACAGAAAATAACCGATCCCGGCCGTCAAAAGGATAATGAAAATGACCATAAGGGCGAGCCGGAGCTTGAGGGAATTGTGTTTCAGGGTGGCATCCTGAAAGAATCGGTCTCCCCTGACTTTAGAAAAATCGCTGATTTCCCTGATATGTTCCATGGCATTTTTCGCGTGGGTGCCGTCGGCTCCGGATGCTGCCGTTCGGTGCATGGCCTCTTCGGCTCTGCCCTCCCGGAACAGCCGGAGGGTTTCCTCTCTTGTGGTTTTCCACTGCACAAAGGCATGATAGGCCTTTTCCACATCTTCCCCGGGGCCCAGATACCGGTCAAACACCGTGTCAAACTGCCGGCGGGCGTCGGCTTCAAAGATGTCCATTTCCCGGAAGAGCCTTTGCCGGTCTTCTTCATCTTGTGTCAGGAAGAGATCTTTCATGTCCCGCTGGATGGCCAGGATATCGGCCTTGATTTCGCCGACGGCCCTTCTGACTGTGAGCGGATGATCATAAAGCCCCCGGGTTTCCTCCCACAAAAGGCCGGTCTGGATCCAGGCCATGGCGCCCAGGAGGGCGGTCAGCACCAGGATGATGCTCAGGGCGGTTTTCAGTTGGGTGTCGATCCTAAGATCTTTGAATGTCATGGGGCTTCTCCTGTTTTTTCCTGTAGATGGGGCCAAACTCCATGATCCGGCTGAAAGAATGCTGATATTTCAGGGTCGGGGCTTCCGCATCCCCTAAGATGAGAATGCCGTTGGGTGCAAGGGCGTGATGCAGCTTGGCAAAGAGGGTGTCCTGGTAGTCGGTATTGAAATAGATCAAAAGGTTCCGGCAGAGCACCAGATCGAAATTTCCGAAGATGCTTTCCGGAGGGACCATATGTTTTTGTCCAGCATGTCATAGAGAGAGAAGGCGACCTGGTCCCGGATTTCCGGGACCAGCCAAAAGCAGTCTCCGGCCGGTGTAAAATACCGGTTCAGGAGCCTGTATTTGATATTTTCGATGCTGGAGAGGGGGTAGGCGGCCTTTTTAGCGCCTTCCAGAATTTTTGCATCAATGTCCGTGGCAAACATGTGCAGGTTCATCATGAGTCCTTCCTTGCGGAGCAGTTCATGAATCAGGATGGCCACGGAATAGGGTTCCTCGCCCATGGCGCATCCCGCGGACCAGATCCGGAGGGAAGGGTCCCGCCGGCGGCCTTTTCCAGGACCAGGGCCGGAAGAATCCGGTCGGCCAGGAGTTCAAAGGTCAAGGTATCCCGGAAAAACCGGCTCACATTGATGGTGATCACGTCCAGGAGGCGGTCTATTTCAGCCGGATTGTCTTTGACATGGATGAGGTAGTCCTTGAAATCCTTGCCGTTTAGAGCCGTCACCCGGTTTCCGATGCGGCGGGCCAGCATGGCCGGATGATACCCGGAAAAATCAAAGCCCCTTTTTTCCATCAGGTAATCAAGGATGGATTTGAGGCTGCTAGGGATTTCCGGCATGGGGGTCCCCGTTCACATTTTGTCCGGTTCCGCCCAGGGCCTCATGCACCTTGGCGGCCAGGGCGTTTTTGGAAAAAGGCTTTTGGATGAAATTCATGCCCTTGCCCAGAACGCCCTGGTGCTCAATGACATTGGCCGTGTATCCGGACATGAAGAGCAGTTTCAGGTCCGGGCAAATCCCTGTCAATTGTCTGGCCAGGTCCCGGCCGTTCATTTCAGGCATGACCACGTCGGTCATGAGCAGGCGGATTCTGTCCATATTGGTTCTTGCCAGTTGAAGGGCTTCTGTGGGCGTGGCCGCGGTGAGTACGGCATAGCCCAGCCGTTCCAGCATGAGTTTGCACAAGTCCAGGATGACGGTCTCGTCCTCCACGATCAAGATGGTCTCGCCCCGGCCCAGCGGAATTTCTCCGGTTTTTCCCCCGGCAGGCTCCGCGGCCCGGCCTGCACGGCAGGGCAGGTAAATCCTGAAAACGGTATGTTGGCCCGGCTCGCTGGATACATGGATAAAGCCGTTGTTCTGTTTGACAATCCCGTATACCGTGGCAAGACCCAGGCCGGTTCCCTTGCCCAGGTCCTTGGTGGTGAAGAAGGGCTCAAACAGGTGGTCCAGGGTCTCCTTATCCATGCCGCATCCGTTGTCGCCCACGGCCATCATGACAAAGTCGCCGGGGATAAAATCCGCATGCCCTGTGCAATCGTCCTTGTCAAAGGTTGCCGGCCCGGTTTCAATGGTGATCCTGCCCGTATCCGGGACCGCATCCCGGGCATTGATACATAAATTGGCCAGGATCTGATCGATCTGGGACGGGTCCATCATGACGGGCCAAAGGTTTTCCCCGGGTTTCCAGACCAGGTCGATGTCCTCGCCGATGAGCCGGCGGAGCATCTTGAGCATTCCCTCAACGGTCCGGTTCAGATCCAGCACCTGGGGCGAAATGGTCTGTTTTCTGGCAAAGGCCAGCAACTGACGGGTCATGTCCGCGGAGCGCCCCGCGGCATTGAGGATTTCCCTCAGATTGGGATAAAGCGGGGCCGAGGGGTCGGTCTCATCCATGGCCGCCTGGGTATAGCCGAGGATCACGGTGAGCATATTGTTGAAATCATGGGCCACGCCGCCGGCAAGCCTTCCTATGGATTCCATTTTCCGGGCCTGGGTGAGCTGGGCCTGGAGCTTTTCCCGTTCCGCCTCCCCCTGTTTCTGCCCGGTGATGTCCCGGCCCGCGCCGATGATCTCCGTGATGAGTCCCCGGCCGTCGAGGACTGCGGTGTAAAGCCATGAAAGCCACAGCTCCCCTTTTGGGTCAGGGCCCGGTGCTCCACGCACGCGGTATGGGGCGGGGCATAAAGGATTTTGACGGCTTCAAGGGCCCGGCCCCGGTCCTCCTGGTGAACAAAGGCGCTGAATGTTTGGCCCAGGAGGTCTTTTTCCGTCCTGCCGAGGGTTCTGCAATAGGAAGGGCTGACAAAGAGCAACCGGCCCTCCGTATCCATTTTGACCACCATATCCGTCTGGTTCTCCACCAGGAGCCGGTATTTTGCTTCACTTTCCCTTAGCACGGCCGTGCGTTCTTCAACCAGGTCTTCCAAAGAATCCCTTTCCCTGCGAAGGGCGTCTTCCGCCTTTTTAATCCGGAGCGCGACCTTGATCTGGGAAACCAGTTCATATTCGTCAATGGGTTTGGCCAGGAAGGTGTTTGCTCCGATCTCCAGGCCCTTGATCCGGCTCCGGGAATCGGTTTTGATGGCTGTGACCATGATCACCGGGATGTGCCGGGTGGTTTCATCGGCGGTCAGGCGCCGGCAGGTTTCAAAACCGTCCATGTCCGGCATCTTGACATCCAGCAGGATCACATCGGGCTGCCCGGCCTTTGCTTCTCTAAGGCCCTCCATGCCGGACTGGGCCGTTGCCACCGTGCAGCCGGGCATCATGTTTTTCAGCAGCGCGGACAGGGTGACCAGGTTGTCCGGTTTGTCGTCAATGGCCAGTATTTTCGGCATGGGTCCTCTCTTTGGATAGGTTTATGATGAAAGTTCTTTGTAGAGAGGAAAATAGTTTTTGTCAACCTTTCTATAGACACCCTCATTCCGGGTTTTGGCTGTGGTCCAGGGCCTTTCTGACCATGACGGCCAGATCTTTGACGGAAAAGGGTTTTTGCAGAAAAAAAAGGCCGGGCTCCAATACCTGGTGATGGGTGACGGCATTGGCGGTATAGCCCGACATGAACAGGATCCTGATTTCCGGGTAAAGGGATTGAACCTGCCGGGCCAGGTCCCTGCCGTTCATTTCAGGCAGGATCATATCCGTTATCAGAAGACGGATTTTGTCCTTAAAGGTTTTTGCCGCGTCCAGGGCCTTGAGGGGGGAGGCGGCAGACAGGACCGTATACCCGAGGTCCCGGAGAATCTTTTCCGTCAGTTTCAGGATGGCGGCCTCGTCCTCCACCACCAAGATGGTTTCACCCCGGCTTAAGGGAATCTCCCGGATCTCTTCGCGGCAGGGGTCAACCGCGGGACCCGAATGGCGGGCCAGATAGATATTGAAGGCTGTCCCTTTTCCCGGTTCGCTGTAGACATTGATGAATCCGTTATTCTGTTTGACAATCCCGTAAACCGTTGAAAGCCCCAAGCCGGTTCCTTCGCCGATTCCCTTGGTGGTGAAAAACGGTTCGAAAATCCGGTCCCGGGTTTCCTTATCCATACCCGAGCCGTTGTCGCTTACGGCCAGCATGATAAAATCCCCGGGAATGAAACCCGCGTGGCTGTCGCAGTAAGCGTTGTCAAACCGGACCGCCCTGGTTTCAATGGTGATCTTGCCCACGCCCGTGATGGCGTCCCTTGCATTGACGCAGAGATTGGCCAGGATCTGATCGATCTGGGAGGGATCTATTTTGATTTTTCCAATTTCGGTTCCGGGCAGCCAGTTCAGTTGAATATCTTCTCCAATGAGCCGTTTCAACATTTTAAGCATATATTTGATGGCCTGGTTGAGGTCGATGATTTTAGGGGCAATGGTCTGCTGTCGTGCAAAGGCCAGCAATTGGCGGGTAATGTCGGCGGAGCGCCGGGCCGCGGTGAGGATTTCGGTCAGGTCCTCATGGACCTGGTCCCGAGGGTTCACCTTGTCCAGGGCCAGTTCTGCATACCCTATGATCACGCTCAGCATATTGTTGTAATCATGGGCCACCCCCCCGGCCAGGCGGCCCACGGATTCCATTTTCTGGGCCTGGGTCAACTGGTCCTGAAGTTTTTTCCATTCCGCCTCGGCCTGCTTTCTCTGGGTGATATCCGTCAGTACGATAAAATCCAGGGTCCCATTGGTGGACATCCTGAATTCGATGTCAAGGACCCTGCCGTTCTTGCATGTCACAGGGTATTCCAGGGGCCGGATTTCAGACAGGGTGGCCCTGGCCGCATCCACCTCGGCCTGCCATTCCCGGCGAACCCGGTCTCTCAATCCTTCGTCCGGATAGGCAAGGGTAAGCCAGGCCTCGATATTGGGAATATCGTCCAGGGTATAGCCGAAAAGGTCAATGCATTTTGGGCTGATATAGACGGCTTTTTGCTCCTGATTGACAATGATGACGCCCACGGGTGCGGTTTCCGCAAACAGCCGGAACCGGGATTCGCTCTCTTTCCGGGCCTGGATCTCTTTTTCGGCTTCCAGCATCTTTTGTTCAAGCTTCCGGATCAGCCTCTCGCTGTAGAGCCTGAGCGCCTCTTCCTCCTTTACCGGGACCGGGATATCCGGGGGCCGGGCCGCAGAGGCCGTGACCTCATTGACCGCTACCATGAAAAGGTCCGGTTCGCAGGGTTTTTCGATAAACCGGTCCGCACCGATGGTCATGGCAAAGGCCTGGTCCTGGGGACCCGTATAGGTGGCCGTGTAAATGATAAAGGGAATGGCGCGCAGCCGCTGGTCGGTCTTGACCTTCCGGCACAATTGAAATCCGTCCATGACCGGCATGAGGATATCGCTGATGATGAGGTCGATTCCTTCGGACTCAAGGATTGCCCAGGCCTCGGCCCCGTTGGCAGCCGGGCGGATCTGGTGTCCGCCGGCCTTGAGCAGGGTTTCCAGCAGATACAGGTTCTCTTCATGGTCATCCACGATCAGAACTTTCATGAGGGCTCCTCCTGCTTTTGTAGGTATTGCAGAATTTCCGAAACAAAGGTATCCGGGTTGATGGGTTTTTCAATATAGCCGGTGGCCCCGGCATCCATGATTTTTTCCCTGTCTCCCACCATGGCGTAGGAGGTGACGGCAATGATGGGCACCGGGTCCAGTTCAGGATGCTTTTTAAGTTCCCGGGCCACGGCATATCCATCCATCTCCGGCAGTTGAATATCCAGCAGGATGGCTTTGGGGTTGCATTGCAGGGCCTTATCAATGCCTTCCCGGCCGTATTCGGCCCCGATAACGCTAAACCCGTTTTTTTCCAGTAAAAAGCGCATCATATAAAAATTCTGGGCATTATCTTCAATAATCAGTAAGGGCTTGTTCATCATGATTCTCCTCTATTTTTCAGAAACCGGACGGTAAAGGTGCTGCCCTCGCCCCATCGGCTTTGAACCTCTATGGCCCCGCCCATCATCCCGATCAGCTTTTTGCAGATGGAAAGCCCGAGGCCCGTTCCCTCGTGTTTGCGGGACAGGCCTGTGTCGATCTGGTGGAAGGGCTGGAAAAGACCGGGGATTTCCTCGGCCCGGATGCCCATGCCGGTATCCGACACCGACAGGAGGTAGCTGTCTTTGTCGGCCCGGCAGACCAGGCTGACCCGGCCTTTTTCAGTGAATTTAACGGCATTGTTGAGCAAATTAAGGATGATCTGTTCCAGCCGGCGCTGATCCGTGGTCACGCCGCCCACGTCCGGCGCGATTTCCATGGCCAGTTCAAGGCCTTTTTTCTCGGCCAGGGGACCCACCAGTTTGACGGTTTTTTCGATGGACGGCCGCAGCTCAAAGGTGCTGAAGGAAAGGGACAACTGGTCGGCCTCGATTTTGGAAATATCCAGCACATCGTTGATCAGGGCCAGAAGGTGACGGGAGCTGTTCTGCACCATAAGGAGCTGTTTTTTTTGTTCTTCGTTCAAGGGCCCGGCCAGCCCTTGGAGCAGGATACCGGTGAACCCGATGATGGAATTCAAGGGCGTTCTCAATTCGTGGCTCATGGAGGCCAAAAAGGCGGACTTGAGATGATCCGCGGCCTGGGCCTTTTGCATGGCCACGGCCAGCTCCGCGGTCCGCTGCCGGATCCGGGTTTCCATGTCTCGGTTGATCTCCTGCAATTCCCGGGTCCGGTGGTCCACCTGGCGCTTGAGCACAAGGCTGCCCAAAAGGCTCATGATCAGGGCTACGCCGATGATGAGGCCTGTGACCCGGACCCAGGCCGGCAGGGTAAAGCTTACCTTTTCCGAGGTCCATCGCGTGAGGGAAGTATAATAGACGGATTGGGGATCCTGTTTAAACTGGTCCAGGCGGGTGTCAATGGATGTCAGCAGGGGGCTGCCGGCCTGCTGCAAAGGGGCTGCAAAAAAGAGCCGGGTCGGGTTGAAAATAATGGCGGTGTCTTCCAGTCCGTATTTTGCGGCGTGAGCCATCCCGTAAAACCGGTTGGTAATGGCTGCATCAGCCTCGCCTGCCGCAATCTTTTCGAAAATGGCCTTGTAATCCGGCAGGCCGGTGAGGACGGAATTGATTCCGAATCCCTGGACCATCTGTCCAAAGGAGGATTGCTGGACCGACCGGTCCAGGACAAGGACCCTTTTGCCGTCCAGATCCACAATGGATTTGATCCCGCTGCCTTTTTCGGCATAGACCTGGAACCAGTCCGAGAGCACCGGCGCCTTGTGAAAGGCATAGGCTTTTTCCCTGGCAGTAGTATAGGCCACATCGGGCATGAGATCGATTTCTCCTTTTCCAGGCGGTCCAGGCCCTCGGTCCAGGTCCCGTGGACAAATTGCAGGTCCCATCCCTCAAGCTCCGCAATCCCTTGAATGATATCAATAAAGATCCCGGCCGGTCCCCCTGTTCCGAGGTAAAGACCTTGGGGGGATTCTCGTAGACCCCCACCCGAACAACGGTTTCCCCGGCTGTTGCAGAAAGGCCCGAAAGGAAGATGAGCATGAGGAAAAAAAGGCCGGCGCCGGGAAAAATATCCGTGAGAAGACCTACGGTTTGGGCTTATCATTACACTACTCCTTAATACGGGTAAGGCTTTTTCCAATTCCGGGGATGACGGCTTCATTTTCCTGTCCTGTGTGTTGACAAAAAGGGAGACGGATTTTTTGTATGAGGCCCAGATTACACCTTTTTACCGGCTGATGTCAAGGAATACGGCCCGGGTCAGCAGCGCCAGGTCCTCCGGCGATATTTCAATCTGCAGGCCCCGGCGGCCCGCACTGACGAAAATCGTGTCAAAATTTTGAGTTGAGATATCCATGACCGTGGTCAGGGTTTTTTTCTGGCCCAGGGGGCTGACCCCGCCTAATACATAGCCGGTTATTCGCTCCACATCCTGTTTTTCGGCCATTTTCGCATTTTTCGTACCAGTGGCCCGGGCAAAGGCCTTCAGGTCAAGCTGCCTCGAAACCGGGACCAGGGCCGTCATAAAGGCCCCATCCTCCACAGACACCACCAGGGTCTTGAAAAGGCGGTCAAAGGAGATATCCAGCTTTTGGGCCGCGTCCTCGCCATAGGCTTTGGATGTGGGATCATGATCATAGGGATGAAGGGTGTAGCGGATCTTTGCCTTTTTTAAGCAATTGACGGCAGGGGTCATTTGAAATTCGTCTCAGTTTTTGAGGGGATAAAAGGTTTGAGAAGACCCAAAGATTTTGGCGGTTTCCATATAGCTTTCAGACATGGCCCTGATGTTTTTCCGGGTTTCTTCCGGGTTCTGAAAGGTTTTTTTGACCCGGCCGGGGGACCCTGTGACAAGGCTGTAGGGAGGGATAAGGGTTTTTTCCAGGACCAGGGTCCCGGCCGCGATGACGGACCCTTGTCCGATAACGGCATGGTTCATGATGATGGAGCCCATGCCGATGAGGCATCCGTCTTCAATGGTACAGCCGTGCAGGATGCTCCTGTGGCCCACGGTGACCCCGTTTCCGATGGTCAGGGGGATGCCCTCGTCGGCATGGCCCATGCAGAGGTCCTGGATATTGGTTCTTTCGCCGATCCTGATTTCGGCCAGATCCCCGCGCAGCACCGTATGAAACCAGACCGAGGAGAGAGGGCCGATGCAGACATCCCCGATGATCTGGGCCGTGGGCGCAACAAATACCGTGGCATCAAGCCTGGGGGTCAAATGGCGGCAGGAATAGAGGGTCAAGGCCGGCCGCCTTTTAACCGGCCCGGCCCGGCCTTTTTCAAGCCTCCCGCATTTCTGACCGGAGTCAGCATTTGTTTTCATCCCTCTGGCAGTCGTATTCCTTCTTTTTTCAGACATGCGCAGGGATCTCCGGGCCAGGGCCTCCCGGTTTCTCCGGAAATCTTCCTCCGTCACCAGGGTCAGGGGCGGGATGGGCACCGGGCGCTTGTCGTCTCCCAGGGCCACAAAGGTCAGGTAGGCCGAGGCCAGATGGGTTTTAACCCCGGTTAAAAGATCCTCGGTTTCCACCCGGGCCCCGATTTCCATGGAGGTTTTTCCCGTCATATTGATCCCGGCCTGGATGGTCAGAAGATTGCCGATAAAGGCGGGTTTATGAAAGTCCAGGCGGTCGATGGACGCGGTAACGCATATTTTCCGGGTATGCCTGACCGCGCAGACCCCTGCGGCATTGTCGATTTCCTTCATGATGACGCCGCCGTGGACAATACCCGCGGCATTGGCATCTTCCGGCAACAGGATCCGTGAGATAATCACGCTTGAATCATGGGTGCATTTTTGAATATCCATTGAACATCTCCCTAGGTAATTCTTTTAAATCAGGAATTTTATAAAATGGAAACACAGGTTTGTCAATGTTCATAACATGGGGAAGTTTCTGTGTCAAAAATATGGAATTAATTTCCCTGTCCTTGGATGCCGGATCGATCATCCAGGGGCCTTGTATTTTGTCAAACCCCTCATGGGCAAGGGTTTAATGAAAAATAGAAAAAATGGGCAGCTCCGGCATGAAAATCGCATTAACCGGTGAACATTATTCGTTCGGCTTTCAAACATCTCATATCGGCCGGCTCAGAATATTAAAAGATAAAACACCAAGGGAGGAAAATTTTCATAATGAATGATTTTTTACAGGCGCTTCGCACCAACCGCCCGGAAAGACAGCGTTCGGCCATGACCCGGAAAAATTATGATGCAGCCTATAACACACGGATTCCGGAACCGGTGGATGAGCCTTCGGCATCGCGGTTTCAAACTGCGGTTGAGGACCTGAACAGCCGTCTGGGCAGGTATGCCGGGAACCGGGAATATTTTATTGATACCCAGGAAAGAATCGCGGACAGCCTGGAACGCCAGGTGATCGCCCTTGAACGGATACTCGCCCGGCTTACCCCAGGGCCACGTCCAGGATCATCATCACGGTAAATCCCAGCATGGTGGCCAGGGTCACAATATCGATATGGCCGGGGGTTTTCTGGGATTCCGGGATGAGTTCCTCCACCACGACAAAAATCATGGCCCCCGCGGCAAAGCAGAGGGCATAGGGCAGGATGTGCTGCATGTGCAGGACAAACAAGGCGCCCACAACTCCGGCCACGGGTTCCACCAGGCCCGATGCCTGGCCCATGAAAAGCTTTTCCCCTTTGACATGCCTTCCCGTCTCAGGGGCATGGCCACGGCCGTGCCTTCGGGAAAGTTCTGGAGTCCGATACCGATGGCCAGGGCAATGGCCCCGCCCAGGGTGGCCGAGGGCAGGTGAGCCGCGACCGCGCCAAAGGCAACGCCCACGGCCAGTCCTTCCGGAATATTGTGCAGGGTGATGGCCAGAACGAGGAGGGTGCTTCTTTGCCAGGAGGTCTTGATGCCTTCCGACTTATCCCTGCTGAGGCCCGGATGAAGGTGGGGCAGGAATTTATCCGTCACCCGCATGAAGATCCCGCCTCCCATGAACCCGATGGTGGCCGTCAGCCAGGGAATATGGCCCAGGTTTTCCGCCATTTCGATTCCCGGTGACAAAAGGGACCAGTAACTTGCGGCAATCATGACCCCTGCGGCAAAGCCCAGGGTGGAGTCCATGAGTTTGGGGTTGACGGTTCTGGTGAAAAAGACCAGGGATGCACCGGCAGCCGTGACGCCGTAAGTGAAGAGAGTGGCGGCCAGGGCCTGTGCAACGGGATTCAATTGTAAAAAGAATTCAGCCATGTTCAGCCTCCCGGTAAAATTGTGTTGTGAACTCATAACAGGATTCAATCCCCCTGTAAACAATGAGGAAAAAAATATTATCCTTGTGTTTATTGAAAACCGTGCTATACTGCATTTTTTTTGGCGCCATCCGGTCGGCGCGGTGTTGCGGTTGAATCCTACCTTTTTGGCTCAATCCTTACATTTATTCATTCTTGCCTGGATCGGCATCCTGTAACATGGATGCGGGCGATAACAGGAGTATTATAGTGATGTCATTTGCAAACCTTGGTCTTCGGACCGAACTGCTCCGTGCTGTTGAAGCACAGGGCTATACCACCCCCACCCCCATCCAGGCCCGCGCTGTTCCCGAAGTTCTCAACGGCAGGGATATCCTTGCCGGGGCCCGCACAGGCACCGGAAAGACCGCGGCCTTTGCCCTGCCGATTCTTCAGCGCTTGAGCGAATCCACGGGCAGGACACAGCATCCGAGGGTCCTGGTGCTGACCCCGACCCGGGAACTGGCCGCCCAGGTGGGTGAAAGCTTTGAAACTTACGGCCGGAATCTTCCCCATCGCACGGCCGTGGTTTTCGGAGGTGTCAGCATCAACCCCCAGAAAAAACAATTCAGAACCGGTGTGGATATTCTGGTGGCCACACCCGGCCGGCTTTTGGACCATGCCGGCCAGAAAACCGTGGACCTGTCCAGGGTTGAGATCCTGGTCCTGGACGAAGGGGACCGCATGCTGGACATGGGGTTTATCAACGATATCCGCAAGGTGATCAAACTTCTGCCCGCAAAACGCCAGAACATGCTTTTTTCCGCCACCTATACCCCGGACATCAAGCGGCTGGCTCAAGGCCTGCTGAAAAACCCGGTGCTCATTGAAGTGTCGGAGCAAAACACGGCTGCCGAAGGGGTGACCCAACTGGTGTACCCCGTGGCCCAGACCGGCAAACGTCAACTCCTTTCCAGCCTGATCCGGGAAGGAAAATGGTGCCAGACCCTTGTGTTCACCCGGACCAAACACCGGGCCAACCAATTGACCAAACAGCTTTTGAGCGACGGGGTCAGCGCGGCCGCCATCCACGGCAATAAGAGTCAGAGCGTCCGGACAAAGGCCCTGGACGATTTTAAAAGAGGGGCCGTCCAAACCCTGGTGGCCACGGACATTGCCGCCCGGGGTCTGGATATCCAGCAATTGCCCCATGTGGTGAATTTTGATCTGCCCCATGTTCCCGAAGATTATATTCACAGGATCGGCCGGACCGGCCGGGCCGGTTTTTCCGGTGTGGCCCATTCCCTGGTCAGTCCGGAAGAACAAAAGCTTCTTCAGGGAATCCAGCGTCTTTTAAAGCACCGGATCCCTGTGAAAAACCATCAGCCATCCAGGGGTTAAGGGATGGAGAGAGCGTATCAGCTCATGAGATAAAATCCAAGGTCCTTTGAATAGGGAGGAGGGTTGTAAAAGTCCGCCAGGATATATGTTGCTTGTCTTTCCCGGACCACAACCCGCCTTTCCACCACTGATTTTTTCAAATCATCCAGGCTGAACCGGAGGTCCAGAAAATCATTGACTTCGATGCGGTTGGATTTGGGCACCCTGAACCGGACAGCGGTCATGGAAAGCCTTTCCACCTGGATCTGGCCGAATTCCCGGGTTTTCAGCCGGATAAATTCTCCGCCCAGGGCCACGGCTTTTCCAAAGGTTGAAGATTTATCCGTATCCGGTTCATTCTTCTGGGTCTCATTTTCCACAAGGGGCTGGAGGTTGTCTTCAATCTCCTTGACCCTGTCTTCATTGACGAGGAGTTTGGCCTTTGGAAGAACTCCCCTGACCAGGGTTTTCAAATGGACGGAATCCTCCGCACTCACGGTATAGGCCTGGATCTGCAACTGGGGGGACCGGGTATCGGAAGGAAATGCGCCTGAGGCGGCTTTTAAAATCCTGTATTTGGCTGTCTCCGCATCCTCTGCATAGGTCAGGGGCAAGAGCAGGATAAAGGTGTCTTCCCCATACCGGAAAATATCATCCCGGCGCCGTTTGACGGCATTGAGAATTTCGGCAACCTGTTTGAGGATATCGTCATTCCGGGCATCGTCCTCATCTTTTAAGCCGTTCACCACGGCAATGAGCATGGAAAAAACCGTCCCATACCGTTTCATGACCTCGTCCTTGCTGCCGACGGCCCGCTCAAAACTCCACCGGTTCTTAAGGCCGGTCAAGGCGTCTTTTGTGGCAAGGGCCGTTAAGGCCTGGTTGTAATAGGCCCGTTCAATGGCGATGGCCGCGTATTCGGCAATGGAGGAAAGAATTTTCAGATCCTTGGGCGTGAACCGGTCCTCGTTGATCTTATTGATGAGTTCAATGACGCCAAAGACCTTGTCCTCGGTTTTCAGGGGGGTTCCGATGATGGAGCGGGTTTTAAACCCGGTGTACCGGTCTGCCCGGCTGCTGAACCGGGGATCTTTTTCAACGTCTTCGATAATCAGGGAGTCCCCGCTTTCCATGATGGCCCCTGCAATGCCTTCCCCCTTGGGCAGCCTTGTCCCCGTGAGCTTATCCCTGCCGGTTCCCACCACAACGGAAAAGACCATGTCTTCGGTTTTGGGGTCCTTGAGAAGGATGGACCAGTGGAGGGGTTCAAACACCAGGCCCACCTGGTACATGACAATATCCAGGACTTCTTTTATGCTTTTTGCCCGGGCCAGGGGTTTGCCGAATTCAAGTTCCATGTCGGAGGAGATGCGGGATGCGGCCGGGGTGTCTTCCCGGACCCGGGCCAGGGGGTCTTCCTGGTAATAATACCGGGTATTGGCCTTGGAAAGCTTGAGGTTGGTCCAGAGCAGGTTTTCCCTGAGCTGGTTCGCGGACGGGAAGACAAAATGATAGAATTTTGAGATATGGTCCACGTCCTGGTTCATCTTTTGAATGCAGGCCATGAGGTTGATGCGGTCCAGATCGATGATCTTTTCCACTTCCGGGGCAAGGATGGGGGGACGGATGAGGTCCAATGATCCGATACCCTGGGTCCAGCAGAGAAAATCCGCCACCGAGACAATGGAAATCAGGAGTTTTTCATCCCGGTTGAGGCCCAGGTGCTCAAAGGGCTGGTGGTGATATTTGACGGCCAGGGCCAGGTTCTCAGGCAGCTTCCACCGGGAACAGAAAAACGCCCCCACATCGTCGTGGCCCAGCCCCAGGACACTGCGTTCCTTTTCAATGATAAGATCGGCAGAGGTTTCAAGCTCTGCGATGAAATCGCCGTAATTCACCCGGCCCCGGACATCCAGGAGAACCTTTCCGATATCATGGAGAAGGCCTGCAATATAAGCTTCTTCCGGGTCAGGATACCGGGTTTCCTTTGCGATTTCCATGCTCAATACCGCGGTGGAAATGCAGTGGCGCCAGAAGAGCAGCCGGTCGAATTTTTCAGTCCGGCCGGATTTGAACAATTTCTCAAACACCGTCATGCCCAGGGCCAGTTTTTTGATCTCATTGAGGCCCAGAAAGACCACGGCTTCGGAGAGGGCCGTGACCCTGCGTTTGAGGCCGTACATGGCGGAATTCACAATTTCAAGCACCCGGATGGAAATCCCGGGATCGGTTTCCACGATTATTGAGAGATCGGCCAGGGAAGACTTTTCATCCTTTGATGCTTCCAGCAGCTTGGCCGCGGCCTGGGGGAAACTGGGCAGCTTCCCGTCTTCCAGGCTCAGCGTTTTTTTAATATCTCCCGAAGAGGGCAGATTCAGTCTATCCTTCATTTTGTCCCCCTGTTTTTTTTACCCATACCATATGCAGTTTATTCCCAAGTTTCAACAAAATTCAAAAGAAAGATGGGATTTCCGGCTTTTTGCCCGATTGCCGTTTATTCTCCAGCTCTTTTTTGACGCGTTGAAGGCCCTGCCGGTTGAGTTCGCTCAAGATGATTTTTTCCAATGGAGTTTTTCAGAAAAGGATGATATTTTCAGATCATTTTGAATGCGGAAGATAAAATATTGCCATGATCAAATCCATGAATATTGCCTGGTGGGTCCAGCGCTGGGCTGAGCTGGCCCCGGAAAAAACGGCCATCCTGTTTGAGGGCCGGACCCTTTCCTATGCCGAACTCTGTTGCCGGGCCGACCGGACCAGTTGCTGGCTCCAGTCCATCGGCATTGAAAAGGGAGACCGGGTGGCCGTGATGCTGGGCAACGGCCTGGAATTTTTCGACCTGTTTCTGGCCTGCGCCCGGCTGGGCGCCATCTTTGTTCCCATTAATTTCAGGATTACGCCGGTGGAACTGGATTATTTCATCAAAAACTGCCGCCCCCGGCTCTTTGTCCATGGGGAAGAGGTGGCTGAGGTGGTCAACGCTCTTGAACTGTCCAGTTACCTGCCGCCCCTCATGGTGGCGGCGACGGGCGGGGCAAAATTCGGTTCCAAAGTGTTTGATTTTACCTGGGAAACGGAGCGGTTCGACGGCCAGCGGGCCTTTCTGACCCGGTCCCTGGGGCCTGCCGACCCTGAAGAACCCCAGGTCATCATGTACACTTCCGGCACCACGGGCCTGCCCAAGGGGGCTGTGCTGTCCTACCGGAAAACCTTTTTCAACTGTCTCAATGCCGATATCTTTTTTAAATTGCATTCCAGCGATATCATGCTGATTTTTTTGCCCCTCTTTCATTCGGGCGGGCTTTTTATCCAGGCGGCCCCGATTTTTTACAAGGGCGCCACCCTGATCCTGCACAAAAAATTCGATCCGGTCCGGATCTACCGGGATATCGAGGCCCACAGGGTGACCAAATTCCTGGGGGTTCCCACGGTGTACCGGGAACTGCTCAAGGTCCCCCCGGATCAAAGAAGCGATATTTCATCCTTAAGGGTCTGCGCCGGGGGCGGGGAAAAACTGACCGAAGACCTGATCAAAAAATGCCGGGAGGCGGGCCTTGGCTTCAGGCAGATCATGGGCCAGACAGAGACCTCCATCCTGCTCTGGGCCTCGGAGGATGACCCCTTGAAAAAACCCGGAACCGTGGGCCGGCCCGTTTTCCATGCCGAGGTGTGCATCCTGGACGAGAGGGGGAAAAAGGCCAAACCCGGTGAAATCGGGGAGATCGTGGTCCAGGGGTCCATCATGATGAAGGAATACTGGCAGGACCCGGTCAAGACCGAGGAAACCATTAAAAACGGCTATCTGCATACCGGGGACCTGGCCCGCATGGATGAGGACGGGTTCTTCTATCTCGTGGGCAGGGCCGGGGACATGTATATTTCCGGCGGGGAAAACGTATACCCGGCCGAGGTGGAAAAGGTGTTAAAGCTTCACCCGGATATCGAGGATGTGGCCGTGAAGGGGGAGCCCGATGAGACCTGGGGCGAAAGCGGCCATGCCTTTGTGATCCCGGTCCCCGGCGCCGCCCTCACCGAAGCGGATGTTATTGAACAGTGCCGGGGCAGGTTGGCCAAATACAAATGGCCCAAAAAGGTGACCTTTAAAACCGAATTTCCCCGGACCTCCCTGGGCAAGGTCAGAAAACCCGACCTTTCCTGATCCTTAAGAAAAACCCGGCATCATCGCCCGGTCATGATGAGGACCTTCAGGTATTCCGGTTCGGGGGATATTAATACTTGATAACCGGAAAATTTTTTTGTAAAATTACCGGGTTTTGATTACACATCCGGAGACATTATGAACCAATTCAGCGAACACATCGATATTCTCATTAATGCTTATAAATCAAGCATCGAGCAGATGACCCATCTGAAAGTGACAGCCACGGAAATCAGGCAGGTTTTAAAGGAAAACAATGTCCTGCAATTTGCTCATATCATATCCTATACCGACTATGACAAAAAGGTCGACGGGAAATTTGTCCTGACATTCAACAGCGTTTCCGACGCCTTGACGCTTGCTTCCGCCATAGCAAAAAGGCTTGGAATGGGAAAATTTAAAGAAATCAGCGA
Organism: Desulfobacula sp.; assembly: GCA_012031875.1. GTDB lineage: Bacteria > Desulfobacterota > Desulfobacteria > Desulfobacterales > Desulfobacteraceae > Desulfobacula. The sequence continues at coordinate 56,880 of JAAUSZ010000002.1, forward strand.
TGATTCCATCGACCTGTTGAATGAATTTCTAAACGTTGTGGTGGGACGAACCATATCCGACTGGGACAACATCGGCCTGAAGGTCAAATTTGACACGCCTGTTTTCAAAAAAAGCTACAGAAGTGATATTTCAAACACCATGCGCGGATATATGATCTGCCTGGATATTGAAGACCCGGAAGCAAAAGGGACCACAGAGCAGATTATCCTGAGAATTGATTTCGGTGAGAAATCCGAGAGCAGGATCAGGGGCAGGAAAATAATGCTTGTGGATGATTCAAGGGTCATGAGAAATATCATCGGCCAGACGCTCAAGGAAGAGGGAGCCGAAATCAAAGAGGCGGAGAACGGCGAAGAGGCCATCAGAATCCACCGGACATTTAATCCCGACCTGACCCTCATGGATATTAATATGCCCAAAATGGGGGGATTTGAAGCCATTGCGAAAATCAGGGAATACAATGCCGCTTCAAAATTCATCATCCTGTCGTCAAGCTCCAGAAAAGATGAAATCATCAAAGCAAAAGAATTGAGGGTATCCGGCTATCTGGTCAAGCCGGTTGAGTCGGCCCAGCTCCTGGACAGGGTTTCCTCGGTGCTGGGCTGATAGGCCGGGAAATCAAACGGACCGCCGTTGAATTCGTTAGCCGGCTATCCCGGCCGATGGTCCGGAATATAATAGGCAATCCCGTTATATTCCACTCTCTTTAATTGCTCGCTGATATCAAACAGCGACTCCGTGGCCCCGATGATCAGGGCGCCTTTGTCGCTCAGGCAGGCGGACAGGTTTTGAAACAGGCTCCGGCGGTCTGTTTTGCTGAAATAGATGGCCACATTGCGGCAGAAAATGATATCAAACTGGTGATATTCGATTTTGGGCTGCAAAAGGTTCATTTTTTCAAAATAGGCCATGCTCCGGAGGTCATCCCGTATTTTCCAGTATCCGCCTTCCCAGGTAAAATAGTTCTTCAGTCGGGCCTCGTCCAGGCCCCGGCCGGCCTCAAATTCTGAATACCGGCCCCGGCTGGCGGTGGCTATGGCTGAATCCGAGATATCGGTGGCCTTGATCCGGATATGATGGTTAAAGGGTTTTTCTTTGAAATACTCCATCAGGGTGATGGCAATGGAATACACTTCCTGGCCGGTTGAGCACGCACAGCTCCAGATATTCAGGCTGCCGGGCGTCCGTCCCCGGCCGGCCTGCCAGTCCGGCAGTAATTTTTCCCTTAGCAGGTCATAGGGCTTTTTATCCCGGAAAAAGGAGGTTTCGTTGGTGGTTATCCGGTCAACGATATGGTCGGTCATCTGCGGAGAGTTCTTTGCCCCGGCCACCAGTTCTTCAAAGGAAGAAAGGCCGTATCCCCGGATGAGCGGCTCAAGCTTGTCTTCTATCAGATAGGCCTTGTTTTTGGACAGAACGATACCGCACTGTTTGTGGACGATGACCGCTAATTCCATAAGCGCCTTGACGGTTATCTTCATATCCCGACCCTACGCACAATCTCGGCGGCAATCTGGTTGAGGGGAATGATATGATCCACCACCCCGGCATGGATGGCCTCACCCGGCATACCGAAAACCACGCAGGTCTGCCTGTCCTGGGCGATCACTTGGGCGCCCAGCCGCTTCATCAGCCGAAGGCCCAGAACCCCGTCGGAGCCCATGCCGGTCATGATGACGCCAAGGGCGTGTTTCCCGTACACCCTGGATACGGACCGGAACAAATAGTCTACCGAGGGCTGGCAGTGGTTTTCCGGCGGGTCGTCATTGATTTCAATCCGGTATTTTCCCGAATCCTGTACGACTTTCATCTGCCTGCCGCCCGGTGCGATAAACACCATGCCGCGCTTGAGTTCCATGCCGTCCCCGGCCTCTACAACCGTTAACGCGCTTTTCTGGTCAAGGGATTCCGCGAGAGCGGCGGTAAACTCCGACGGCATGTGCTGGACAATGACAACAGGCACCCGAAGCTCTCCGGGAAGACAGGGGATAAGCTCGGCCAGGGCCTTGGGGCCGCCGGTGGAGATACCGACGGCAACGATCTGGATCCGGCCCGGTCCCGGTAAGGGGGCAGCTTTTTCCGGGGCAGGGTCCCGGACATCGTCCCGGGGGATCTCCCGTTCTTTGCCGTCCGGTTGGGGTGATGGCCGGATCTGCGCCACGATCTCACATAAAATGGGAGAAAGCTGGCCGAAAAGCGCATTCCTGCTTTCCAGGGGATTGTCGGTTCCGGGTTTGGTGACAAAGGTCAGGGCGCCCAGTTCAAGGGCCTTTAATGTGACGGCCGCTCCTTCCCGGGTATGGGACGAGACCATGACCACCTTCAGCTCAGGATGGTCGGCCCTGAGCTGTTGCAGCACCTCAAGCCCGTCCAGGTCAGGCATGTCAAAGTCCAGGGTCAGCAGGTCCGGCCTGAGCTGGGGGATTTTTGCCAGCGCCACTCGGCCGTCGGTGGCGGTCCCGGCCACCTCAACGCCTGGGATGGTTGAAAGGACATCCGACAGGACTTTTCTGTACAGGACGGAATCGTCAACCACCAGAACTCGTAACAGGCGCTTAGGCATTATTTCCTGAGCAGTTCATCCAGGTCAAGAATGATCACCAGGTCCTTTTCCATACAATAGACGCCTTTGACAAAGCGCCGCTGATTCCGTCAACATTCGACGGGGGCGCTGAAATATCGGCGTGGTGTGCATTGATCACATCATAAATATTATCCACCAGCAGGGCGATGAGTTCCTCCTCATACCAGACCACCACCACCTGGGTGTCATCCCGGACTTCATCGGGGGGCAAACCGAATTTTTGGTGCAGATCAATGACCGTGATAATTTCACCCCTCAGGTTGATGACGCCCCGGACATAATCAGGCGCCCGGTGAACCGGGGTAATTTCAAAATTATGGTTGATTTCCTGTACGTGACGGGTGTGGAGTCCGCAGAGCATGTCTCCGATCTGGAAAATGGCTAACTCCACGTCCGTGCCTTTGTTGGATAGATTCATCATGGCCTTTTCTCTGCTAAAATAGTCTGTTGTCCACCCGCCTTAGAGAAGATATTTCCTGACGCAGGCAATTATTTTCTCGCGGTCCAGTTTGATCAGGTAATCATTAATCCCCGCATTCCTGCCCTGCTTTTCCGCGGCGTCTCCGGCCAGGCTGGTGACGGCGATAATGGGCAGATTTTTGAACCGCTCATCCCCGCGGATCCGTTTGGCCATCTCCAGTCCGTTCATATGGGGCATTTCAATATCGGTCAGCACGATATCAATTCTTTCCCGGTTCAGTACTTCCAGTCCTTCCAGACCATTTGTCGCCGTCAGAGGCTGATAACCGATATCCGAGAGAAAGGATACGATCTGGTTGAGGAAAAACGGGGAATCTTCAACCACCAGGATATTTTCCGTGCGGTCGTTCTTTATCCCGGATTTTAAGGCCCTGGTCCACTCCGGCATAATGGTGTCCACCACCCCGTAAAGATCCGCCAGCAGGGTAATCTCCCCGTTAATGATGGTTGAGCCCATGATCCCCGGCTGCCTGTGGGTCATCTCATCAATCACATAGGCCCCCCGGACGATGTCAATGACCTCGGAGATGATGATGCCGACCTCCTTGCCGCTGATGGAGAAGACAATGATATAACAGGTCGGGCGGTCCGTTTCAGGTGAGCCCACATTGGCGGCCTCATCCATACTGAACAGGGGGAGGGGACCGCCGCGGTACTGGATATTTTTCCGTCCTCCGGTAATTTTGATGTCTTTGGTCTTGCAGGATTCGATTCTTGAGATCAGGTCCAGCGGGATGGCGATCTGTTCGCCCGGCGCATTGCAGACCAGCAGGAGGGACTGGGTGTCTTTCACGATTTTGCTTTCGATCCTGCTTTGGGCCTGTTCCTGGACTGATTTTGAAACCGTTCTCAGGTTCATGATATTGCTGATGCCGATGATATCCAGAATCAGCGCCACCTTGCCGTCTCCCTGGACGGACGCGCCGGCATAGCACTCACAGTCACGCAGGTGGGTTCCGACCGGTTTGACCACGATCTCTTCAGAGTCCAGCACCTGGTCCACGACCATCCCGTAATGATAGTCTCCCACGGAGACCACCAGGATATTGTAAGCGCCGGCCGGGCTGCTCCGCCTGTCCCGGATGCTGGACCGTTTCTCTTCCCCGGGGGCCGGGCTTTTCATATCTGCCCGTGACGCGGTTTTCAGGGCCCGGGCCTGCCGCCGGTCTTCGGTCAGGTCCCGTCTGTCTACGGCCTGGGCGCCCGGATACGGAGAGGTGTAATACCGGTCCCCGATCCCGAGGACATCGGTCAGCCTGATCAGCGGCAAAAGTTCGCCCCTGAGGCGCATGACAATGGCCGAACCGATTTTTTCAATCCTGTCCCCGACTTTTGCCGCAGGGATTCTGACCAGTTCCACCATATTGACCTGGGGAACGGCATACCGTTCGTTCTGCACGGTAACGATCAGGCTGGGGATAATGGCCAGGGTCAGGGGCAGCTTGATGGTGATGATGGACCCCCGGCCCGGTGTCGAGTCAATATCAACGGTCCCGCCGACTTTGGAAATATTGGTATTGACCACATCCATCCCCACGCCCCGGCCGGAAATATCAGTGATTTCCTTGGCCGTTGACATGCCGGGCAGGAAGATGAGGTTGGCGATTTCCTTATCGCTCATCTCATCCAGGGCGGCGGCATCGCGCAGCCCCATGGACAATACTTTTTCCCTGACCCGCTCGATGTTGATTCCGGCGCCGTCATCTTCAATGGCGATCATGACCTGGCCGCCCTCGTGATAGGCGGTGATCCGCAGAATACCTGTTTCCGGTTTGTTGGCGGCCACCCGGTTTTCAGGCGTTTCAATCCCGTGGTCCACGGAGTTTCTGACCAGGTGGGTCAGGGGGTCGCCGATGGATTCAATAATGGTCTTGTCCAGCTCAACCTCGTCGCCTTCGATGATGAGGTTGATTTTTTTGCCGAGATTTTTGGAAAGGTCCCGGACAATCCGCTTGAATTTGTTAAAAACATTGCCCACAGGCTGCATCCGGGTACTCATGATGGCTTCCTGAAGCTCGGAGGTGACCAGGTTCAGACGCTGGGAAATATTGTCGATGCCCAGGACCTTCCGGGAGGATACGGCCTGGACCAGTTGGTTCCGGGTCAGGACAAGTTCTCCGGCCAGGGTCATGAGGGTGTCCAGCAGCTTGACATTGACCCGCAGGTTGTCCGGTTTTTGTTCCGTCCTGGCCGGGGAATCGGCAGGCAGGGCCGGCCCGGCTTTTTCAGATGGTTTCGGGGCTGCCTGCCCGGGAGCGGCCGGGGCTTCAGCCGGCCGGACATCCTCAACCGGTCCGGCCTGGGCTGCTTCGGCCACAGCCGGTTCGGCTCCAATCGGTTCGGCCCGGTCCAGCTCAACCGGCCGGGAATCTTTTGCCGGGGCCCGGCCCGCCTGGGCCAAGTCATCGGCAGTGATCTGCCGGATCCGGTTCGGATTGATATCAAAGAAATTGCCCATGAGGTCCTTTTCCAGGATGGTCGAAAAAAGGACCCTGAGACTGTTCCCGTTTTGCCTGATCAAATCGTCTGAGGGGACCTGGTCAATATCCATATCGGCGGCTAAGATATCCCCGGTTTCCTTTAGTTCCCCTATGATTCCGGCGCAGTCCTTTTCCGTTTCACCCGCATCATTTATGAGGGTGTACTGTAAAATATAAAGAAAGCTTCCCTTTTGAAAGACCGCGGCCATGTCGGAAGGCTCGGCTTTTTGCAGAAGATCTTCCGGGTTTTCTTCAATTTCCGGTTTTTCAACCGTAAAAATCTCCCGGGGCTCTCCGGGCGATTCAGGGCCGGGCCATGACATGTTCTCCAGATCGCTTTTTTCCGGAAGGGCCTCCCCGAGATAAATGGCGTTTAGGGCCGTCAGGTTGCCGGAAATATCGGTTTCATTGGATGTTTCACGGCGGTTGATCAGGATTGACAGGGTATCCATGGCATCCAGCAAAACGGAAACAATGCCCGGGGTCGGGACCAGCTCCCGGGCCCGGATTTTCCCCATGACGTTTTCACTGGAATGGGACAGGGCCTCGACATTCTTCAGGCCGAGATAACCGGCCCCTCCCTTGATGGTATGCACGGCCCTGAATACCTTGTTGACAATCTCTTCGTCAAAATTTTCACCGGCCTTTTCGATGTTCAGGAGGTCATCTTCAATGCCGTCCAGATGCTCCAGGGACTCCTGGATAAAATCATTGAAAATTTCATTATCTTCAATATTGAACATGCTGTTCCTCTTTCCCTGAGCTTGGCCTTATCCGGGATAAGAATTTTTCAACTTCGTCCTTTAAAACGTCGGCCTGTTTCAACAGCTCGTCGGCGTTTTTGAGCACCTCACCTGCGGCGTGGCCGGTTTCATTGGCCGCCTGGGCGACAACGGTAATGCTCCGGGTGACCTCCTGGGTGCCGGATGCCGCCTGGTTCGTGCTTTCGGCAATATCAGCGGTGACGGTGGACTGTTCATCCACGGCCGCGGCAATGATGGCCGAGATTTCATCAATGGTGGTAATGGTCTGGGTGATATCGGTAATGGCGGAAACAGCCCCCTGGGTGGCGCTTTGGATCCCGTTGATATGCCGGGCGATTTCAGTGGTGGCCGCGGTGGTCTGCTTGGCCAGCTCCTTGACCTCGTTGGCCACCACGGCAAACCCCTTGCCGGCCTCCCCGGCCCGGGTGGCTTCAATGGTTGCGTTTAAAGCCAGGAGATTGGTCTGTTTTGCAATGTCGGTGATCAACTGGACCACATCGCCGATTTTCTGGGAGGCGGCGGTCAGGCTTCCCACCATTTCATTGGTATTCTGGGCCTTTTTAACGGCATTTCGTGCAATGGCCGAGGAGCTGGTCACCTGTTCGCTGATTTCCCCCACTGAGGCGGTTAACTCTTCCGTGGCGGATGCCACGCTCAGAACATTGGTGGAGGTCTGTTTGGAAGCCGCCGCAGCGGATGAAGACTGCTGATGGGTTTTTTCGGCCGTCTCGTTCATGTTCCGGGCCGAGCCCTGAAGATCGGACGCCGCAGTCAGAATGGCATTGATCACCTTCCCGACACTGGAGTGAAAGGATGCCGCCATTTTTTCCAGCATCTGCTTTTGTTCTTTTTCATTCCGGACCTTGATCTTTTCCTGCTCTTCTTCCAACTGGATTTTTTCCATGGCATTTTTCTGGAAAATCTTCACCGCCCTGGCCATCTTGCCGATTTCATCGGTTTGCTCCCGGGCCGGTATCTCAATATCGAGATTGCCGGAAGCCAGTTTCTCCATGGACTCGGTCATACCGACCATGGGCTGGGTAATGGATCTTGCAATGGCCACAATAAACAGGCTGATTCCAACCAGCAGGAAAACAATGCTGAGAATCAGCACATAGCGCTGTTTGTCCAGGACCTTGTTCAGTTCCGTCAGGTCATAGGTCAGGGAGATAATACCGCCCTGTTTGCCGATGCTCCAGGTCGGGTGGCACCGGATACAGTCCCCCGTAACGACCTGGGGGGTATAGATCATGACGGAATCCTCTTTGATGATTTCAAGCGGATCAAGCGATACGGAAAATTTTTCAAAGATTTCCGGCGGGATGGCGGCCGGGACCGAGGTGCGGTCCGAGGAGGACATGTTGTTGATTCCCTGCTGGTCATAGAGCGACACCTCCATGACACCCTTGATCTTTTTCTGGCTGGAGAGCAGTTTCTGGAAATTTTTCATCTGGCCCCTCTCAAGGGAAGTCTTGACCCCGTCCTGGATGGATTGGGACAGGGTTCGGACGGAAGCCAGATAGGTTGCGGTCAACTGCTTCTTTACGAAATCACTGATAAAATATCCGCCGCCGGCCAGGGAAAAGGCCAGGACAATGAGGATGGGAAACAATATCTTTAGCTTAAATGGTAGATTGGAAAAAGCATTTTTGATCATGGAAACGCCCTCTTTTTTTCGACAAGGAGTTTAAATTCCGAAGCACCACCGGCAAAATCAGCCGCTCCGTCTCTGCTTTAGGCGATTGAGCCGAGCATCTTCTTTTCCACCTTTGCCAGATGTTCGGAACCGCCGGTGACCCCAGCCAGCACCTTTTGTATATCCGTCATATTTTCGTTCACCTTTTTCATGCCGTCGGTAATCCGGGATACGGCCGCGGCCGTCTGGACGACATTGGCGCCCACCTCCCTGGCCTGAAGCGCTGCTCCGTTGACGTTGTCGGCAATATGGCTGCTGGAAACGCTCTGCTCCTGGACCGCCGCGGCGATGGTTTCCACAATATTGGTCATATTGTGTGTCACGTCATTGATTTTTTTGATCTCGATGATGGTGCTCCGGGTGGAACTGCTCATGGCTTCGATTTTGTGTTTAATGTCAAGGGTGGCGTCATTGGTCTGGGCGGCCAGGTCTTTCACCTCTCCGGCCACCACGGCAAACCCCTTGCCGGACTCTCCGGCCCTGGCCGCCTCAATGGTCGCATTGAGGGCCAGCAGCTTTGTCTGTTCGGCTATCTCAACAATGGTATCAATCACCGAGGTAATTTCCTCGGAGGCCCTGCCCAGGATCTCAATTTTTTCAAAGGCCTTGTCAACGCAGGACTTGGCTTCCATGGTAATGACACGCGCCTCTTCGGAATTCTTTGTAATCTCCCCGATGGTGCTGGTCATTTCATTGGACACGATGGTGATGGAATCCATGTTTTTCTGCAGATACCCGGCGGCTTCCGACACCGAACTGATATTGGCGCTCATCTCCTCCGTCACAGCCGCAACCGAGCCGGATTCTTTCATGACATTTTCGGATTTTTCTTTCAGGCCGGCCGCGGCCCATGAAAGCGCGGCAATGGCCTTATGCAATTCTCCCGCATGGGCCTTGATTCCCTCATGGAGGCCCTGCTGTTTAAGATCCGCCTGTTTCCGGGTTCTGTTTCCCGCCTCAAGTCCGGCAGCCAGCTCCCTTAAAACACCGGCGATAAAGCCGGCCTCCCCGGCGTTTTCAACGTGACAGGCGGCGGAATAATTCCCTTTCCCGATTTCAGAGGCATATTCCATGCAGGCAATGACGGGCCGGGCAATTTTTCCGGCCAGCACCCACAGCGTAAGGCCGGATAAAACCGGCACCCCGCAGAAAACACCCAGAAAAACCGGAAGCGGGCTGACCCCCGGTATGCCCCCCTTCAACGTTAAAACAAGGGCAATTAACGTTAAAACCATGGAAGCCAGCAATACTCCAAGGCTTCCGGTAAAAATTTTCCGACGAATCTTAACTCCTGCAGACATAAGCTCTCTCTCCTGACCAGACGGAGCAGGCATGCTCCTTTTTTTAAATTTTTATGGCGCCTTCCGTTAGAATCCCTTCCTAACGGAACCAGTCCTTAACCATAGGTGTCTCCCGGCCGATGACCCATCTATCCGGTAAAAATAAATCGGGCCTCATTTTTTCTGCTCTCCGCCGCCGCCTCTTTCTCAAATATCCTGTAAAAGGGAAATTGCTTTTTTGAGGCAAACAGGGGCGATGCGCATCCTATGCATGGCGCATTGGCGCCGATGCACCAGGTCTGGCCCCCGTTCCACCAGCGGGTGGGGCAGTCTGCATAGGTATCCGGGCCCAGGCAGCCCAGCTTGAAAAGGCATCCCCTGTCCCCCAGGTTTTTGGCGAAAATCTCTTCCTGGAAATCATGATATCTGGGGCAGAGTTCGTGGAGTCTGGTTTCAAAAAACGGTTTGGGCTGCCCTTTGGTTAATTCGGGCAGACCCACCTGCACCAGGTGGATAATGGTTTTCCATACCCAGTCCGGATGAACCGGGCACCCCGGGATATTGATCAGCAGCGGACTTAATTTCCGACGTTCATAGAATTCTCCCAGGCTGACGGCATCGGTCAGATTGCCCTCTGCAGCGGGAATGCCGCCATGGCTGGCGCAGGTGCCGATGGCCACGGCCCCGCTCATGGTCTTTGCCGCTTCCGTCAGGTAGTGGGCAAACGGCTTATCCCCCAGCATACAGGCTTCCGGCATTCCCCACGGGATGGCGCCCTCCACCGCCAGAAAATATTCTCCGGCCCGGCCTGAAATATATTCTTCAATGAGGTTCAGGGCCTGTTTTCCCGAGGCCGCCGACAGATCCGTATGAAAACAAAGCTTTGAATACCGGGTAATCATGGAAACCGCATTGGGGGCCTCGGCCTGGAGCAAAGAGATGGAACAGCCGGTGCAGGATTGGCCTTGCAGATAAAGCAGCCTGGGAACGGTGGCGTAATCCACTTCCTTCAGGGCCGCACCGACAACGGCGGGGAAATTGGAAAGGCCGAACGAGGTACTTAAACATGCCGCTAATTTCAAAAATTCACGTCTGGTTATCATAACATTTATCCTCAACCTGTCTGTTTAACGATCCTGTCTTTTTTTTGCGTTAGTGCACCGCACATGCCAGGCACGGGTCAAAAGAGCGCACAATCCTGTTGGACTCGATCTGTTCTTCAGGGTTTTCGACCTTTGTTCCGATGAGGGCCGATTCAATGGTTCCGGGATGATCATGGTCATCCCGGGGGGAACAATTCCATGTGGTCGGGACCACGCATTCATATTTTTCGATTTTACGGCCTTTCACCCGGATATAATGGAGCAGCGCGCCGCGTGACGCTTCCGTGGCGCCAAATCCTTCACAGGATTCGGGAAGATCAAACCGGGCCATATAGGGCCCCTTGATATCAATGCGCTCGGTTTCTTTCAGCAGAAAATCCGCAACCACCGCGGCGGTGACGGCCCGGCACAGATGCCTTCCCAGGACCGAATTCAGATCCGCGGCCTGGATGCCCGCCTGGCCGGCGAACCTGTCCACGAGCTGCCGGACCTGCGGATTGTTGTTCTGGACATAATCCACCAGGACCCTGGCGGCCGGTCCCACCTCCATCGCCTTTCCCTGATACCGGGGGGCTTTGATCCATGAATACGCGCCCTCTTTGTCCGGGGCCGGGACCAGATCCCCGTCCGCCACCTTTAATCCAGACCCCGATGAGTATCTGGAATATTTCACATCTTCCCGGATGGCATTGAAATCCACCGGGGCCATTTTGCCATCCGACAATACCCCCGGGGCAAACAGGCGTTTGCCGTCCCTTTCCGGGCCGACGGGCATCAGCCCGTAGGAAAGGAACCCGCCCCTGCTTTTGCCGATATTCCAGTAGGCGGGAAATCCTGCCGCCACAGCCAGGATATCGGGAATATATTTTTGATGGATAAAATCACGGACCTCTGAAATCAGTGAGCGGTAGGAAGAAATATGATCCACGGTGGGGCTCTGGGTGCATCCGCCGGGAAAAATCGCAGTGGCATGGGGAAACCTGCCCCCGAAAATGGCCGAGGCCTTGTTGGCCTTTTTCTGGATTTCAAGGGATTCGATATAATGTTTCAGGGCGCCGATATTGATATCCGGACTGGAAATATACTGCCCGGACAGCCTTGGCAGAAAAGGGGTTGCAGGAAAAGGTGATTTGGAATCCAGTTCAGCCTTGACCCAGTCCCTGAGCGCCGTCAGGTCGGCGTCAGCCCCCTTGTATTTCAGGATTGCCGTTACATCCACAAAATCCAGGGCCGAGAGCTGGTAAAAATGCAGCAGATAATCATAAAGATGATTGGCGCCCTGGATCAGATTGTGCAGGATGCGGCCGTTGGGCGGAACCTCCACCCCGTAGGCATTTTCCTGGGCATAGGAAGAGGCGATGGCATGGGCGTAGGGGCATACCCCGCAGATTCTCTGGGTGATCTGCTGTGCGTCCAGCGGGTCCCTGCCCCTGAGAAACGCCTCAAAGCCCCTGAACATTTCTCCCGCGCTTCTGGCGTCTGTAACAATATTGTTCTCAATGGTTGTATAAATACTCAAATGCCCTTCCAGCCGTGTTACAGGACCAATGTCTATTTTCATAGGACTCCTTGCTTTTCTCAAAAACCAATCCGGTCCCCTTTGACCGGGTTGGATGAATGTGTCAATATCCCTTTATCGACAGTAAAGGGGTAATACTTGTGTAACATTGTTTGACGTCGGAGACGTTATGCTTTTTCATCCTCATCGTCAATGGAAATCTGACAATAACCGGTCGCCACAGGGGCTTCCCCCTCTTCCGCCCTTTTCTAATCCTTAAGAAAAAACCGCCATTTGCAGAACAAATCCTTTGGGTGGGGGTCCGGCGGGGCAAAGAGGCATTCCACGGTGATGCGCGGGTCAATGACCCGGGCAAAGCTCTCAAATTCCTTCATGTGCATATGCTTGCAGACATATTCGTCCTGGCCCCGTTTGAGGCGGGCCTCCTGGGTGGGGCAGGAAGGCACCGTGAGAATAACCTCATCGGCTTTTTCCTCAAACTGATAGCCCACATGGATGCACCAGGGGAAGAGCTTCAGGGCCTTGACAAAGGCGGGAAGCCCCGTTTCCGTGATATGGAATTTTTCCTTCAGGTCCTTGGCCGCATAGCCCGCCACCTTGTCCCAGACCGCTTCATTGAGTTTTTCAGCCGTTGCCTGGTCAAAGGCATCGGTGATTTTAATGAACCAGAAGGCGTCCATGACCCGGTAATTCCACAGGAGAAATTCAATATAGGCCTTGAGTTCCTTTTCGGTCATGTTTTCAAACACGTCTAAATGCATGGGGCTCCTTTGTATCAAAGCGTTTAAATTTAAAAGAACCGGAAAAAGGCCCGGCATTGGGATTATACCGGGACAGGGCTATCCCCGTCCAGAATTTCCCGTATTTTTTGCAAGATCCTTCACCACCACCGGCTTCATCAGGATCCCCCGGATTCCCAGGGTTTTGATTTTTTCATCCGTCATGCCTTCGCTGAACCCCGTGCAAACCAAAATGGGAATGTCTCCCCGGATTTTAATCAATTCGGCAGCCAGTTTGTCTCCGGACATTTTCGGCATGGACATGTCCGTAAGGACCAGGTCGAACCGGTCCGGGCCGGACCGGAAAACCTCAAGGGCCTCAAGGCTGCCGGCGCAGCCTGTCACCTGATAGCCGAGACGGGACAGGGTCTTTTCCTCCATGGCAAGGATCGCGGATTCATCATCCACCAGAAGAATTCTTTCCCTTCCGCCGGGAACGGATTTGTCCGGTTCAATCTCCCGGGTTTGAGAAAAACTTTCGATGACAGGGAGGAAGATATGAAATTCAGACCCTTTTCCGGGGACGCTGTGAACCCGGAGGGCCCCATTCATGCTTTTGACTATCCCGTGAACCACGGACAGCCCCATTCCCGTTCCTTTTCCTTCTTCCTTGGTGGTAAAAAACGGATCAAATATCCGCCGGATCAAATCCTCATCCATCCCTATCCCGGTGTCAGCCACGGTCAGGCAGGCATATTCGCCGGGGACCATATCCGGGTGGATTCGGTCTTCTTCCCCCAACCGGACCTGCCGAAGGCTTACGCTTAATTCCCCGCCTGTTTCAGCCATGGCATGGTAGGCGTTGGTGGCCAGGTTCATGACGATCTGGTGGATCCGGGTGGGGTCTGCCTTGACAGGGCCGCAACCCGGTTGAAGGTTTATGGATACGGCAATGGAGGCCGGGATGGTGGACCGGATCAATTTCAAAGCCTCGGTGACTATGGGCTGCATCTTCATCGTTTTCATTTCCGTTTCTTCCCGGCGGGCAAAGGCGAGGATCTGCCTGACCAGGTCCCTGGCCCTCATGGCCCCGGCATAGATTTCTTTCAGGCTGCTCCGGAGGGAGCCGGTTTCCGGTATATCCTCCAGGAGCATCTCGGTATGGCCGATGATGGGGAAAAGGATATTGTTGAAATCATGGGCAATCCCTCCGGCCAGGGTCCCGATGGCTTCCATTTTCTGGGCCTGGGTGAGCCGGGCTTCCATATTTTTCAGATCTGTAATATCCATGGCGATCTGCATCCTGACCAGACGCCCGTCCGTCCATTCAATGGCCCGGTCGTGATTGATATAATACCTGCCGGTAACCGGATTTTGATCATGCCAGGAGCAGACGCCGGCCGGCTTCCCGTTTTCATCGACCAATTGATCATTGGTGCAGCAATCACAGGGGCCTGCTGTTTCCGGAAAGCCTTGAAACATTTTTCACCGGTTTTATCTCCGCCGAAATCCGTGATCATTTTCTGATTCATGAACAGGATTTCATGGGTGTCCATGTCGGCCACATAAACAGTTGAATCAATGCTGTCCAGGATGGTCAGCATTTTTTCATGGGCTGTTTTCAAAGCGCTTTCCGCTTTCCGGCGTTTCACCGCAATGCCGAAGCTCGCGGTCAATCCTTCGAAAAAGCGGATGGTCTCCGGTGTGAAACGATCCTTGCGCCGGTCGTTGAGGTGCAGCAAGCCGATTATCTGCCGGTCCACCCGGACGGGAATCAGGGCCACGGACATAAAGCCTTCATGGGTGCAGCGATTGCGCGGCTCCACCCGCAGGTCGTGGCCGTTCAGTGAGTTGAGCAGGGCGAGAGAGTCGTTGGTCCATATGCTTCCGGCGGGAGTGACGTGGTCGCCGGGCGGTCCGCATTTTTCCGCCAATACCATTCCGCAGGTGCATTGGAGGCTGAGCCGGCCGTCGGCGTCCCGGCAGGCAGCGCCGATTTCATTGCGGAGAATCACTGAATTTTCAGCCAGCAGGAATTCCTTATCAAATCCTTCTGCGGTGAAATAGGGGAAATCATCTCCATCCTTCAAACGGATGCCCACGGCATCCAGGCCGGTTTCCCTTTTGATCAGCCCCAGGATGGCGCTGCCGGCCTCCCGCAGTGTCAGCGGCTCATTGAGAACGCCCAGAATTGAGGCGGAAAGGAGTTGAAATTTTTCCGCCTGCCGGCGCTGGGCCTCGTTCTCGATGTGCTCAATGGCGTAGCCGATATCCATGGCCGCTTCTTCCATCAGGGCGATTTCCTTGTCCCGGAAAACATCCGGCTCGCTGTCATATACCCCGAACACCCCCCAAACCGTGTCCCGCACCCGGACGGGAAACACGGCGGCGGCCCGGATGCCCGCCTGCTCCACCCTCATTAACCAGTTGGACATTTCCGTTACGGCCGACAGGTCATTGAGCACACAGGAACGGTTCTCCCGGATCACAGGGCCGCAGAGGCAGGCCTGTCCTGTCCTGTCTTCCAGGCTGTGGCGGAAATTACGGACAGTTTCCCACTGTTCCCCGGCCCAGCCCAGCGGCGTAATTTCAAGCGTCTGCAGATTGTACCGGCCGACCCAGGCAATTTTAAAGCCGCCGAATTCAACGGCTATCCGGGGGATTTCCCGGGTGAGTTCTTCATATGAATTGAGTCGCACGATGGCCTGGTTGATCTGGCTCAGAGCGGCATAGAGACGGGAGAGGCGTTCGATTTCCGCTTCACGGGCCTTACGTTCGGTGATGTCCTGCACGATCCCGGCCAGGCGCTTTTCACCGCCGCTGTCCGCCCGATAGCGGCCCGCGACCCAAATCCAGCGGATTTGCCCATCCACCCGCCGGATGCGGCATTCAAAATTGAAATGGCTTTGCGTTTGAATGGCGTGTTGGATTTTTTGGCTTACCGCCCCCCGGTCTTCCGGTAAGACATGTTCCATGAATATTTCACGGGTCCAGATCGGCTGAAGCTGCTCATAGCCGAAGATGCGGGCGTGCTCCGGGGAACGGAAGGCGGTATGGTCCGCCAGGTTCATATCCCATGCGCCGATGTGACAGCTTTCCAGGGCGAACTGCAGCCTCTCCTCGCCCTCCCGCAAGGCCGCTTCCGCCTTTATGCGCTCGGTGACATCCACCAGCGTTCCCATGATACACGGCTCTCCGTCCAGTTCGATCAGTTGCAGTGAGGCCAAGAGGTCAAGGACGTCGCCATTTTTGCGGCGGCCCTGTATTTTGACAAGGGTGCGGCCCTTTTCTTGCAGTTCGGCGATGACCTGGACTCGGTTGCCGGAATGCCATAACTGCAATTCTTCCGAAGTGCGGCCGATAATTTTCTCCAGGGGATGGCCGTAAAGCCGGGCAAAGGCTTCGTTTGCGTCCACAAATACGCCGTCGCTTATCCGGGTGACGGCGACCGGCGCCGAGCTGTGCCTGAAGATGGTCACGAATCGGGCCTCGCTTTTTTGGAGCAGCTCCGTCGATCTCCGGATTTCACGGAAATACCGGTTCAGCCACCAGCCCAGCAGAACCGCCGTGACCAGCACATAGAACCAGCCCTTGACGGCTTCCAGCTTCTCCAGCCAGAACCCGTCATGCACGAAATGGTGGAGAAGCCGGCCGGTGCAAAGTATCCAAAGAGCACCAAGGACGGCATAAACGGCCGCAATTTTCACAGCATCCGCCCGCGTCGGCGTATGGTCATGATTCGGGTTCATCTCGCGTCTCCTCCTTTGTCCCCTGTTTATTTCGCATCACGTCAACGGACTGCATTAAAATCCGGGCCGGGTTTTATCCCGCGGCCTTAGCGGATGCAGAGATTATGTTTGTTTTGGAAGGCGATATCACTTTATATAAAAAATGTTGCATCCATACGCAATGCTTTTTTGTACAATTTTTTATATACCAGAATCAATGGCGGAACCCGGGATTTTTTAAAAACAGCCGGTCCGGGCTTGCTACCGGACCAGGAGGATATGCAGGTCCATGACATTGGTGAGGGTGGGGCCGGTTTTAAACAGGTCTGAAAGGGCTTCGAAATAGACCTTGAGTTCTTTTCCACTCATGTTTTCAAACACGTCTGAATATATGGAGCATCCTTTCCATCAAAAAGATATTCTTTCAACCTTGATGCCAAGGGTTTCCGCAATCCGCTTTGCCATGTCAGGCGTCAGACGGCGTTTCCCTCTTTCATAATCGCTGATCATATTCTGACGGATGCCGAGTTTTTCGGCAAGTTGTGATTGCGACAAATTTGCCTTGAACCGTGCGGCGGAAAGAAGGTTTCCGATTCTATTGGAGTGCATCTCCTTCCAAAAATCCGTATCTTCAATGGCCATACTCTCATCCTGTTCGGGAGCAAGAATATCCACCTCATATTTCTTGCTGATCCATTCGATGAGTTCACCCACATTCTCCCCTTGAAGGGAGATTTCAATACGGGGCTTTTTCACGAGAGCCAACATAATACACCTCAATTGTAATTTCCCCTTGACGGAAAGTCCAACACGCCACATACCGATAATTCAAGTGGCAATGGTATGTACCCTTTCCCAAGGGCGAAAAATTGCGCCAAGTTTTTTGTATCGGGCCATCTGCCTTGAGGTCTTCGACCAATAAGAACAACAGTTTCAGGACATTCTTCGGCAGTTTCTTGAAATCATGAAGAATTTTCTTCTTTATCCTGACCTCATATTTCATGAAGTTATATTATAACCTTATTTGGTAATAGTCAAGGACTGTTTTTACA
>JAAUSZ010000340.1 GCA_012031875.1 Desulfobacula sp.
GGTGAAATAGTTGGTGCTTATTTTCTGCCAGGTTTAAAGAGCTTTTGTTGAATAAATAAGGATAGGACCAATTTATATTTTATTGGGCGCTTTTTTTAATACTTTAAACGATTTCTCCATTTTCATTATAATTTTTTAATTCTTTAATTCTATTGATTCGCTTTTTTAATCGTTCCAGGCTTTGTTCGACGTCAGAAGACTTTCTTATTATCTGTTCATTCCTCTTGTGTTCAGGTTCCAACATAAAATCATCTGATGCAAAGAAGATGAGTTCTTGCGAATCAAAAAATTCAATAAAGTTTTCCGAAGTTTTATATAGCAAGGATAAAGCATTAAACAATGTATTGTATTTTATCTCATCACTCTCCTCGATTAATAAATCGAGGTCTTCCTCAAGCGTGATATTACTTTTTAGCTTAACCTTTATATTACCGGATCCATTTCTCAACCAATTTTCCTCAATTCCAAATTTCATACAAATGAGTTTTATAAGCTGATCTGATGGTATGACAGTACCGGTCTCAAGGTTTGAAACATGCCCCCTGCTGATACCCAAAGCTTTTGAAAAAACCAATTGAGAAAATCCCAAGGTAATCCTTATTTTTTTTATCCTTTCAGGTAGCTGCAAAATAAATCCTTTTCGAAATGCTTTTAAAACGCATTTTTTCTTGATATTTATAAAAATGCTTGTTAAAAGCATGAATAGATATCATATAGTTGATGCACATGAATGGATAGCATGATTCTATTCAAGATTCAATGTCTAAAAAGGGTTTAAAAATGGACATCTCAAACATGATATCAAGACAATAAGAAGGAAAATTTTTACTATGATCGTAAAAGAAAAAACACATCCCGGCAATGAAATCAAAATCTGGTTACTAAGGCATGGCATCAAGCAGTCTGATATTAACAAGGCCTTAGGATATAAACTTTCTGGCGGTGCGGTTTGTCATTTATTGCGAGGGGTTAGCTATCCTAAACGCATAGTTAAATACCTGGAATCTATAGGCTGCCCTGAGCGGTTATTGGCCGATCTCAAAATCTATTATTTGAAACGCCAAAAATTGGTCAAAACGAAGTGAAAAGCGGGGTGAGGAGGATATAATGGCTAAGGATAGCGTTAAACTGATACGGGCAGGCGCGGACATCAAAGAGGCATTGACGGATGAAGAAAAGAGTCTGTTTGGCGCATGTGAACAGGCCATAGAGGCCGATCTGAAAGGATTTCTTGCGGTAGGCCGAGCCCTGGCTGATATCCGGGATAACCGACTTTACCGGGAGACCCACAAGGCTTTTCAAAAATATTGTAAAGACAGATGGGATATAAGCAGGGCTTATGCTGATAGGCAAATAAACAGCTTTGAAACATTTGCACTTCTTGAACAAAAAATGACGCCAATTGGCGTCAAAAACGCCCCCGAATCATCCCCCGGCATGAACCTGGGCATAGACCCCATAGACCTTGATGATTTCGCTGATAAATACGTTGCCTCTTACGATAAACGGATGGCGGAAGCCGGTTCCATGTGCGTGTCCTGCGGATACAGAAAGGCCATGATCCATAAAAGCAAAGGCGTTAAAATCCCAGGCCAGCACGGCAAATGCACCAACCCGGACGGCAGGTGCCCTGAGTATAAGGAAGCCGCGCTTAAAGCCGCCCAGGGGGACATGGGCGATGCCGGATCTGAACAGCATGAAATCATCCTCCCCATTAAAGAAGCCCAGGCCCGCCCGCTTACCAAACTCAAAGATCCGGATGACCAGGTCAAGGCCTGGGGGATTGTTCTCGGATGGCTCAATGATGGCAAAAAACTCACCGCGTCACTCATTAATAAAGCGGTCAAAGAAGTTCAGGGTAAAGGCAGAGAAACTGATATCAGAGATGCAGCAAAGGAGATGAAAGACACAGATCGTTTAACTGTTCAATTTAAAGAACATTACAAAGGATTAACTTCTGAAATAAATAAGGAACGGCACAATAAATGGGAAAACATGTCAGCTCGCAAAGCAATCGAGGCCTTAGAGTATTTGATTGTTATAATCAAAAAGGATTTTAATAGATAACCATGATTCCGCTGATTTCAGAAGCCGCCATATCCGAAGCTGTTGGACTCTGTAAAAAGACCATCCGTTTAAGGGCAGTCAAAGAGGATTGGATAAATATGCCGGAACGAAAGCAAGGCGGTGCCGAACATTTTTTTATCAGGGGGCTCCTTCCCGTTGATATCCAGGCCGCTCTGGCCGCCCGCGAAGCCGTCACCGGTCTACCGGCAGTTATCCATGATCGCCCGGTTCCAAAAAAATCAGATAATATAGGAATGGCTAAGTACAACCTGGTGCATATGTTCCGCCTGGCCAAGAAAAAGGCGCCAAGAGGAGATAAATTTAGAGCGGCGCAAGATTTTCTTTTGGCCTACAACTCCGGCGCCCTAGTCCCCGGCATACTTTCTATTGTGGGTGAAATCAAGGAACGGACCCTGGACGCACTTGATAAAAGATTGCGGGATAATGACGATAATTACCTGTGCTTGTGCGATGGGCGGGGCGGATGGAAAAAGCACGGAACCACCAAATACAAGCATAGAAAAATTTCAGAGCATGCAAAAGAGGTCTTCTTAAGATGCTATTTGCACGGATCACAACCCAGCGTGAAAATGGCCATTCGTGCGGCTCGTATCACCCTTGAAAAGCAAGGCTTTCCAGAAGATTCCGATGATAGAACTTGGCGGAGGTGGTTAAAGGATTACGAAAAATTCAATGCCGGGGTCATCTGCCTGGCCAGGGAAGGGATGAAAGCCTATAAAGACAAATATGCGCCCTATATATCCCGCGATGCTGAACTTCTTGAGGTCGGTCAGTGCCTGGTTGCAGACGGTAAGACCTTAAACTTTTTTATCCTTCACCCGGAAACCGGCCGCCCATGCCGCATGACGCTTATTGTCTTCTTTGATTGGAAATCACGTTATCCGGCAGGTTGGCAGATCCTGCCGACAGAAAACCAATGGGGTATCATGGCTGCTTTCAGAAAGGCTGTCATGGCCCTTGGAAGATACCCTGACAGCGTTTACCTTGATAACGGCAAAGCATTCAAATCGAATTTGTTCTGCAAAGAAGTTGACCTTGATTTTGAAGAAATGACGGGACTTTATGCTCGTGTGGGAACGGCCGTTATGTTTGCCCAGCCATATAACGGCAGGGCAAAGGTGGTGGAGCGCTTCTTTGCCACCATTCAGGATCAGCTTGAATTTATCATGCCCTCATACTGCGGAGACTCGATCACCACAAAGCCGCCATGGATGAATAGAAACGAAACCTTCCAGAAAGCCTGGCACGAAGCCCGGACTCAGAACTGGATACCCACCATCGAGAAGCGGCTGTTATTATAGAATGCTATTTTCAATGGTATTCTCAACAATATCATCAAGAGCTGAAGGCTGCACCGGCTGATATTTTTTTACCGGGCCGTGGCCAGGAATCAATCCCAACCAGCTTCATCATGATTTTTTAATCCGGTTGATATTCATGTCAGGCGCTGCCGGACAGTGCTATGGGGTATTGATTATGAATCCGACAGCTTTGAAAATCTATCAAACAACCTGCCTTTAAAGGCGATGGTCGATACTTCCGACCTGGGTAAGATATGGTGTTACACCCGAGA
>JAAUSZ010000341.1 GCA_012031875.1 Desulfobacula sp.
GGCGGCGTCAAAAGCTGATAACCGCCTGCTAGGGATGAATGGTTGAACGCGTTCCTGAGTGAGTCCGGGTGCCACAGCTCCTGGAAGCCAGCACATCGGCATTGAGCAAATCGATCTGGCGGGCCGTCCAGGCAATCTTCCGGTTGTACTGCGTCTGGGACCAGCCCTTTGTGTCCTTGTAAATCGGCAATCCGGGCTCGTTCAGATTGAGCAGGTTAAAGGTTGCAACGCTGAATTTCTTCATAGGGACCTCCTTTTCTATGGGGGGCACAAATCAACCGGACGCGGCGTACCCACCTCCGGGAGAAATTGATGATTTCATTTATTCTCTGATAGGACACATGTATTGAATCCGCCAACTCATGCTCTGTGGTTGGGATATCCATTATCATTTCCACGGCCCGGATGCCTTCCATTTTCCAGGGTTTGACTTTTCAGAGGAGAAACAGAAAATGGCAGGAGATAAAAATTCTTTTATCCCTAGGACAACATCTCGGAATTTTTTAGGGACATGCTCCTGATTGAGTCTTTTCCAGAAGGCGGTCCATTGACCTTGTTTGGAATCAATGAACGAGTCGGAAAACGCGTCTATTTCCGAGGGGAGTTGTGTCCCCCGGCGTTCAAAGGTCTGGCGGATCGCTTCGGTAAGAATGACACCATCAAAATCAAATAATCTGGACAAAAGCCAGATATCGTAAAAGTCTTTCATCCGGCTGTTTAAAACTCCGAGTTTAACCATTGCTTCAAGCTTTTCTGCTATTGAGCTTTCCCGGCTGTAGCAATTCAGTCGAGGTGCGGGGAAATCAAGCAGGGTCGGGAGTTGGTGCATCTCAGGCCCAGGGTGGACCACATCTCCAAATCCTATGTCAATCTGCATATGGATTATCGCTTTTCCAAACTTCCGTGGAACCGGATCCTTATCCCCTCATAATCTGCATCTTCGGTAATTTGCTCACTTTTGATGGAATCAGGATCAAAAAACAAGCCATCCGGTTCCACATCAACAGCAAGAATATCACGAACCTGTTTGATGATTTCTGACTCCTTATGGTTTGTTATTCCAAGCATATCAATGTCCATGGTTGGACGGATCTCCGGCGTATCCCAAACCCTCAGCATCAATGCTCCCTTGAGAACAAACCGGTTTAAATGGGCAGACAGGGAAAACCTGTAAAGGAATCTTTCAATAGCATAATACTGGAACAACTCGTTAAATGGTCGCCGGTCTGTCCTGGCGCGGTCCCGAAGCCGCTGCCTGACAGATGCAGGTACATTTTTGACAAGCTTCACACAAACGCCTCCAAATAGGGCATCATCACACTATCAACCCTGCAGATTTTCCCATATTTGATCAGTTTGGCCAGATCCGTTTTTTTCCTTTCTCGATAGAGTTTGAATGCTTCCAGAACGATATCCATACCAATTTTATTTCGAAATTTGAAACAGTCGGCCAGCGTTTTTTCCATATTATAAATTTTTACAGGAACCCCGTCAATCTGAAGCATTTCAATGCCTGCCGTGTAGGCATTTCCTGAAAATTGATGAGGCCGCACAGAGGGTAGTCCAGAGAAGGAGGCCTTGATCCTCTGGGTATTGCCACGGAAACTGAATGCGGGATCTGAGTTGTGATTCCGTGAAACGCCAGTGCCGAAATAAGGCAAATTACAGAATTCGGGAATCTGAGACTGACCGTTACCAAATCAGGATTGCCAATCGGCGGCAGATCCTTAAGGCGATAAACCCCCCGGCTTATCTGCTCTATAATCCCTTTATCCTTTAGCCCATAAAGCATATATCGGGAAATACCAAGCTTGATCGCCTCGTTCATACGAAGCTGTCCCCCATTTTCAAGGAATATCGTTTTGGGATCTTTTTTCAATAATTTCAAGACATATTGTTTTCAGTTATTTATATATGATGACAATATGTCTGATTAAGATTAAAAAATCAAGGTTTTGAAATTTTTATCATAGGGTACAACGCTCAGGCTCACTGGTGAAGGCCGCTTTTCGGCCCGAATCCATGTGCAGCCTTTTGTTTAGCATTTGATAAATATTTCTTCTCGGTGATACGCAAGAAAAAATTTATGCTCTGCTTCAATTTTTGATAATTTCATATCTTTATGTATTCCCATGACAGCAAGATCATTAGCCGATAATTCATCTGAAATCATAATATTTCCAACGTCATCGAAACTTATGTAACCCGCATCAAAACAAGCATCTAAGGCAGGGGATAGCAATAATCCATTAAATAAGTTTAGCTTTTCATATGTATCAGATTTGGTCCAAGGCTTTATATGGGATGCGCGCAATAGTTTCGGTTCACTACATCCAGTAACTGAACAAGTTGACCAATAACTGATAAGGCTTTCTCTAAATTGCCTTGGCCGATTCGGGCATTTATTATAGCCTTACGTTCAGTTCCCGTTAATTTCAAATAATCCTTTACGTCAGCCGTTTTATTTTCTTTTTGCATCTGAGATGAGAGAACCCACGCAAATGAATGTGCATCTAAAAGGGCAACCTCTGTCGAGAGATGTTCACTTAGCAACAACTTAATATCGCGAATCAGATCAATATATGTCGTGTAGTTTTCCCAGGAACATCGTCTGCTTGTTTTAAAATCTGCACCAAGTAGTTCAAAAGCTTTATCAAAAAAAGTTGGCGCAATCGGAAGGAATTTTGAGCGATCTTTAATAAAAAAAAAGTAAGCGACAATCGAATAATGTTTGCCGAAGATGTCTATTATCTGATCAAAGGATTCATCATCTTTAGGTTCGCGGTAAAGCTTATAAAGACAGGCCTCTATATTCGATAGGTTTGTTTTAATTCCCAGTGCTTCATACAGCGGTTGATGAGGGCGAGCTCTTTTTCCAAAACGTCCATGCCATGGAACAAGATTGCTTCCTGGTATTTCGATGGCATCTATGGTAGCTCTGATAATATCACCGGTGCCGATATCCGTCTTCAGCCAAGCTTGGAAAGATAAGGCCTCCCGAGCTGCACTATATATTTTACGCTTATAGCCTTCATTCTTTTCTGTAAATGGATGAGATGCGAATGATCTGAAGGGTAGATTTGATTTTTCTTCAACAAACAATTTAAATGACTTAAACTGTTGTTCAAATAGGAAAGGATCAATTTGAGGTTTTTGAATAGTCATGAGCTTTTCCCTCGATGCAAACAAGCTATTAACCGGTTGCCCGCATATCCCTCATCTCAATGCGATATTAGCCTTTGGATATCACGATGGAAAAAATACCTCAACCCTTATTCCGGAAATTTCCGTTGATCATCGGCCCGGTTCCGTGTATGTCTGGAGCGTGGAAACAAGGTCGCCCGCGCACAATGCGGCGGTACTGAATTCAATCGTCATGAAAAGGAAAATCATGCCCGGCTACCCCTTTGAACCGGTCCCGGAACCGGAAATTATATCGAGAATTCGAAACCTGAAAATGCAGATGGCCGAGCAAGGGTTGGGCGCCCTGTTTTTAACCCACCGGCCGGATATCTATTATTTCTGCGGAACGGCCCAGGACTGCTATCTGTATGTAGAAACGGACCGGGACCCGGTTCTCTTTGTGAAGCGGTATCTGCCCCGGGCCCG
>JAAUSZ010000342.1 GCA_012031875.1 Desulfobacula sp.
ACCTGTCCGGATAGGTCATCTTGCCATCCACAGGGCCCCCAGTATCCACCTCGGACTGGCTGAGTCCCAGCCGTAAATGTCCTGGGGAAAGAGATGCAGGTCTTTTTTCTGCACGGCCTTGAGCCGGCTCCATTTTGAATCCCCATAAAGCCTTTTGACTATTTCGGGACCCTGGAGCTGATACCAGACAATAAGAAAGATCTTATCCGGATTCCAGGCGGCCACCTGTTCAAACCCCGTGATCTGCCAGCCGTCCCGGACAGTCAGGGCATCCAGCCACACCGGGTTCCCGCCGGACAGGAGCGCCTGCTGGGTCTGGAACCATCCCATGGCCGGAACATTCAGGGACAGGATATTTCCCCGGTTATTGTATTCCAGGACCAGAACCCCGGGTTTTTCCCCAAGAGCCGGGCTTGTAGTCTTTTCCCGGATCAGGGAAAGTTTGTCCTGATAATATCGGATCAGCTCATGGGCCCGTTTGGTATTCCCCAAGAGTTTGCCCAAATTTTCAAGATCCTTTAAAAACATGTCCGGCGTTTCCGCTCCCACATGCAGGACCGGAATTCCCAGAATTTTGAGGGACCGTGACAGGCCTGTCTCAACCGTAGACTTGGTGATGACCAGATCCGGTTTCAGGGCCGCCACGGATTCAGGGCCGGGATTGGAATCCAGGGCCTGCTTCCGGGAAATTTCCGGGTCTACCAGATCCAGGAACTCATCGCTTTTTTTAACCTTGACCTCAAAGCCTTTGAGGCGGTCTTTGGCTTCTTCAAACAGATAGAGCATGTGAAGGGGAATAAAGGGGGCCGCACCCACCACCACCAGCCGTTCCGGCAACCGGTCAAAGGCATGGGACTTTCCCGCTGCATCCGTCAGGGAGACGGCGGCGGAAGAATGGGAAACAGAGGCCATCCCGGAAAGTATCATGAAAAAAATCATTTTTCGAATCAGGCTCATGGATTTTCTCCCCTGGTTTCATTTTCTTTTAACACCGGAACGCAGATTTTCCGGTTGATCCCGTCCAGCACCTCGATGACCCGGATATGGATCCCGTAGGTGGAAAAAAGGACCTCCTCGGTCAGGACCTGGTCCGGCTTTCCCGAGACCGCCATGGACCGGTTTTTCAGGATGCCGACCTGGTCTGCATGCAAAAAGGCGTGGTCCGGGAAATGGGAGGCCATGATGATGGTGATGCCCTCCCTGGACAGGCTGCCCACTTTTCCAGGATTCTCACCTGGTTGCCCAGGTCCAGGTGGGAAGTGGGTTCATCCAGGAGCAGGACCCGGGGGGACTGGGTCAGGGCCCTGGCGATGAGGACCAGTTGCCATTCCCCGCCGGAGAGGCGGTTGCAGGGCCGCCGGGCCAGGTGGGCAATGCCGGTTTTCTCCATGGACTCCCGGGCCTTGTCTTTGTCCTGTTTGGATGGGGAAGAGATCATGCTGATGCGGGAGGCCCTTCCCATGACCACGATTTCTTCCACGGTAAAGGGAAAGGCGGACACCAGGCTCTGGGGAACATATCCCAGTTTCCCGGCGATCTTTGCCGGACTCATGGCGTTCAGGTTTTCTCCGTCAATGGCCACACTGCCCGAGGCCGGGGTCAGTACCCGCGAAATGCATTTGAGCAGGGTTGATTTTCCCGAGCCGTTGGGCCCCAGAAGACAGAAGACCTCCCCCGGTTCCAGGGCAAAATGGATCCCTGAAAAAATGATATCTTCCCTTTTGTCCGTATACCCGAAGGAAAGATCTTGTATGTCCACCCGTCCGGCCATGTTCAGGACGCCCTCTGGCTTTTTCTGAGCAAAAAGGCAAAGACCGGAGCCCCGAACACTGCGGTCAGGATGCCGATGGGGATTTCCGTGGTCATGGCCGTCCGGGCGATGGTATCCACGGCCACCAGATAGGCGGCCCCGATGACCATGGAAATGGGAAGCAGGTATTTGTGGTCCGGCCCTACGATGAGCCGCCCGATATGGGGGATCATGATGCCGATCCAGCCGATGATTCCGCTGATGCAGACGGCCGACGCCGTTGCAATGGTGGCGCTGAGAATGATGACGGCTTTCAGGGCTTCCGTATTGATGCCCAGGGACCGGGCATCTTCTTCGCCCATGGACAAAAGGTTGATCCGCCACCGGACCAGGAGCAGCACGGCCATGCAGGCCACAAATATGGGCAGGGTGATCAGAAGATTTTTAAAGGAGACATGGTTCAATGACCCGAGAAGCCAGAACACAATGGCCGGCATTTTATTCATGGGGTCGGCCATGTATTTTAACAGCGAGGTCAGGGCCGAGAACAAGGAGCCCACCACAATACCGGACAGGACCAGCATGAGCACCGGGGTCATCTTATAGACCCGGGACAGGGCATAGGTCATGGCCACGGAGGCCAGGCCGAATAAAAATGAAATGAGGTGGATCATCCAGATATTGTCAAAGAAAAGAATGGCCAGGGCTGCGCCGAATCCGGCCCCGGCCGCCACCCCCAGGATATGGGGGCTCACCAGGGGATTCTGGAAAACGCCCTGGAAGGAGGCCCCGGATATGGACAGGGCCGCCCCCACCAGGAGTCCGGCCAGGATCCGGGGCAGTCTCACATCCATGACCACGGAATAGGTGGTCTCGGACCAGTCCGGGTCCAGGGACAGGATCGGCGAAAACAGAATTTTCAGGGTCTGGAGAAAAGGGATGGTGACCCGGCCCAGGCACAGGGAGGCCAGCACCACCAGGACAAGAACGGCAATGAAAATCCTGATCCAGGTCTCGGGCGAGAACCGGCCCGACCTTCCCGGGATATGTATGGGTTTATCCTTTATGGCTGATCCCCTTCATCATTTTCAATTCATAGGCGCCCGAAAGGATGTCCCTGATCTGAGCTTCACTCAGATCAAAGCCGATGATTTCCTTGTAAAATTCCTTGACCAGGCAGTTTACACAAAGATCCTGAAACCTTTCCGGATAGGCTGTGGAGGCCAGCCACAAGGGAAAATGACCGCCGACTCCGCCGTGGGGCGGTTGAAAATAAAAATCCCGGCCGGCTGGAAATAGATCTGCCTGTCCCGGACCGCCTTGATTTTTTCCCACTGGGGGTCCTGGGATAAATCCTCCGGGTTTCCGGAATTGATGACCAGAATATCCGGGTTCCAGTCCAGGACCTGCTCCATGGAAACCTCTCCCAGTCCTGAATGAAGGCCGGTCTGGGTCCCCAGGGTGGTCACGGTTTCTGCGGCATTCAGGCATCCGGCCAGCTCTATATGCTCCTGCATAAAGGTATCCCCGCCCAGGGTCACCAGGTGGCTGGGATTATATCCCTGGAAAACTTTTTTCTTCAAATTCTCCGGAATATCCCGGGTCCTTTCCCTGACCAGGCCCGTGATCCTGTCCAGGAAAGCCGCATATTTTTCGGCCCGGTCCGGGGTATTGAACACATAGGCGTAAAACCGGATTTCTTTTTTAATGTCCACCAGTCCTTCGCCCATGCTGTCTTCCAGAATGGCCACCGGGATCCGGGTCTTTTTCAAGGACGATGCCGCCGTCAATATCTCCTGCAACGGCAATGTCCGGATTTGAGCTGATGAGTTCTTCGATATTGATGCTGCCG
>JAAUSZ010000101.1 GCA_012031875.1 Desulfobacula sp.
GGTGATATTAATGGAAAGACAATATAGGAAAAATAAAGCAGGCAGCCGAACAAACCGATATAGACAAAAATTAGCAAGCTTTCCTCTGGGGTATGATACCCTCCTGGGCCAATGGTTCAAAGGCGGAGAGGAGTTGAGTATTGGGCAATGGCAGATGGTGGCCATCTCGAGGGCCTTTTTCAGGGATGCTGAAATTGTTGTTCTGGATGAGCCTTCCAGCGCCCTTGACCCGAAAACGGAAACAGCCATTTTTTCCACTCTGAAAAAATTAATAAAAAGGTCGATCTGCACTTATTATCAGCCACAGGTATTCCACTGCCCGGATGGCGGATAAAATTCTTGTTCTTGATAAAGGCCAGATCATTGAGCAGGGGTCCCATGACGAGTTGATCACAACAAACGGGAAATATTCAAAATTATACAGGGCCCAGGCAAACGGTTATATATGACCTCTGGGATACCGGAATTTGTCACGGGCTTGATCCAAATTTGTCAACTCCCCCCTTTTTTAAGTTGAATAATTCCTTTGTATTTTATATTACTGATAAGCATTTACGCAATGAATCACACTTCAGCCAAGCACCCAGCGGAGATATTGTCTTGAAAAAGCGCAGTTGCAATAGGTTCAGCATTCCAGGCACAGTTCTTTACTATAAGAACAAACCCCGGTTTTTTGGAAAAGGAAAATATTCTGATGATTATTATCCGGTCACGAATATGAGCAAGGGGGGCGCTGGTTTTTTATGCAATGAGAGATTTAAAGCCGGGACTTTACTGGTCGTAAAAATAAAAATTCCAGGCATTTCAACAGAACCGGAAATCATTACAGAGGTGAAGTGGATATCAAAAAATCCTGAACAAAGCTACCGGTACCGCACAGGGCTTGCCTTCAGCTCTTACGGAGAAGGGAAAAACCAGAACCCGAAAGAAATTCTCACATTGCTTGAAACCCTGGACAGAAAATTTGGCAAAGAGGAATAGGTAAAAATTTACATGAAATTACGTAATAAATCTTACTTTTATTACATAAATTTTATGTTAATTCCTTCAATCAGCTTTACAAACTGGTAATTTTTTGTCATGGCATATCATTTGCATTGATTTTCGACATGAATTGATTAAAACTAAAACGGCAAAAAAACAGGAGAACATGATGAAAAATATAATGGTAGCAAGTCTTCTTACAATAGGGCTGATAATGTTTTCATATCCCTGTGTGGCTGAAGAAAATGCCTGGGAAAAAGATTTTGTGCAGGCTTTGCAGAAGGGAAAAATAGTCCCCGCCGGCCAGGCCCAGGGATTGGGATACACCCCGGCTGAAGAAACCGTTCTGGAAGGAGCCATCAAAAAAGCCATGGAATTGAAAGCCCCCCCCTGCGAAGCCATGAAAATTGCCGTGGATCTTAAATACAGCCCATTCTCGATTTTAACTAATATTTTCGGGTACGGCGGAGAAGTGGATCTGGACCAACTCTGTATGTGCGCCACGGAAAGCGGCATCAACAAGCAGATCATTGCTAAGGCTGCTACGGATGCTGTAACTCCCCTAGGAACCCCTGTTTTCCCCCGCGATGAGATCACCCAGGCCCAATGCCTGAGGGAAATCGGACTGGGATATACGGCACTGGAAACCCCGCCGCCGCCAATCCCGCCGCCACCGCCGCCGAAACCCTTTTCCGTATCAAGCCCCAGTGCTTCTTAGGAAAGGAAAGATTCAACCCGGTTTCAGGAACGCCCTGGTCATTGATCAAAAAACGCCCTGGATTCAATAAACCAGGGCGTTTTTTTATTGACATTCTGCCTTTTTAAATATTAAGCTGCTCGCAATTCAATATTACTACTATTGGATTGTATTTTCTTGGTCTTTTTTCATTTTAGTAAATTAGAATAATTTTTATACTAAAGGTGAGTAAATAAAATGAAACATCGTAAAATTTTCGCTCAGCTCCTTATAGTGATTTTTTTTGTTATTCTATCAACCCATGGCAGTTATGCCGATGATCCGCCTCCTGTCGGCCAGTCCAAGCCTTCATCCATACCCGAAGGCCAATCCAAAGAAAAAACGGTTTCGGCGGATGAGGGAATCAGCTCGGATATTTTCGGGAAGCAGGGCGGCAATTTCCACCCGTTTTTAATCTTCCAGGAAATTTTTACCGACAATATTTTTGCCACAGACACCAATACAAAAAGTGATTTTCTTACCACCATCGCCCCAGGTGTATGGCTTGCTTTCCCGGCCAACCGGGAAAAACTTTTATCCATTGATACCAAAACCACCTCCCCCGGAGGGCTCCAATTGAGCCGCATCAAGCCTGAGGCCACCCGGCGGTATCAATCCTATTTTCTATATTCTCCGGAATTTTTGCTCTATTCCGACCATTCCTCACTGGATCATGTGAATCACAGGGCCGAGGGGCTTTTCCAGTATAATCTCAACTCAGGACTCTCCTTTGATATCATTGATCTTTTCCATGACCGGGAAGACGTCGCAGGCAACGGCATCAGGGACACGCTTTACAGATACCAGGACAATCTTCTGGATTTAATCGCCACCTATGCAGCCCCTTCCGGAAAGTTTAAATTTGAACTGGATTACTCAAATTACGATATTGATTACGAAGACCTTGCCGCATCCTACAGAAACAGAAATGACAATTCCTTCGGCATTTCCGCGTTTTACAAATTCTGGCCCAAAACCTCCCTGTTTGTCGAATATAATTTTTCCGATATCGATTTTGACGGCGGGACCTCCACCGACAGCACTGAAGATCGTTACTATGCCGGTGCAACCTGGGATATGACGGCAAAAACAAGGGGAACCCTGAAACTGGGGTATATTGAAAAAGACTTTGATGCCCCGACCATTGAGGACCAGGAAGGATTTTCCGTCGAGCTTCAAACCCAGCACAATCTGACACCCAAACGAGGACTCCAGATCAATGGCTTCCGGAAATTCAGCGAGTCGGATTTCGGCAGCGCTTCCACCTTTCTTTCCACGGGAATCGATGTTGCCCTGTTACAGCGCTTCACGGAGAAATGGTCCGGAACCTTTGATGTCTCTTTTGAAAATAATGACTATAAGGGATTTGACAGGACCGATGATCTGTTCGGAATCGGACCGACCCTGAGGTTCGAACCCAGGAAATGGCTGATTTTTGACCTGGGCTATCATTATTATCTGAATGACTCCAATATAACTACCTATGACTATGAGACCAACTTGGTTTATTTCAGGGCAACCCTGTCCATGTAAGAAAAGAATGGGCAAATTTTCATTATTCATATTGACGCTGGTTCTATGCATCGTCCCCCTTATTGCCTTTTCCCAGGAATATACCATTGGAGAAGGGGATGTTCTGGATATTAAGGTCTATGAAAATGAAGACCTGTCCACCACTGTCCGGGTCAGCGCCAACAGCACCATACGGGTTCCGCTGATAGGCGAAATCTCCATTAAGGATCTCACGGTTTCCCAGATATCCTCCAAGATTGAAGAATTATATGAAGGTGATTATCTGGTAAATCCCCAGGTCGATGTTTTCATCAAAGAACACCGGAGCAAAAAAGCTGTAATCCTGGGGCAGATCAAAAATCCGGGGCAATATGAACTCCGGGGCAAGGTCACCATTCTGGAATTTATTTCCACCGCCGGCGGACTCACTCCAGATGCCGGCGGAACAGCCACCATTAAGCGGATGAGTACCTCCGGGGAAAACAAAGATCAGATTGTTCTGGACCTTGAAAAACTCATCAAAAAGGGAGATGTCTCCCTGAATATCCCTGTTCAGGACAATGACAGCATTTATATTTCCAAGGCTAATACCTATTATGTGTCCGGGGAAGTGACCAAGCCCAACCAATATGTATATGAGCAGGAGCTTACCGTCATTAAAGCAATTACAATGGCAGGCGGCTTTTCAAAAATAGCGGCAAAGGATAAGGTCCAGATTATCCGGCTGATCAAGGGAGAGAAAAAAATTCTTGAGCGGGTTGATATGGACGAGCCGGTTCTTCCGGATGATGTGATTGTCGTGCCTGAAAGTTTTTTCTGATCATGGATGAAAAAGAAATACATTTACGAGATTATCTGCGCATCATCAACAAACGCAAAGGGTCCATTCTTACCTTTTTTATCCTGAC
The DNA here is from genome assembly GCA_012031875.1 of Desulfobacula sp. Classification (GTDB taxonomy): domain Bacteria; phylum Desulfobacterota; class Desulfobacteria; order Desulfobacterales; family Desulfobacteraceae; genus Desulfobacula. The sequence goes on from JAAUSZ010000101.1 coordinate 4,141, forward strand.
CTTTCTCATCGTCATGATAGCAACCTTTACCGCCACTCCCCTATACATGGCCGGCACCAAGGTCATGATAGAGAGAAACACCGCGGGCTCCCTGACCACAAGTTCAACGTACAGCCCCTATGATCCTGAATTTATTGAAACCCAAAATCAATTGATCATGAGTACCGCGGTGATTGAAAAGGCGGTTTCAAATCTGAATCCGGATAAAATCTATGACATGTTTTTTAAGGACATGGACGGGACGGGATCCTATATCCAGGTGCTTGCAGGATGGATGAAAGACCGGTACTTATCCGCAAAGGAAATCCTGGGCGTCGAGACCCTTTTTTCCGGTTCGGATGATGCCGTTAAAAAATCAATCCCCGAAGATATCCCCCGGACCAAGACTCAGATGCTGGCGGACATGATCAAAGGGGGAATATCCGTTACACCGGTTGAAAATTCAAGGATCCTGCAAATCGGTTATCTTTCCGATAATCCGGCCGTGGCCATGAAGGTGGCCGACGCCGTGGCCCAGGCCTTTATCGATGTCCTTGTGGACATGCAGATGGAAGTTTCCGGTTACAGCATCAACTGGATGTCTCAAAAGTCCGAAATCCAGCGTAAAAAACTGGAGGAATCCGAACAGGAGCTGCAGGAATACAAAAAACAGCAGGACATTGTCACCATCGAAGACAAGGTCACTGTTCTGCCGGAAAGGCTGGCTGATCTTTCAAAAAACATGACCGTCTCTGAGACCAAAAGAAAAGAATTGCTTGCCGTCTACAACCAGGTTAAAAATGTCAGAAAAGAACAGCTTGAGACCATCCCCGCCGTGGTGGCCAATGTCTCTCTTGAAGCCATCAACCAGAAGATTATTGCCGCGGATCAGAAAATTTCAGAACTTTCAAAGAAATACGGCCCGAAACATCCTAAAATGATTACAGCCAAAAATGAACTGGAAGGGCTGAAGGGCAAAAAATATTCAGAACTTGAGAAAGTCGTTGAAACCATAAAAAACGAATACCTCTTGGCCGAAGAAAATGAGCGGAATTTAAAAGGGCTGGTGGATCAAACCAAGTTTGAAGCGGAACGGTTTGGAGATAAATCCATTCAGCTCGGTATGCTCCAGAGAAAGGTGGATACGAACAGATTCCTTTATGACGCTCTGGTCAAAAAAATGAAAGAGCGGGATCTCACTGAAAGGAATCAGGCCGTCAATGTTTGGATCATTGAAAAAGCGGAATTTCCAAAAATTCCGGCCAAGCCCAACAAAAAAAGGAACCTCCTTCTTGGAATAGTTCTGGGGCTCTTTGGCGGTATCGGCCTTGCCTTCTTTTTTGAATACCTGGACAATACCGTAAAGACGCCTGAAGATGTCGAGGAAAAATATAATGTCCCGGTCATCGGCACCATTGATATGATCAAGGATAAAAAGCAGACTGTTATCCAGACAGTGATGGGCGACGCGTCTTCTTTGATTGCAGAAAGTTTCAAGGGGATGAGAACCGCCGTCCTACTGTCTTCTGCCGATAATCCGCCCAAAACCCTTCTTGTCAGCAGTTTTACTCCCGGAGAGGGCAAATCCTCCATCAGCGCCTCACTGGCCCTGTCCCTTGCCCATGCGGGGAAAAAAGTCCTGCTGATTGATGCAGACATGAGGCGGCCCGTACAGCAGAAAAATTTTAATTTGGAAAACACATCCGGGTTGAGTTCTTTTCTTGCGGGCGTCTCGGATAAAGACAAGATAAATTTCGAGAGCCCCGTTGAGAACCTCTATATCATCCCTTCCGGGCCCATCCCCCCGAATCCGTCGGAGCTCCTGAGTTCAAAAAAACTGAAAGAATTTTTATCAGGCATCTCTTCCGATTATGATATGATCATCATTGATACCCCGCCCCTTGCCAGCGTCACTGACCCGGTGATCTTAAGCAAACTCGTTGACGGGGTGATCCTTGTGACCTGGGCCGGGAAAACCACCTACGAGATGCTGGGAAAAGGCTTAAAGCAACTCAGAGAAGTGGATGCTCCCTTGATCGGTGTGGTTTTAAACCGGTTCAACGCCAAAAAAAGCGGGTATTATTATAATTATGGTGATTATTATTACTCATCCGAATCCTGAATAAAATGTCGCTAAGACTTTCAAAGAGCCTGTTCTTTTTTTTATTTATCTTTTCCCCATTGGCGTTTGGGACCACGGAACCTTGGTCCTACGCAATAATGGAAATTATCTGCGTCCTTGCCTGCTGCTTTTTTTTTATCCATATTTTAAAAAATAAGGCCCCTCTTTACGCTGTTCCCGGCATTACCCCCCTGCTGATTTTCCTGTTCTATATTCTTTTTCAACTGTTCCCCCTTCCTCCGGCAATGGTCGCTTTTCTTTCTCCGGAAGCCTTTGATATCCATCAGACCACCCGGCTGATCACCGGTACGGATTCGTGGATGCCGCTGACCGTCAATATAAAAGCCACCCTGTCCGAATTTTTCAGATATTCAACCTATGTCCTATTTTATGTCCTCACGGTCCACTTGCTCAGCCAAAAGGAACATCTCCAGGCAACAGCCCTCACCATTGTTCTGTTTGGCGGGCTCCTGGCATTTTCATCCATCCTGCAGTTTTATCTGACCGACGACATGGCCCTGTGGTTCCGCCACAGTCCGACCAATTCCATTGTTGTGGGCCCCTACGCGAATCACAACCATTATGCCGGGCTCATGGAAATGATGTTTCCCCTTGTCCTGGGGCTTTTTTTATTTTACCGGCCAAGAATGGGGAATACCTCTCTGATCAAGGGAATCGCCGAAATATTGTCCCAGGAAAAAGCCAATATCCATATCCTGATCGGCGCATCGGCCCTGCTCATCATTCTCTCCATCTTCGTCAGCCTCTCCAGGGGCGCCATGATTTCCACCTGCCTCTCTCTCTTGCTCTTTACCTTTCTGCTAATGGGCCGGAAAATCAACAAGGGCAATACTGCATTGATCATCGGCATCATCCTGATCACAGCCCTTTGCATCGGCTGGTTCGGCTGGGACCAGATTTTTGAGCGCTTTGCCAAACTGAAAAACACCCAGGGAATCATTTATGAGTCCAGGCTGGATTTCTGGAAAGACAGCTTTGATATCATCAAACATTTCACTATCACCGGGGCAGGCTTCGGAGCCTTCTCCCATATTTACCCCCTGCACCGGTCCATCATCAGTGAATTATTTCTGACCCATGCCCATAATGATTATCTGGAACTTCTTGCCGAAGGTGGAATCATAGGCTTTATGACGGCCCTTTGCTTTTTGGCCGCCCTTTTTTATAAAACCTATAAAACCTTCTCCGCCCGGCGGGATGCGATTTCCATTTATCTTTACATCGGCAGCATCACTGCCCTTGCCGCCATCCTGCTGCACAGTTTTACCGATTTTAACCTGCATATCGGCGCCAACGGCCTCTGGTTCTTTTTTATTGCCGGGATTGCGGTGGCTTCCGCCAACACCGGCATAAGAAAGCAAAGCCGGCCGACAAGGCTTACGGCCGTTGATTCCAAAACAATAAAAACCTTTTCCGGCGTTCTCCTTTGTTTGATGATCTTTTTTTCCATTGCATTTAATATTTCAAATTTGCTGGGCATTTTTTATTTTTCTCATATAAAAGGTTACACCATCACTGCCGATACCCCTTTGCCCATCATCCAACAGATTAAAAAAACGGCTGACTCAGCATCCCGGCTTGACCCGTTCCAGTCTAAATATCCGTTTATGTCCGCGGATACGGCCTGGTTCCTGAAGGATATAAAAATTTCACAGGACCTCTATACTTCAGCGCTTTATCTCGACCCTTTGAATTCACGGCACCTGAACCGTTACGCCACTTTTCTGGCCCGGGGAAATGAACCTGAAAAAGCTGAAATTGCATTTAAAAAAAGCATGCGGTATGACCAAAGCAATCCGGAATATACATTCGAGTATGCGGCCTGGCTTCTTTCAAAAAGGGATAATGAACAGGGGCTTTTTTATATGAAAAAAACCTTGGAAATGAACGGGAAATTCATGGGCAGGGCCTTGACGGCAATGATTATCGCCGGGATCGACTCGGAAACAATAGAAGCGGCCATCCCTGAAACGCCCGGCCCGGCCGTTGAATTTGCCCGGTTTTTGTTTGAAACGGGACAGATTGATCCGGCCATTCATCAATATATCAAATCCCTTGATTTACTTGAGGATATGGAATTTTCCCCTCTTAAAACCCAGGCAGAACGTGACCGGATCAAAAAATCCCATTATTTTAGTGTGTTTCAATTCTTTAAACGCCACAATGACCTGAGAAATGCCATGGAAACCATGGAAAGGGCGGAAAAAGCTTTGCCCATGGACCCGGATGTCAAAACCGCCTTGGGCGACCTCTATTATCAGCAGGGAATTTTGTTCAAAGCCCTGGATAAATACGATCATGCCCTGCTTTTAAACCCCGGCAACCCCCACGCCTTAAAAATGGTGAAAAAGATTAATCCGTAATATGTTGCTCCGCGTATTGAGCCATGACCTCGTGGATTCGCTGGGGCGGGGAAATGGGGAAATAATTTTCAGCAACCACATGCCCTATTTCATGGGCTACAACCCTTAAGAATGAATTATCTGCAGAATAGAACACCGTATTCCTGGAGGGTGAATAAAAAGCGATATAATCCACATTCACCTTGTATATGTCAAAAAAATCTCTTTGAACGGTTTTTTCATCCGGATGAATCACTATGGAAAATTTCAATTGGGGGAGAAACATATCCAGGGTGAGCATGACCTTTTCCACAATAAAATCTATTTTGGATATCACCTCATCCTCTATGGTCTCTCCGGAATTCCGGCGCATCTGGGAACCCAGGCGGCCCATATAGAGTTCATTATTAAACCGTTTTAATGTATCGTGATCCTCAAAAATGATAACGGCATATCTTGACTCAAGATCCACCGCCTCTGATTGATACGGTGAGCAAACCAGCACACCAATGAACAAAATGATATATAAGCTTCTGGAATAGGTCATGAACCATCATCCCTAAAGTTTTTCTCTAGGAAATGTATAGTCGTTGATCATGGCCTGTATATTTTTCTGGCTGTCCAGTATTTCATTCAAAAACGGGGTGAAATTCTCAACCCCCGGACCCGAGTCATCCAGCGCTTTCCTTAAATGAAGGGATGACACAGCGATCTTGGCATTAAAATTCTCAATAATGGACAGTTTGTCTCCCAGCATATAATTAAACGCGTTTATTTTCCGGGCAAGCTCTTTGCCTTCATCTTTTTTCCGCAATATGATTTTTTGTGAAATATCGCCGGCCATCATTTCATCCAGGCTTTTTTCAAACCTGTAAAACGGGCCTGCCACCCTATGCGTCATGACCAGGGTGACCAGAACGACCATGCCCCCGCCAAGAACGATGAAGAGCCATTGGGTACTCAGGATTTTCTTAAACAGGATTTCCGGTGTGACCCCTATCTGCAGATGATAATTGTCATAGACAATGGAAAGGGTATTGGATGAAAAAAAACTGAACACGCCTATGAACAGCATGCTTCCGATTGCTGCAAGAAGAAAATAATTAAAGATATACCGGCCCTGAAATTCTTTGTTAATAAAATAATTCCGGCGCTTATACTGAGGGTAGGCGTTCATTCTTTCCTCCAGATTTCTGCGGATTCACGGATTGCGTCCGTCCATTCATCAAGAAGCTGCTCCTTTTTTTTATCCTGAATAAGCAAGGAGACCTTTTTGACATCGAATTTTTCACTTTTTCCAGCTTCAGCCTGTTCTATTTTTTGGATATCCTTGATCCGGTAGATCAGAACTCCTTCCATGCCCTTTTTCTTGGGCTTGGACGATTCGCCTTTTTCAAGGGAAAGAAGGGTGAACTTCAGATCATCCGACAGATTGATAAAATCGCTCTCAATGTCCTGAATGCTTTCATTGGTTTTTTCCTGCATATCCTTCAGGGTTGGATAGTTAAATTTGGTTAAAAAAATTTTACTTTGGGTCAATTCCTCATATTTTGCCATTTCCGCATCAGTGACGTCCACCACCAGGGAATCCAGTTTTCGATCCACGAGTATTTTGATCAGGGATTGTTCATAAAAACTTTCAACCGCACTTCTGAAGTTTTCCTCCTTATTAATCTCCATTCTGACGGCTTCCTGAATCAAAAGCTGTTTGTCGATCAAAGATTCGGCAAACTGCTCCCGGCTCATATAGGAAGGCTTCCTTTTTAGCGCGGACTCAAACTCAGCTTCGGAAATGATTCTGTCATTGACGGATAGAAAAGGTTTGAAATTTCAACACGGGTGTCAAAGAGCCCATAGGCTGCCAGGCCGGAAAAACGATCATGATCACAAGGATATAGTAAATATACTTCATCGTGCACTTTCCTTTTCACATTATTTGTCATCAACAATGAGACGGCCTGTATTTCTCTCCACCTGAATGCACCGGTCATCATACAGCCGCTGCATATTATAGTCTTTCGTGTTGGTGATTTCAAGCTCGGGCAGATGATTGTCCTTGAGCCATTTCCGGATGACGGGAATCTGGTCCGGGTCCTCGGCCCTGGCCGTAAATATCTTGACCCGGATGCCGTTATTGAGCATTTTTCGGACCAGGGCCATCATGGCCGGCACCGGTTCTCCCACCTCATCGTAGGAAGCACTCCTGTCCAGGTATGCCAGGGTTCCGTCCAGGTCCACCCCGGTCCAGATTTTCGGCAGGAGCTTTTTTTCAGAATCCATCACCACAATTTCTTCGGAACCGACGTCGTATTCCTTTGCGACCTCTTCTTTTGCCTTATTAAGATATTTTTTTATTGATTTGAGCATACTTGGTTATATAATATAAATCCAAGCGAAAACCAATAAAAAGGGAGATCCTGTTTGAAAAAAAATCATTTTTTTGATTTTTATTGTCCGTACTCTGCCATGCCTTATGCTTTGCTGAAACGGAAAAAGACCTTTTCGATGCAGGCGTCCTTCTTTTCAAGCAGGGCCAGTATCAGGAATCGCTTGACAAATTTTCACGCCTCATCGAAATCGCCCCCGGCAATGCCGATGCCTATAAAAATCGAGGCGTCTGTTATATGAAGCAGGAAAAATACGATCTTGCCATTGCGGATTTTGAAACGGCAAAGGGATTGTTCCCTGAATTGAAAGGCCTTTACAGCAATCTAGGGGTTGCCTGGTATTATAAAAAAGAATATGAAAAAGCCATTCAAAATTATGATGTTGAACTGGAGATGACCCCGGACAATTATGTCGCCCATTTCAACCGGGCCCTCTGTCTTGCCGAGCTGCACCGTGACCCGGAGGCCCTGGATGCCTTGGCAAGGACTCTGGATTTGAATCCTGACTTTTACTGGGCCCTCTGCTATAAGGGAGATCTCCTGGCCCGGTCCGGAGAAACGGCAAAGGCAGTCGAATCCTATGAAACTGCCGTCCAAAAAGACCCGAACAATACCTATGCCAAAGAAAAACTGGCCCTCCTCAAAGAAAAAAAGCCTGAAATGATCGGGTCCGAGGCAAAGGCCGCCCCCCCTGAAGCTCATACCAACCCCGAGGCAAGCCTTTCCATCCAGGCAGGCGCCTTTCTCAACCGGCCCAATGCCGACAAGGTGAAAACAAAGCTGACGGAAAACGGGTTTGACGCGGACATCCTTATCCTGAAAGACTCAAAGGGCCGGGATTGGTTTCTTGTGCGGTCAGGACGATATGCTTCTTCAAAAGAAGCAAAAAAGCCGACCCTGGCCATCAAGGAAAACTGGGCATGGAATCGGCCGTTCGGCCTGCCGGCGATTGGTAGGACCCCGCCCCGGTTTGATCATCAGACGGAAAACCGGATATTCAGGATATCCCCGTCTTCCACCACATAGTCTTTGCCTTCAACATAAATCTTGCCGAGTTTTTTCAGCTCTGCTTCGCTGCCTTTTTCCATGAGTTCCTCATATTTGAACACCTCAGCCCGGATAAAGCCCCGTTCCAGATCGGAATGGATCACGCCGGCCGCTTTGGGCGCTTTGGAACCCTTCCGGAGCAGCCATTGGCGGACCTCATCCTTTCCCACCGTAAAAAATGAAATCAGGTTCAGGGATTTCAGGCAGAGCTTGGTCAGGCTTTCAAGCGCGGTTTCCTGTATGCCGAGATCCTTCAAAAATTCTTCTTTTTCCTCTTTTGTATCCAGAAGCGCGATTTCGGCTTCCACCTTGGCCGAGACCAGCATGACCTCGATCATCAGGCCTTCACACCGTTCCCGGAAGGCAGACAGAATCCTGTCATTGGCGAGGTCCTGTTCCGACACATTCACGGCAATGACCAGTTTTTTCCGGGTAATAAAGGGGTAGCTTCGGATCATCTTTTCTTCATCTTCGCTCAGCTCGATCATCCTCAAAGGCTTTTCAGACTCGAGAAAATCCTTTAATCTGGTCATCAGAACCAGCTCTTTCTGCTGATCTTCATCCTTTATCTTTTTCACCATGGCGGAAAGCCGCTCAATCCGTTTTTCAGCAAAAATCTGGTCGTGGAGAATCAGCTCGGAATTGACCATGTCAAAATCCCGCAACGCATCCACAGAGCCCCCGGCATGGTAGATGGCTTCGTCTTCAAAGGCCCGGACCACGTGGCAGACGGCATCCATATCCGCGATATCCTTGAAAATGTCTCCCTTTGAGATGGTTTCCGCTTCCATCCGGGGCAGGAGCACCAGATCGATCCTTGCCCTGACATTTTTTTTGGGCTCATAGAGGTCCACCAGTGTATCAAACCTTGAATCAATAATATCTGCTGCGCCGGGCAAGGGCTTGGATGATTTGGAGGCATCTTTGACCTCATTTCCCGTCAAGATCTGAAACAACATCTTTTTGCCGGTCTGGGGCAGACCGATAATTCCTACCTTCATATTTCCGTCATATCCTTTTGTTTAATAAAATTTTACATCACAGAAAAAATCATATATCAGATTCAGGATGAATTAAACAGCAGAAATAAGGAGCCCATGTGCCTGAAAACCTCTATGCCCCGCCTTTTCTTTTTGGAAACGGCCATGTCCAGACCATATTTCCCGTGCTTTTCCGAAAAGTGGCGGGCGTCCGGTATGAAAGAGAAAGAATAGCAACATATGATGGGGATTTTCTGGATCTGGACTGGTCCGTCAAGGGTCATGACCGCCTGGCCGTCATCTCCCACGGCCTTGAAGGTGACAGCCGCAGGGCCTATGTCAAGGGTATGGTCAAGGCTGTGAACGACGGCGGATGGGATGCCCTGGCATGGAATTACCGCTCCTGCAGCGAGGAGCCCAACCGCCTGCTCAGATCCTATCACAACGGCGTCACCGATGATCTTTCCCGGGTCATCGACCATGCCGGAGGCAAAGGCCCCTATAAGGAAATTGCCTTGATCGGGTTCAGTCTCGGTGGCAACCTGACCCTTCTTTATCTTGGACGGGAGACGCCGAACCCCCTGGTTCAAAAAGCCGTGGTGTTTTCCGTGCCCTGTGATTTATCAGAAAGCGCAAAAGCTCTGGCAAAGCCTATGAACAGGCTTTATATGAAACGGTTTTTAATCCTGCTCCATGAAAAAATCAGGGCCAAGATGAAACTCATGCCCGGCCTCATGGACGACAACGGCTATGGCGGCATCAAGGACTTCAAGGCCTTTGACGACCGGTATACCGCCCCCATCCACGGGTTTAAAAGCGCGGAAGACTATTGGGAAAAATGCTCCAGCAAACCCTATCTTCCCCAAATCCAAATCCCCACCCTCATCGTCAATGCCGTCAATGACCCGTTTCTACCGGAAGCCTGCTTTCCTGTTCAGGAGGCCCGGGCCAATCAGCATATCACCCTTCTTATGCCCGAATCCGGAGGCCATGTGGGATTTATTGCGTTTAACCGGCAAAAGCTTTACTGGTCGGAAAAGCAGGCAGTGGATTTTCTCAATGATTTTCTCAAAAGGACCGGCGCGGAAAAATGAAGGGTTCAGGAACCAGGGATCAGGATTCAATCCTTCCCTGGTTCCTGAAAGGGTTATGCGTTCAGGTGGCTGTATTTTTCAAGATACCGGACCGGCATTTTCAAGGCATCCCGCCGGAAAGGTTCGGCCAGGACCTCTTCCCCGCCCTGGATAACGGCGTTGATCACGCAGGGCCGGCCCGAAGCAACCGCATCCCTGACCACGTCCCCGACTTGCCGGTAGTCTTCAACCCGGTAGCCTTTGGCGCCCATATCCTCGGCAAGCTTTGCATAATCCGGGTTCTCGCGCAGATTGGCCCCCACAAACCGGTTGTTGTAATAATCAATCTGGTTTTTCTTTTCAGCTCCCCATTCAAAATTATTGGCCACCACGGCAATGACGGGGATATTTTCCCGGACCGCCGTCATGACCTCGGCAATTCCGCTGATGCCGTAAGCCCCATCCCCCTGGAAGGCGAATACCGGCTTGTCCGGGCAACCTATTTTGGCGCCCATGGCCGCTCCATAGGCAAAGCCGCAATTGCCCCAGGAAAGGGCCGAGATATGCTGGCGGATGCCGGTAAATTTCAGATAGGCATTGCACATGGAGGAATTGTTGCCGATATCGGTGGCCACAATGGAGCCCTTGGGCATGGCCTTGGTCAGTTCCTGCAAAAACCGCCTCGGGTGCATGAGCGAATTGGTTGAGCTGGACCAAGAATCCAGTTCCGTGTTCCAGATGCCTTTTTCTTTTTCGACATCGGCCAGGCGGTCTGTATTGGCCTTCATCCCCGGCTTCAGGGTTTGGATGATTTTCAGAAGCTCGTCTGCGTATTCCTTGGCATCGGCAATGCTGGCCACATCCACCCGCTTTGACAAGCCCAGGACCTTGGCATTGGCGTCCACCTGGATGATCTTGGCGGTTTTGGGCCAGTATTCCATATCATACTGGGGCAGGGTCCCGAAGGGCCCGAGCCGGGAACCCAGGGCCAGGACCACATCGGCCTTGGCAATGGTTCTCATGGCGGCCTTGGACCCGCAATACCCGATGGGGCCGCAGGAGAGCGGATGATCACCGGGAAAGGTATCATTGTGCAGATAGGAATTGACCACGGGCGCAGTCAGGTATTCGGCCAGGGCCGTAACTTCCTTTAAAGCGTCGGCTTGGCTGACCCCGCCGCCGGACAGGATCACCGGGTATTTGGCGCCCACCAGAAGCTTTGCCGCGGCTTCAAGGGCCTGTTTTGATCCGATGCCCCTGGATAGGACCATGGTGGGATAGATCTCATCCTCGCAGATGCCGTAAAAATAATCCCTGGGAATATTTAAATGGGTGGGGCCGTTTTCCAGTTTGGCCCGGTAAAAACACTGCCGGCTCAGCTCGGCCATTCTTTCGGGCCGGTTGACCCGGACCTGGTAAACGGTCTGTTTTTCAAACATGGCCATCTGGTCTATTTCCTGGAACCCGCCGGTGCCGATGCCCATGGACCCGGTTTCAGGGGCAATGGCCACCACCGGGGAATGGGCCCAATAGGCCGCGGTCATGGCGGAAACAAAATTGGCGGCCCCGGGCCCGTTCTGGGCAATGCAGACCTGGGGTTTGCCCGTCACCCGGGCAAGGCCGTCCGCCGCATGGCAGGCCGCCTGTTCATGGGCCACGGGAATAAACCGGATGCCTGCCGCCGGAAAAAGATCCAAGGCATCCATATAGGCCGAGCCGACGATCCCGAATACATTTTGAACCCCTTCCGCCACCAGGGTTTCCACCAGGGCTTCGCTGGGTGTCATTTTCTGTTTTGTCATATCGTACTCCTCTTATTGATCTAATTCTTTTTTAAACCGCCCGGTCATCATCCGCTCATAGAGATCCGGAAACAGCCTTGAAACAAGGTATCCCAGTTTCCCCATAAAGGTGAGGACCAGCATGGTTTTCTTCTTTTCGATTCCTTCCAAAATCTGCCGGGCCGCATTCTCGGGGGTGTCTTCCCTGCCCACCGTTGTCTGCTCATGGGCGGCAATGCCCCCGTCGCAGCCCAGGGCCCGGGTCTGGAGGTTGGTCCGGATAAACCCGGGGCAGACGATCATGACATGGACCCCCTTGTGGCGCAGTTCGCACCGAAGCGAGGTGAACATCCCGTGAAGGGCATGCTTGCTGGCGCTGTACCCGGTCCGGCCCAGCAGGGGGGCCACCCCGGCAATGGATTCATTCACAATGATGAGGCCCTTGGACCGGATCAGGGCCGGTAAGGCGGCCTTGGTGCAATACAGGGCCCCGAAAAAATTGACATCCATCACCTTTTTAAACACCCGGATCTCTGTTTTTCAAACAATCCCCTCTGGGTGGTCCCGGCATTATTAAACAGGATATCCATCCGGCCGAACTGGTTTAACACTTCATCATGGCTGCCCGGCAGGAATCCTCCAGTGTAATGTCACAGGGAAGGGCAAGGATCTGAACCCCCTTTGCCGAAAACTCCTTTGCGATTTCCCGAGGGCCTCCCTGTCCATATCCAGAATGGCGATCCCGGCGCCGTGGGCCGCCAATTCCCGGCACACGGCAAGGCC
>JAAUSZ010000102.1 GCA_012031875.1 Desulfobacula sp.
GGTCATGTTTTTTGAAATATCCGGCGCCAGTATGACAAAATCCTTTGAGAACCATATTGCCCGGACTTTTGCTTTCCTTTGGCTGCACAACGGGCGCCTCAACGCTCTCAATCTTAACCTCCCTTTGAATTGTCACCACAGGCTGTTGCGGTGCGCTCGCCGGTTCCTGGTCCTTCTGTCCGCCTGAAAAAAAGAGGAAATAGCTTATGGGGACGGTAATACCAAGGATGACCAGGAAAGAGGCAAGGGCGAGAACCATCTTTTTTTTAACCGGGGAAGATCCCGGCTTTTTCTTTTTTTTCTTCAGTTTTGCCGCCCCCTCATCCTCTCCCTCAAGGACCACCTGGTCTTCGTTCTCTTCTTCCTCTTCTTCTGCTTCTTCATCATCCTCTTCTTTTTCCGTCTCATCAACGGCTTCCCTTTCAAGGAGATCTTCATCCAGACCCATATCCATCCCCTTGTCCATGAGATCCCCCAGGACGTCTTCATCTTCCTGGTCCGCGGCCATTAAAAGGGTATCAATATCATCCTGGGAAATCAGGACGTCATCCTCGGCTTCCTCTTCATCATCAGGCTCTGAGAGGAGCGCGTCAATATCTTCCTGGGTGACGTCTCCCCGGTCATCCTTTAATTCAAGGGCATCGCTATCTGCCGCGGGTTTTAAAAAATCCTCCGTATCATCGGCGGATATCTCCACGGGAGTGATGTCGTGGCCGGCGGTTGATTCTGCTGAGACAGGGGGGTCTTCATCCAGAACGACAAGATCGGGGGCCGGGTTAAAATTTTCCAAAAGCCCGTCAAGGACGACCTGGGAAATGAGGCAGTCGGAGACGCCGACAGCCTCGGATTCACTGATGGTGAAATCATCTTGGCTTATCCTGCTCTCCATTGGAAGCGCCGGGAACGCTTCTATCTTCTCATCCATCAAGATATCGTTTTCTTCAAGGTTGACGACCAATTCTTCCGGCGGTTTTTCTTTTCATCTTTTGGATCCTGTGAGCCCATCAGGGCCTTGATATCGTCCTGGGACAGCTCTTCAAATTCTTCATCCTCATCCGGCCCGGGAAGGGGGGGGTCCGCGGAAGCGGTATTTGAATTCATCAACCGGTCAATATCATCCTGGGAGATGAGTTCCATTTCATCATCTTCCTTTTCCATGGCATCCGGTTTTCCCGAAGCATCCTTCCCGCCGGATAAGTTTGAACTCATGAGGCTGTCGATATCATCCTGGGAAAGCTCTCCCAAATCGTCCATCGGTCCATCCCCGTTTACGGGTTTATCCTGGGCCTCTTCAGAGGATGCCATAAGCTTATCAATATCATCCTGGGAAATTAAACCGTCTTCTTCCATCATTGGATCGGACATTTTGTACCTCTTTATTGAAAATAGTCCTGGAGTCTTACCTTCAACTTGAGAAGAACCGCGGAATGAATCTGGCAGATACGCGATTCCGTTAAAGAAAGCACCTCGCCTATCTCTTTTAAGGTCAATTCATCATAATAATACAGGGAGACCACCATCTGTTCCTTCCGGGTCAGTGTTTTGACGGTCTCGGCCATCATATGTTTCAGTTCTTCCCTATCAAAAGAATCGGCCGGAGTCTCCTCTTCTTTGATACCGGATTGAAATCTTGTTTTTGAGCCGTTATCATTCTGCCTGGTTTTGATAAACTCATCCAGACTTAATACGGAAGCGCCGTGAATACTCGTGAGCATATCATGATAGGTTTCAAGGGAGACATCGAGTTCTTGACAGATGTCCTCATCCGCGGCCGATGCGCCCTTCCGCTCTTCAACGGCTTTGACGGCCTTTGTGATGTCCTGGATCTTTTTTCTCATGGATCTTGAATAGGTGTCCATGCTGCGGAGTTCGTCCAGAATGGCGCCTTTGATGCGGTACTGGGCATAGGTCTTGAGGCTGACATGTTTGGAGGCATCAAATTTGTCCACGGCATCGATAAGGCCCAGGGAGCCCGCAGACAAAAGCTCTCCGAAAAAAACACTGGAGGGCACACGCATGGCAAATCTGGAAGCGATGTGCTTTACCAGATAGGCATACTCAACAATGGTTTTTTCCCGCCATGCATCGCTCTCTGATTTATTTTCCCGGTTTCTGGTTTGCATATAATGCCCATATGCCCCTGTCAGGTTGTGGTTTGAAAAACCTTGCTCATAAAAAACGTCAGATTCCCGTTTGAATTCTGTTTCACGGGAGGCCTGCCCAGGACCGCGGCGATGTCACGGATGGCCTGCGCGGATGCCGAATCCGGAGAAAGATCCGCCACCAGCCCCCTTTTCTGAACCGCCCGCTGCAATTGCCGGTCAAAGGGGATATGTCCCACATATTCCAGGACGACATTTTTTAAGAATCTGTCCAGGGCCCCGCTCAGGGATGCATATACTTTTTTGGCCTCAGCCGCGGAATCCACCATATTGACAATCAGTTTGAAATACCGGGTTCCATATTCCCGGGACATGACCTTCATCATGGCATAGGCATCCGTAATGGACGTGGGTTCATTGGTGGCGATCACCACGCATTCGTCGCAGGCTGAATTAAAATACAATACATTGGAGGATATCCCCGCACCCGTATCCACAAAGATGATATCCGCCTGGCCTGCAAGGGTTTCGAATTCCGTCAGGAGATTCAGTTTTTCCCCTTCTCCGAGCTGGGTCAGATCCGCAAATCCGGACCCGCCCGGAAGAATCTGAATCCCGTGTTTCGACTGAACCATGACCTCTTTTAAGGTTTTCTCCGAACTGATCACATGCCGGATATTGAACTCAGGCCTTAAATTAAAAATGATATCAATATTGGCAAGCCCGACATCGGCATCGATAATCACCACCCGTTTCCCCATACTGCTTAAGGCAACCGCTGCATTGGCGACAAGATTGGTTTTCCCGACCCCGCCCTTGCCGCTGGTGACCGCGATCACCCGGGGCAGGGGGGCGCCGCCTGCCCCGGATGCCGCATTCCGTCTTGAATTGGCCTGATTTTTCACAACGGTTTGAAGTCCTTTTGCCTGGTTCAACTTAATTTATCTCCTTTGATCCTTTTCCCAGAATGATCTTGAGCAATTCCTGTTTATCGGGTACGATTAAATCCTCCGGGACCTTCTGCCCGTTTGCGATCAGGGAAACAGGCAGTTTAAAATCGCTGATCTGGTCCAGTATTTTGCCGCACCTTCTTGTTTCATCCACCTTTGTAAAAATAACCGTATCCGGACCAAATACTGAGAACGCAGAGGCTGCTTCCTGCATAATAATCGATTCGGATGTAACACTCAAGACCAAATGAGCAGAAATCCTGAAATCCGTCTGAATCAATTGCAAGATCTCATCGATCCGCTGCTTGTCGAAATGACTGTGCCCGGCCGTATCAATGAGGACCATATCCATGGATTTCATCCGGTCCAGGGCGCATAAAAGATCCTGGCCGCTGAAGGCCGGCACGCATAACAGCCCCATGATGGAGGCATAGGCCTTGAGCTGTTCAAAGGCCCCCACCCGGTAATTGTCTATGGAAATCAGGGCCACCTTCATTTTCCGCTGAAAGGTCAGCATGGCGGCAAGCTTGGCAATGGTGGTGGTTTTCCCCACTCCCGTGGGGCCGATAAAGGCGGCCACATGGGGAACCCCCGAGGTGTTCTCCCGGCGGAAATAATCCCGGACGGCAATGCGGCCCAGGCATTCCTTCATCACATATTTTTTAAGGGATTTAATCTTTTCCAGCGGCTCAACGGTATTGTCCATGGAAAGGCTGGCCTTCTGGATAACAGCGCTTGCCAGCGTCTCACTGACCCCGGCCCGGAGCAGGGAGGCAAGAACCCCCACGGATTCAAAATGGTTGCAGACCATATTGTGCATTCCGCTCCCAAACCCGGCAATGGAGATCATATCCTTGATCTGGGCGATATCATCCTGGATGGCCTCCATGGGATTTGTCCCGTCTTTTTTTATCTCCTTTGGGGCGGGAGGAACGGCCGCCTCCACCTCAAACATTTCCTTTGCATAGGGATTGCCGGGTTTGCGTTTGATTTTCCTTGTACTCAGGATCATGGCATCGGATCCCAGCTCTTCCTTGATGGTCGCAATGGCTTGCTGAATATTCTCGGCTTTAAACACTTTCCTATTCATTCTTCAGACTCACCTTTCCAGTTGCCTGCAGGTTAATACCATCCACTATTTCTGCGTGGGACACCACAAAAACAGAGGGTAAAGAGGACTCAATCAATTTTCTGACATGCCTTCTCAGGCTGGGGGTGGTCATGAGGACCGGTTGCGTATTGGCCGCGACCTGGCGCTCCACTTCCTTGGTCACCGCCTTGATGATTTCCTCGGACAACCTCGGGTCCATGGCGAGATAAGCGCCATGATCCGTGTGTTTGACGTTTTTGGTTAAAATCTCCTCCAGGTTCCGGTCAAAGGTCAATACATGCAGGGCCTTGCCTTCCTGGAGATAGGGGGCGATCATTCCCTTGGCGATTCTCTGTCTCACATATTCGGTCAAAAGATCCGGGTCTTTTCCCACAGGCGCGAAGTCGGCAAGGGTTTCCACAATGGTCAGAATATCTCTGATGGAAATTCTTTCCCTTAACAGGTTCTGAAGCACCTTCTGCACCACCCCAAGGCTTAATAACCCCGGAATCAGTTCTTCCACCGCCTTGGGATTGGTTTTGGCCAGATTATCCATGAGATGCTGGACATCCTGACGACCCAAAAGGGCGTGGGCATTGTTCCGGACAATCTCGGTCAGATGGGTGGCGATGACCGTGGAATTGTCCACCACGGTATACCCGGCAAACTTGGCCTCCTCCTCCCTTTCCTGGGGGATCCATTTGGCCGGGAGATGGAACGCGGGTTCAACCGTGTCGATCCCGTCAATTTCCTGGGCCATTCCCCCGGGGTCCATGGCCAGATAATGATTGACCATGAGTTCCGTGGACGCGGTTTCAACCCCCTTGATCATGAGGCGGTACTGGGCCGGACTCAGGTTGAGATTGTCCCGGATATGGATGGGAGGGATAATGATCCCCAGTTCCGTGGCAAACTGCCTCCGGATGGCCCGGATTCTTCCCAGGAGGGTCCCGTCCTGCTGCTTGTCCACCAGAGGAATCAACCCGTATCCCACTTCCAGCTCTATGGTGTCCAGGTTCAACAGATGGTCCACATCCTCCGGAGCGCCGGTGGCCTCTTCCTCGGCTTCCGCCTTTTCTCCGGACCGTTTTTCCTCTTTTTTGGCCTCATCCTCCCTGAGAAAATACCAGGCCAGGGTCCCTAGAGAAAGTCCCAGGGTCATAAAGGGGATGGACGGGAGACCCGGGATCAGGCCCATGCAGAAAATGATCACGGACCCGATAAAAACAGGGGTGGCGCTTGAAAAGAGGTGCTTGGCGAACTCGGCCCCCATTTTCATTTCAGATCCGGATCTTGAAACCAGAAGGCCGGCTGCGGCCGAGATCAAAAGGGCCGGAATCTGGGATACCAGTCCGTCCCCAACGGTCAAAAGCGTATAATTGGTGAGGGCCTCTCCCATTTCCATGCCCTGCTGGAGGACGCCGATGACAAACCCGCCCACAATATTGATAATGGTGATGACAATACCGGCAATGGCGTCTCCCCGGACAAATTTGGAGGCCCCGTCCATGGCCCCGTGGAATTCAGCCTCCCTGGCAATGGCCTTGCGCCTTTCCCTGGCCTCGGTTTCATCAATCATGCCGGCGTTCAGGTCCGCATCAATGGCCATCTGTTTTCCGGGCATGGCATCCAGGGTAAACCGGGCCGCGACCTCGGCAATCCTGCCCGCACCCTTGGTAATGACCAGGAAATTGATCATGACCAGGATGATGAAAATCACCAGGCCCACCACATAGTTGCCCCCCACCACAAAACTGCCGAAGGATTTGATGATGGCCCCCGCGGCCAGGGGGCCTTCGCTGCCGTGCAACAGAATCAGGCGGGTGGAGGCCACGTTCAGGGAGAGCCTGAACAGGGTCAGGACCAGCAAAAGGGAGGGGAAAATGGCAAACTCCAGCGGAGCCGTGGTATACATGGTGGTAATCAGAACCACAACCGCCAGAGAAATATTCAATGCCAGAAAAAAATCAAGGATGATGGGATGCAAGGGCAGGATCATGGCCAATAAGATCCCGATAAAGGCGAAGACCATGACGATATCGGATGATTCTCTCTTTATCCCTGCAATAATTCCGGTTAAATCCGTTGCCATTTAATCTCCGCACATTTCAATCAAAGTTTGACGCAGGCCGCCAAATTCCTGCCGTACGCCTAAAGCCTTTTTCCCTTTAATTTGTAAACATAGGCCAGCAATTCCGCCACAGCCTGGTATAATTCCGTTGGAACCTCGCCACCGATATCCACACTGCTATACAAGTTTCGGGCCAATTGTTTATCTTCCACCAGGGGAACATTATTTTCCCTTGCGATTCTCCTGATATTCTCGGCCACGGGACCCGCCCCCTTTGCAAGCACCTTCGGGGCATCCATGGTCTTGCCGTCATATTTCAGGGCCACGGCCAGCCGGGTCGGGTTGGTGACCACCACATCCGCATGGGGAACGTCGGCCATCATTCTTTTCCTGGCCGCCTGGTGCTGGAGTTGCCTGATCCTGGATTTTACCAGGGGATCACCCTCGGTCTGCTTGGTTTCGTCCTTGACTTCCTTTTTGGTCATTTTCTGGTCTTCCAGAAACTTCCATTTCTGATAGGCATAATCCAGAAGGGCCACCACCAGCATGATCAGACAGACCTTGACAAAGATCCAGAAGGACACCTTGAGCATATATAAGAGAATCTGCCCCACGCTGTTGTCATAAAGACGGGTGATGGGAACCAGTTCCGCCTTGATGGCATTATAGGCCACTATCGAAATAACACCGACTTTTATAAGGGTTTTGAGAAATTCCACCACAGCCCGGGAGGTGAATTTCTGTTTAAACCCGTTGATGGGGTCAAGCCTGGAGAGTTTGGGCTCCAGGGATTGCCAGGAGATGGAAAACCCGACCTGGGCGAAATTTGAAATCAGCGCAAACAGGACAATGGTCGCCATGACCGGGATACACATGAGAATGATTTTTTCCGTGTGATGGGCCAAAAGACGGATGATTTCAAGCCTGGTCAACAGGGGAACGGTTTTAAAATCCAGGTTGCCCCGCAAAACCGCGGCAAGGTTGTCGTAAATATAAAAGGCGGAAAAATACAAGGCAATGACTCCCGTAAGCAGGACAAATACGGACGGGATTTCAACGCTTTTTGCCACCTGCCCTTCTTCACGGGACTTGGACAGTTTCCGCGACGACGCGTCTTCGGTTTTCTCTCCGCCGCTTTCCGAATCCTCAGCCATCTTCCCTTACCCCCCCCCGCCCCATATAAAACAGGAACCACATTAATAATTCCCTGAAGCCGGACACATAGGTCCGGGTCATAATGACAATGATCTGAAGCACAAATCCGAAGAGAAGGAGCCCTGAAATGATCTGCAGGGGAAAGGCCACGATCATGACATTCATCTGGGGAGAAAATTTTGCCACAAGGCCAAAGGCCACGCTGACAAAGGCCAGGGCCACGATGACCGGCGCGCCGATTTTTACGGACAATAAAAAAATCTGGGCCCCGATCTCAATGACCTTGGCCGGGATGGCCCCGTGCATCATGAAAAACCCCACGGGAACGATTTTAAAACTGTCAACAGCCGCCAGGAAGATAATGTGGTGGCCGTTTAAAAGGAGGAAAACAACAATGCAGACCCAGTATCCGAGCTGGTCCATAATGGAGACATTGGCTCCGGTCTGGGGGTCCACCACATTGATCATGGCATATCCCATCTGAAACCCGATGACCTGTCCTGCAAGCTGGACCGAGGCAAAAAACATCCTCATGCACAGCCCCAGGGTCACCCCGATCATGGCTTCGGCCAGGATCAGGAGGCCTGTGGACACCACATCCAGGGGGAACCTGGACAGATCCACATCCACCACCGTATACAACAGCAGGGACACCACCAGGGCCAGCCCCATTTTCAACCTGTCCGGAAAAACCGTGGATGAAAATACGGGGAGCATGAAAAGAAAGATGCTGATCCTCAGAAGGACCAGCATAAAGGCCCGGAACTGGGCCGGGTCTATGACGTTGAGGATATCCATCCCAAACCATCCCTATCTGATATAAACCGGAATATTTTCAATCACATGAACCGTGAAGGTGGTGATTTTTCCAGCATCCAGGGAGCGGCGAACAAAAGCCCGAGGAAAACCGCCAATATTTTGGGGACAAAGGTCAGGGTCATCTCCTGGACCTGGGTAACAGCCTGAAAGACGCTGACCATGAGCCCCACGGCAAGCCCCAACCCCAGCATGGGCAAAGACAGATAAATGGTGAGGGTGATGGCTTCTTTTGCAAATTCAACCACAAATTCTGGGGTCATGGCTAGACTCCGAAGCTTTTCAGAAGAGACCCGCAGATCAAATGCCAGCCATCCACCAGGACAAAGAGCATGAGCTTGAAAGGCAGGGATATCATGACCGGCGGGAGCATCATCATCCCCATGGCTAAAAGCACGGAAGCCACCACCATATCAATGACCAGAAAGGGGATATACAGCACAAACCCGATGATGAACGCAGTCTTCAGCTCACTGATGACATAGGCGGGAATCAGGACCAGTAATGACACATCTTCCCGCGTTTCCGGCTTTTTCATATCCGCGCCCTTGACAAAAAGGGCGATATCGCTTTCCCGGGTATTGAGCAAGAGATATTTCCGGATGGGAGCCTGGGCCTGCTCAAATGCTTTGTCATAGGTCAGTTGGCGCTCCAGGTAAGGATTCAGGGATTGTTCATAAACCTCCAGAGCCACGGGTTTGATGATGAAGAATGTCATGAACAGGGCCAGTCCCATGATCACCTGGTTGGGGGGGCTGGTCTGAATCCCCATGGCCTGGCGAAGGAAATGGAAAACCACCACCAGCCGGGTAAAGGGGGTCATGAGGATCAGGATGGCCGGGGCCAGGGCCAGGACGGTCAGAAGGGCAATGATTTCAAGAACCACCATCACCTCTTCCGGACTTTTGGCGGTTTCCATATTCAATTGCAGGGAGGGGATGGGAAAGGTCACGGCAAAGGAGGGACTTGCAAGCGTCAGCGCCAGCGCCAGCATCAACAGAACAAGGCCCGCAATTTTAAGGCCCGGTAATTTTTTATGGCTTGACGTCTTCATGGTTTTCTTCTTTCTCCGGGGAGACATCAAATTTTTTTCTCCTTGGCGGCCAAGTTTCCGGCTCAAAAGGTCTGAAAACCTGAAAGGGGGTTTCGGCTCACGGGGTGAGGGGTCAAAGGGGTGATCCAGGGAAGAGATTTTTGTAATGGTTTGGGGGGTGACCCCCAAAAGGAGGGTCTCCCCCATCACATCCACCAGCACCAGCCTCTCCTTTGCCGAAAGATGGTGGACACAAACCAGCCGGATATGCTCCCTGCCGCTGCCCTTAAAACCCTTCAGGGCTGAAAATTTTTTAGCCAGGTAAAAGACCAGGATAAGAACCGCCAGGACCAGAAAGAGCATGGAAGCCGTTCTGGCAAAGGCAATCCATATCTCGGAAGAAGTCATCATTCCGCGGCTGCCAAAGATTTAACCCTGTCAATGGGGGTGATCACATCCGTGAGCCGGACGCCGAATTTTTCATTCACCACAACGACTTCTCCCCGGGCGATGAGTTTCCGGTTGATATAGACCTCCAGGGGTTCCCCGGCAAGTTTATTCAGCTCGATAATGGACCCCTGACCCAGTTGGAGCAGGTCATTCACCAGCAATTTGGCCTTGCCCAGCTCGACGGACAGCTCCAGAGGGATATCCAGGATAAAATCCAGCTCCCTCTCCCCTCTGGCTTCCGTCTCATCCACAGTTTCCTGAGATTCAATCTCATGGTTTTCTTCTGTCATTTTAAGTCTCACAATCGGTTATAATTTTATCTTTTACCTGAAAGGCCTGGAATCCTCTTTGCACGCCGGCATATCCCGTCATTTTCACAAGCCCGTCCACATAGCAGACCAGGGGGTCGCAGGCATCGTTATCCAGTTGGATGATATCGCCTTTTTGCATATATATCAGCCGCTCCCCGGTAATTTCCGTTTTCCCGAGTTCTATCCTCAAAACCACCGCTGAATCCAGGATGACCTCCCGGATCATTTTTCTCCAGTTGGTGTCTATTTCTTCCACCTCGGCCTGGACCCCGGAGGATAATTTATTTCTCATGGGTTCAATCATGGAATAGGGGTAGCAGACCACCAGATTTCCGGCCGACTGCTCCAGTTCAATCTCAAAACGCGTCACCAGAACCAGGTCCGTGGGAAGAACAATGGCGGTAAACTGGGGGTTCATTTCCGACCGGATCAGGGTGGTTTTCACCGGTTCAATGGGGGCCCAGGAGGCTTCAATATTTTTCAGGACCGCCACCACGGCCTTTTTGATCATGACCTCCTCTATATTGGTAAATTCCCGGCCCTCTACCCTGGCCTTTCCCAGGGCTTCTCCCCCGAAAAAGGTATCGATCAGGTTGTAAACCAGTTGGCTTTCAAAAACGATGAGCCCGTGTCCCCTCAGGGGTTCCATCCTGAACACATGGAGGCTGGTCGGAACCGGCAGGCTTCTCACAAACTCCGAAAATTTCAGGGTGTCAAAAGGATTGGCGCTGACATCCACATTGGTCTGAAGCAGGGAGGACAGGGTGGCCCGGACTTCCCTGGAAAGCCTTTCATTGATGACGTCAAAGGTCGGCATCCTGGCCCGGACAACCTTGTCCTGGCTGGTAAAATCATAGGCGACAATGCCGTCTATCCTTTCCGGTTTGGCCGTATCCTTTGCGGTTTCGACCTCGCCTGAATCCAGTCCGTCGAGTAGACTGTCAACCTCATCCTGGGATAAAATTTCGCTCATAGATTCATCACTGCATTACAAAATAGGTAAAATAAATATTCCGGATCATGACTTCGGAAAAAATTGAATTCATGCGTTTGAGCAGCTCATATTTGAACATGATCTTTCCTTCCGGGTTTCTTAATTCCAGCCAGCTCATTCTTTCCGCCTGCTCTGCGACAATCTGCCGGATCTTTTCTTCCTCGGCATGGACCACCTGCTTATACCGGCCGGCGGAAAGCTCCAGGGACAGGTTCAGGCTGATCAGTTTCATGCCCGGACCTTCCTTGAGCCGGATGCGTTCAAAGGGCGCCAGGGCCACAATATCTTCAAAAACAGCCTCTTCGATCAGATGAGTGGCGCCATTGGCTGATTCGTCGCCTGCCGCAGGCCGGGCAGCCTCCTGATCCTTATTTGGACCGAAAAAAACCAGCCCGCCGGCAATCAGGCCCGTGAAAAGAATCAAACACGCGACGGTGATCATAACAGCCTTTTTTGAGCCGAAAGCTTTCCTGAATATTCCCTTGATCCCGGCAACCAGAGCTTTTCCCCTGTCCCCACCCGGCTTTTTTGTGTCTGAAACGGTTCCGAGATTATCGTCCGGTTCGTCCCCATCAGGATCATTTCTCATCTCTTTCAGGGTTTTTGCGGTCACAGGATCTCCTGATGCAAGGGTTGGTTTAATGCCGTATTCCGATGAATAGCAATCCCTGTGCCAGGGATGCCATATTTTTCATGTTTCCCCGTCACCGGGATGGCAAAAATTCTTTAGAGCCCAGTATAAATTCACTGGTCACGATTTGCAAAGGATTTAATCTATTTGAAGGAATCAGGCAAAAGGAAGATTAGGGGAGTTCACGGCGGATATAAAAAACACGGGCCGTCAACCGGCCCCATGTTCCGTCATAAAACTGACAACGGGGACAGGGTTTCCCTGTCCCCGTTGTTTTACCGGTTTTAGGATTACCGTTTCATATTAATAACCGTCTGCATCATTTCATCCACCGTGGTCACGGTTTTGGAATTGGCCTGGAACCCTCTCTGGTTGACGATCATGGCCACAAATTCTTCAGAAATATCCACATTGGACATTTCCAGGGAATTGGGCGCCAGGGTCCCCAGCCCGTTTTCACCGGGCTTGTTGGTGATGGCCGCCCCGCTGGCCGGGTTTCCCGGAAAAGGTTTCCGCCCTCGCTGGAAAGGCCGTAATTGTTTAAAAATTTGGCCAGCCCGATCCTGAAGAGCGGGATCAACTGCCCGTTGGAATAAATCCCGGTCAGGATCCCGTCCGAGGCTACATCCACTCCCTGGAGGTCTCCGGCCGCATACCCGTCGGCATCCTGGAAAATGGTGGAGGAGGATTTGGCGTACTGGGTGGTGGACAGGGAATCATTGACAAAATTGATGCCGTCATATTTGGTGCCGATATTCAGTGCGATATCGGTTTCCGTGCTCCCGAATTCCCCGCCCAGAAAATCCACCGTAAACTCATAATACCCGGTCTTCTTAATTTCATCCTTGGTGATTTCCGTCCACGCGGTGGACCCCTTGATGTCAAAGGAAATGACGCTGCGGTCAGTGAAAGGATCGGTGCTGGCGCCGTGTTTCAGGGGATCGGTAAAGGAAAACACGATGTCCCGCTTGTCGGATTCATTGCCGGACCCGTCAAGGTCGATGACGGCTTCGGTCTCATCCCCTTTCAATGTGGCATCGGGATATTCTATGGGTATCCTGTTGGGGTCGGTGGTAAATCTGAAACTGTCGTTGGCGCCGATGGCGCCGCCGCCGGCCGTGACGTTGAATTCAATATCATTGGTCTGGTCGGCGTCAAAATCAATGGCAATGCCCGTGGCAAAGGACCCGGTGGTGGAGAGAACGGCATTGGGATATTCCAGGGGGGGGCGACGGGTCGATCTGAAAGACAATACTCTGCCCGGCCGCCGTTGACAGGGCTGAGCCGAAAGAGTACAGGATCACGCTGGTGCTGGCCGTATTGGTGGTCTCCCAGATCTGGAGCTGGACCTGGGTATTGGAACTGAGTGCCGTGTCAATGGCCAGGCCGGTGGTGCCGCCGCCGGCGCTGGCAGCCCAAGAGGTACCATCCCAGGAAAGAGTCACAGAGGTTGCCACACCGGTTGCATCGGCAGTGGCCATGGCCCCTTCACCTTCACCGGAAGAAGCGGAGACGATGCTCAAGGTCGGGTTATTGGCCGGATCGAAGGTAAAGGGGTCAGGACCATAGACAAAATCATCATCCTTCAAGGGCATATTCCAGTCCCAGCCGCCGGCGCCGCCATTGAGCCGGGCATCATAGATGAGGCTGATATCGGCCGCCACCATGGTCATGTCCTCAACATTGGCATAGGTGAAATTCACGGCATTCGTATCGACATTGGCGGGATCATTGGTGGAAACCCCTGTCACCAGGGTGCCGGCCGAATAGGCCGAGGCCGGGTTGCTCCAGTACCACCGTTCCGCCACAGGGTTCCAGATAATGCTCAGGTCCGAGGAATCCTTGGTCATCACGCCCGGGGCATTAATTTCAAGGGTGGTATTGTCGTTGGCGGCATCACCGAAATAGGTCAATCCTTCAATGCCCTGGATATGAAGGCCGTTTTGATTATTGATATCAAAACCAATATTGTCCGTGGCCACGGCCGGCTGGGCCAGTTTGATTCTCAGGTCCGGCTCCACATCGGCCGCATCCTCCGGGCTCAGGGTCAGATAGATGTTCTGGCTATCGGAGTAAACGATTTTGGCGTTGCCGTAATTGACCGGCAGGTCAATGGCGGTGATGAGGCCATCATTGTTCAGATCGGTGAAAGACCAGGCAGCGCCGTCATATTCAAGGCTGAATCCGTAGCCGTCCAGGGGCAGGGCATCATAGTCGGCAATTTCATAATCAACATTCTCAACCGTATTGACTCCGTTGGCCTTGAAATTTCCAAGGCGGCCGGTGAATTCACTCATGGTAAAGTCCAGGATGTCCCCGGAACTCTGGGAAAACTTGATGGTCCCCCGGGCCAGGAGGCCCTTGGAATCGGTATTCTGGACCAGGTTCCGGTTGTCTTCATCCGGGTTCATGGTCACCATATATTCCCATTCCGTCCCGGATTTTTTATCATAGGTGATGGTGATATCATGGGTGGAGCCAAGGGAATCATAGGCCTTGATAACGGTCTGGTATTCATAGTTTCCCGAAGCGATATAGGGGGTGTCACCGGAATCCCATAAATTGGAAAGAACAACGGCCTTGGATAACGCATCGGCATCCAGGTTGGTGATGGCGGTGACGGTTTCGGTCTTTTTGGGCGGGCTGGTAAATTCCGCCAGCACCAGGTCCGTGATGGAGCCCACATCCTCCCCGGTTTCTTCATCCAGGTTCCAGCCCTGGACCACATAGCCTTCCGGGTTTACCAGCTCTCCGGATTTATTAAAATAGAAATTCCCGGCCCGGGTATAAAACATATTGTCGGAATTGGACTGGCGCATGATAAAGAATCCGTCGCCGCCTATGGAGAGGTCTGTTGTATTGCCCGTGGATTCAAAGGAGCCCTGACCGAAATTCTGGGACACATCCCCCACGGCCATGCCCCGGCCCATCTGGGCCGTGCCGGCCTGGGTGGCCACATTCTCATACAGGGTATCGGCAAAGGTCGCCCTTCCCTTCTTAAATCCGATGGTATTCAAATTGGAAATATTGTTACCCACCACCTGCAGGGCGTTTCCCATATTCTTCAACCCGCTGGTACCTGTAAAAAGTGAACTTGATAAAGACATAATCCCTCTCTTAATAATTTAAACGCGACACTGACAGCCCTTTACAAACAGACAATGCTCTCCTAATTGACCCCGGTAATGTTGGACAGGGAAACCAGCCGCCCGCTGTCCTTCATGACCAGATACTGGGTTCCGTTGACATATTTAATGCCTGAGACCTCTTCGGACACAGGGGTCTTTGCATAGCTTGAATCCGCCTTAACCGTATAATAATAGAGCCCGTCCTCGGCCTTGTTGCCGGAATCGGAATACCCGTTCCATTCTACCTTGTTTTCCCCGGAGGCAGTATCCTCGGCCGACAGGGCAATGGTCTTGACCAGCTCATCATAGGCATCGTAGATTTTAATCGTAACCTCGTTCTGTTCATCCAGGTCAAAGGTCAGTTCTTTGCCTGAGACATCACCATCTTCCACAAGGATAATGGGGGAGGCGGAGGTCACGGTTTTTCCCAGGTAGCTTAATGCAGATTCCGACCCGCTGGAGGCGGTAATATTCGAAACCGCCGTCACCGACTCAAGATCAAGAAGGATGCCCTGGACCACCAGATAGGCTTTGCCGTTGTTATAGGCGACCCCGCTCACCGTCCCGGTGATGCTGGAGGGCACTTCGGTAAAACCGGAACCACTGTTGGCCATGACGGTATAGGTATAGTTCCCGTCCTCAACCGCATCACCGTTGTTGTCCGTCCCATCCCAGGAAATCAGGCGGGAACCCGTGGTCTGCTGGCCCGGGTAAAGGGTCTTGATGGTTTTTCCGTCGGCATCGGCAATGGAGATCATGACATCCGCTGCCTTTGACAGATTATAGAATCCGCCCGAGACGGTTCCCTCATCCACGGTCATGATGTCCACGTTGCCCGTGACCTGTTTCCCGATATAGGATACGGCATCCCCTTCTGAATTTTCACTAAATGAGGCGGCCAGGCTGTCCATGGAATCGTTCAGATTGATCAATTGCTCAAGCTGGGAAAACTGGGCCAGTTGAGCGGAAAAATCCGTTCCGTCCATGGGGTTCAGCGGGTCCTGGTTCTGAAGCTGGGCCACCAGCATGGTTAAAAATGCATCCCGGCCCAGGGCGTCTTCCTTGCTTGTTTTCTCCGTATCGCCGGATTGATAGGAGCTTGTGATCCTATCCAGCGAACTGTTTCCCGTAGATGAAATCGTCATGATGATTTTCCTTTATGCCACATAGTGAAGTGATCCCGCCGGATTCAAAGAATCAAGGACCCCGGTGGAATCATCCATGCCTATTGCTGTTATCGGATCAGTTGCCGTGTTTTCCTTTCTCTGCCGGCGCTTCCCTGCCTGATCCCTTGCATCGGCCATGGATTGCTGAAAATTGCTGTTCATATCCACATCAAACCGTTCAAGGGTCACACCGGAATTTGAAAGCGCGGTTCTGATATCGTTTATATTGGAAACCAGAATCTCTTTGGCGGCCTGGTTGTCGGTGATGATACTCACTTTCATATTATTGCCGGTATTCTCTATGGTCATCACCAACCGCCCCAGCTCCGGGGGTTTCAACTGAAGCTTCAAAACACTTTCACCCTGATTTATGGCCCTGACAAGGCTTTTGCTCACCTGGTGGGTCACATAGGCCGGCAGGTCTTTTAAGCCGGGTTTTGCCTTCACCCCCTCTGTTCCGGATTGCATATCCGGCAGCTTTGCTTCCGTACCTGAAACCTGCAACGAGTCAATTCGTTTTGAAATTTCAGGCCTTAACTGTTTCAAAACCCCTCCCGCTTCCTTCTGAAAACTCCCGGATTCCGCCTCGCTGCTTTTCTTTTGGCCGGCAATCAGTTCAAACGCCCTATTCAGGTCCTTTGGCTTTGTGTCAGACTCCTGCGGCAAGGCCTTATTGACTGAAAAAAAGACCCGCGGCCGTTGAATTCTTTTCATCGG
>JAAUSZ010000103.1 GCA_012031875.1 Desulfobacula sp.
ACGGAACATCCAGGCCGTTTCCGCACAAAGGTCCGTGGTGATGACTCCCCAGCCGCCCCCCGAGAGTCATGATGGCCACCCGGTTCCCCTGGGCAGGGGTAGGGATGAAAATACTGCGGAAAGATCCAGCAATTCCATGGGCTGGTTGACCTGGATGATGCCGGCCTGCCGGCAGCCGCGTCAAACACCCTTGAATCCGAGGCCATGGCCCCGGTATGGCTGGAAGCCGCCTTCCCTCCTTTTCGGGTTCTGCCGCCCTTGAGGACAACAATGGGTTTCTTGCGGGAAACCCGCATCGCACTTTTCAAAAACCGGGACCCGTCCTTTACGCTCTCCACATAGAGAACCACGGTACCGGTCAGCTCATCCACCTCAAAGGCCTCCATATAATCTTCAATGGTGACCATGGCTTCGTTTCCCGAGCCGGAAAAGGCCCGGATGCCGATATCCTGCTGCTCTGCAAAGGCCAAAAGCTGGGTCCCCATATTCCCCGACTGGCAGACCAGGGTCGTGGAACCCGGCTTTGGATAGGCATGGGCCGCGCAGCAATAAAAATCAATATGGGGATTGCAGATGCCCATGGTATTGGGCCCAAGAATCAGGATCCCGGCCTCCCCTGCCGCGGCCGTAATTCTTTTCTCCAGGGCCGCACCCTGCTCCCCCACCTCCTTGAACCCGGAGGTGATCAGGAGCATTCCCTTAACCTTTTTCCGCTTTAATTCCGGCAGAAGATCCATCACCTGTTCGGCAGGGATGGTGACAACGGCAAGATCCACCGGATCTTTTATCTCCGAGACGGAGGTATACACATGCCGCCCGGCAATGGTTCCGCCCCTGGGGTTGACCAGATAGACCTTTCCCTGGTAATTTCTGGACAGGGTATTGGTCAAAAGCATATGGCCCCATTTCCCGGGCGTGGCCGAGGCCCCGATAAAGGCTACAGACCTTGGATAATAACAGGACCCCAAAACGGCCAAATCAATATCGGCCGGTTTTTTCTCCTCGTTTTGAGCTTTTTCAAGCACGATGAGCCCGTCCACGGCCACCGGAGATCCGTCGGGCCGGATGATGAGCGGATTGATATCGATTTCCCGGATGTCCGGATGGGCAAGGGCCATATCGGACACCCCCCTGAGAATGATTTTAAGGGCCGCTTTGTCAATGGGCGCCTCACCCCGGAACCCGGTGAGGAGCGCCTTTGAGGATAATTGATCAAACATGTCTTCCATGTCCGCATCCGTGAGGGGTGCAATTCTCAGGACAATATCCTTTAAGGCCTCGGTCAGGATGCCGCCCAGGCCGAACAGGATCACAGGACCAAACTGGGGGTCCCGGAACATGCCGGCCATGAACTCCCTTTTCCCCTGAATCAGGGGTTGGATAAGAAAGGCTTCAAGGGATTTTCCGGCCGACGCCTGCATCTCCATCACAGCCCTTCGAACCTCATCCCCGCTGTTCAATCCCACCCGGACAAGGCCTTTTTCCGTTTTATGAAGGATGGTATTGCCGATGCCTTTCAGAACAACCGGAAATCCTGTCTTTTGACAGGCCTCCAATACCCCTTCTATCCCTGTTTCCCGTTTTTCATCCACCACCGGGATCTTGAAGGCTTTGAATATGGTTTTGGCCTGATCTTCCGTCAGCGATTGTGAAGAAGATGATACCCCCTGCCTGATCTGTTTTTCTATATCTGCCTGGTTCATTTATGCCTTTGCTCCATTAAATACAATATTTGCAATCCCGGTTGAAACCTCATCAATATCCAGTTGCCTGCCGAAAATAATCTCCCCGAGGCAGGCATGCTCGATGGCTCCCAGGATGACTTTCCGCAATATATAAGAATCGGTTTCCGGCTTCAGTTCTCCTGTATCTATGCCTTTTTCAATGATATTCAGGATGGTCCTCGTGTATTTGCGGACCCTTTCATAGGCGCAGGACTCAAAAAAATCCAGGGAATTCCGGACTTCCAGCAAAAGAATTTTTGAAAAGATCCGGTTGGCGGCATAGCTCTCGAGGCTCGAAAAAATGATCACTTCAAGCTGCTCAACACAGGTTTTTTCATTGGCGATCCGGTTTTCGATCTTGGCCTGAAATTCGAAAAAATGCTCATCCAATACCTGGTACAATAAATCTTTTTTGTCTCTGAAATACTTGTAAATCAGCCCTTCGGTGACCTCGGCATTCCTTGCAATCTCGGCCGTTGTAATGGAATGAAAATCCTTTTCCGCCATAAGAAGAGAAAAGGCTGTCATGATTTTTATCCTGCCGGGGGGGTTGGTTTTTCCTTTGTGCTTCATTCTGCAGTGTCCTTGACCATTGTCGCAACCTTTGCAAAGCCGTTTACCCATAAGGTAAGTAATACTTACTCACAAACCATCCGGGTTGTCAAGCCGGGCCAAAAAAAATTCAGGTCCATATTTCCTGACCTGATCCGTGTTCCGGGGAAATCCCTGGCCGGGGGTTAATTATTGACAGCGCCCGACAAAGGCCTTTATACTGGAAAAACAATTTAATTCAACCCGGTTTCAGGAAAAAGAATGGACACACATCCCCCACCCCCGTTACGGCAGGCCTCCACAGTAATCCTTGTCCGAGAAAAAAACTTGGCCTTTGAAGTTTATCTGTTACGGAGAAGCAATGCTTCAGGCTTCATGGACGGGCTCTATGTCTTTCCCGGCGGGGTGGTGGACCCGGAAGACAAGGGCCTTGAATCCTGGGCCCCTTATGTGGACCTGGACCCGGCGGCCATGGAGCAGCAGCTCGGCGGAACCGGCTTTTCCGGTGAGGATGTCCTTTCCTTCAGCATTGCCGCCATCCGGGAAACCCTTGAGGAAGCCGGGGTCCTTATTGCCTTGACGGAGAACAGGGCAAAAACGGATCTGGATCAGATCTGCGCTTTCCGGCTGAACAAGGATCTGCCAAAATCCTGGTTCAGGGTGAAAATCATGGCGGAGAAATGGACGCTGTCCCTCTCAAGTCTTGCCCCATGGTCCCACTGGATTACGCCGGCGCTCATGAAAAAGCGGTTTGATACCCGGTTCTTCATCGTATCCATGCCCCAGGGCCAGACCTGCATCCCCGATGACACGGAAACCCATCAGGGAATCTGGCTGACTCCCCAAAAGGCCCTGGAACAGAACCTGGAACTCAGCCTTCCCCTGAGCCCGCCAACGGTTGTAACCCTGACCGGGCTTTCGGCATACAAAAGCTTTAGAGAACTCCAACAGGTGATCCGGACCCGGACCTGGGGAGATCCCATTTCCCCCTGCCTTGTTCCGTCCCCGGACGGGCCGCTTATTCTGGAGCCCTGGGATCCCTTGTGGGGTTCGGGTGAAAAAGTCGATATGTCCGGATTGCAAAAAAAATCCTGCCCCCGGGCGCCCGGTTTTCACGGATATGGTGTGAGGCCGGTGTCTGGAAACCCGTGGGGCTCTGACAGCAGAACGGAATGAAAAATGAACCCGGATCAGATCATCCCGCTTTTAGAAAATTATCAGAAGCTTGTTCAAAGGGTGGACAGCCATATTGATGCCGTCAAAAAAGCCTTCCCGGACCGGATTGCCTGCAAAAAGGATGCGATCGCTGCTGCACGTTGCTGACCCTTTTCCCGGTTGAGGCCCTTTCATTATCCCTGGCCTTTGCCCGCGGGACCCAAGACATGAAGGCCAAGGTAACCCTTAAAGCAGAAAAGGGAACCTGTCCCCTTCTGATCGACAGGGAATGTGTCCTGTATCCGGCCCGCCCCATCATCTGCCGGACCCATGGATATCCCCTCTATATGAAAAAAGAAGGGGGAATCCGGATTGATTTCTGTCCGGAAAATTTTACCGGCATGGCTTCCTTTCCAAAGGAGACCATGCTCGATATCGAACATTTAAACACCCTGCTTGCCGTTATAAACCGGCAGTTCGTCGATTCCCTTGAGGCAGATCCGCCTTTTAAGGACAGGATTCCGATATCTGAAGCGCTTTTCATTCTCAGGACCTGACAGGAGAATAAGGGAAAAACAGGGACCTTATTCTTCAGCGCTGAACATCTTGAGCTTTCTCCATAAGGCGGCCCGGCTGATGCCTAAAATTTCGGCCGCCTTGGACCGGTTGCCCTGGGTGATCTCAATGGCCCTGAGAATATGGGCTCTTTCCATTTCATCAATGGTGGTAAATGCTTGAGATTTTGTTGGTGAGGGATAAACCGGGTTGTTTTTTCTCAGGCGATCCGGAAGGTGCGTCAGTTCGATGGTGGTGGTATCCGCCAGGATGACGGCCCTTTCAATGATGTGACGGAGTTCCCGGACATTGCCGGGAAAGGAATACTCCATAAAAACGGAATTCACCTCATCTGAAATGGATTCTATGTTTTTTTCGAATTCTTTATTCAACTGAGTTAAAAAATAACTGCACAACGGAAAAATATCATCCCGCCGCTCTCTCAGGGGGGGGACGGATATGGATATGGCGTTGAGCCGGTGATACAGTTCCCTGTTGAATTTTTTCTCTTCAACCCTTGACTTGAGATCCTGGTGGGTGGCCACAATAAAACGGATCTCCCTCTCCCCTCCGGAATCCTGGGACCGGGTTGAACCGGTTTTATCCAGCAGTTTGATCATGTCGGACTGGGTCTGCTCCGGCATGGTGTCAAAATGATCCAGGAGAATGGTCCCGATAAACCGGATATCTCTTAATCCCTGGTCTTTCGAGCCGATGGCGCCGCCCGGTTCCTCAAGGGACCCCAAAAGCTCGGTAAAATTAAAATCATTGCTGAAGCAGCCGCAATTGAATGCCAGAAACCTTTGATCCTTTCGGTGGCTCAGCTTATGGATGGCCCTGGCGACCAGTTCTTTTCCCGTCCCCTCTTCTCCCTTGAGTATAATGGTACAGTCAAGACCGGACAAGCGCTCAATCTCCTTGCGCAGCCGCTGCATTCCCGGAGTTTCCCCGATAATCTTAGGCAAATCGCCGAAACTCCGGCCGATGGAATCCACAAACCCCTTTGAAACCGGCTGGTCCGTGCTTTGGGAGCTCAATCGCCGGATCAGATCCCAGAGTTCACCCATGGAATCTTTTTCAAAATAATCCGAGCCGAGGATTTCAGTCTTCTGCCGTGTTTTCTCACTTCCATAACCGGTCAAAAGGACGGTTTTCAGATCCGGGCTCATCTGCTTGAGCCGGGTGATGGTGGTCAGGCCATCCATATCCGGCATTTTCAGATCGACAATGGCCAGGTCAACCTTTGTTTTCGAAGCGATTTCAATGGCTGTTGTGCCGGAAGGCGCCTTTATGGCTTCAAAGCCCAGCAGCGTAAGCCGCTGGGCCATTGAATTGAGCAACCTTTCCTCGTCATCCACCAGTAGTATTTTTTTTTATCCGGTTCACGATCTATTCTTTTTTTCTCGGGTCTTCTATTTCCATGGCATCTTTCTGATCCCCGTCTTCAGCCATGCCGGCTGCGGCCATGGAGGTTTCAAGATTTTTGAGGATCTTTCTGAAAAACCCCCAGAAACTGCCCATGTCCTCTTTTTCAAAATAGGCTGAATTCAGGGCTTCCGTTGCCTCTTTGAGTTTTTCATCCCCATGGCCCGTCAATAACATGGTCTTGATGGAAGGATCAATCTTTTTTAACTGGGTAATGACTTCCAGGCCATCCATATCCGGCATCCGCTGGTCCACGATGGCCAGATGAACCCTGGTGCTTTTCATGATTTCAAGGGCCTGCTTTCCGTTCAAAGCCGTCAGCGGGTCATGCCCTTTTAATTTAATCCGGTCGGACAGGGTTTTAAGAAATTTCGGGTTATCATCCACCAGCAGAATATTAATATTTCCCAGTGACAGGTTGGCCAGAAAGTCCCAGAACCCGGAAATGTTTTCCTTATCAAAATAGGCGGAATTCAGGGCTTCCGTTGCTTCTTTCAGCTTTTCATCCCCATGGCCCGTCAGAAGGAGGGTCTTAATATCCGGTAAGAGCGCCTTGAGCCTGGTGATCACCACCAGCCCTTCCATGCCGGGCATCTGCTGATCTACGACGGCAATATGCACTGTTTGTTTGGAAGCAATCTCCAGGGCCTGTTCACCATTGGTTGCGGTCAACACCGTGTAATCTCTCATCCTTGCCCTTTCGGCCATGGAATTCAGAAATTTCTCATTGTCATCTACCAGCAATATCGTTAATTTTTCTTTTTTCATGATTCACCTTTCAAATTGCCCTATCTAAGGGTATACGGGCTAAAAATTACCAAAATGCCAATGGTGCTCAATGGCCGCCGCTTCCAAACAAGCCTGAAGCGGCAAGGGACAGGACCAAAATTTCCAGGATGGCGATCCCGGAATAAAGCCAGTCTTTTTTTGCAATAAACCCTTTTACCAGCACCAGATAGCAGATAATGGTCATCACGGCCAGCAATACAAAGCCTATATAATTTAGAAAATCACCTTTTGACAGCAAGGCCACCCATCCCCATCCGTGGGGGGAATGGGTCAGTTCCAGATATTCTTTTACCCCTTTGTCCCACAGCGTCGTAATGGTATGCATGTCCACATGGGGGGGCATGATGCCTGAAAGATAAAGAAAATAAGTGATCCCCATGATGGCGATACCGGTCCATACCCCGACCACCAGGATATTGGCATAAATGATCTGTTCCTTTGAGGCTCGTCGAGCCAACTTTTCCTGTTCATTCATATTATTACTGTACTCCTGAATATAATTTCTGTAAATTCATGATTGAATCACCCCAAAAGCCCGAGGCCCAACCCTTTGTCCAAGGCCTTTAACCCTGAAAAAAGCAGCATGATAATGACCATGTAGCGAATGATCTTCGGCTTGGCCACCGCCAGGATTTTCACACCCAGAAGGGACCCGAACATAAGGCCGACAATGGACGGGATTCCGATGAGGGGAATGACACAGCCCTGGTTCATATAAATCCAGGCCGCGGAGGTGTCGGTAATGGAAAGAAGGAATTTGCTGGTGGCCACCGAAACTTTCAGGGGAACTCCCATCATGAGATTTAACACCGGGACATTAGCCCACCCCGCGCCCAGGCCGAACATCCCGGCCAGAAGCCCGATGAGGATGAACATGGACAGCCCCAAGAGGGTCCTGTGGGTTTTCCATTCAACACTTTCCCTTGCGCCTTCATCCCAGTAAAGCCCGTTTAACCCGAGGGCCAGACCGATGGCATCCTGTTTTGTCACGACGGGTTTTTCAGAATTTTTTGAAAACACCAGAAGGGCGGCAATACCCACAATGGTCGCACCCAGGCAGGTCTGGATAATATTCGGGTCCAACGCGGACAGGCGCAGCCCGATGACTGCCCCGACAATGGAAAAGGCCGACGCAATCAAGGCAACGGGCAAGGCCAGGCGGAGATTGGCCAGGTTCCGGCGCAACAGGCCCGGCCCGGCCGCCAGGGCGCCGGCCAGGGCCACCATCAGGCCCACCCCCCTGACAAAATCAATATGGAAGGGGAAAAAACCGCTGACCAGCGGCACATACAGGACCGCGCCCCCGACACCGGCCATGACGGCCAATACCCCCAGGACAAAACAAAATACAAACAAAATAAGAGGCCAGAACCACCAGGGTTTATCTCCTCCGCCCATGGCGGCCTGGTCTGCAGCAAAGGCGCCCGCCGGACTGCTCAGCACAAGAACAAGGGATGAGAGAACCAAGCGGTTCATGGTATTAAAAAAATTGTTTAACATTTAATCGATCTCCTAAAATAATTGTTTACAAATGAAACCGAACTCGTTATAAATGGTCTATAAGGTATTTTTTTTAAACAGTCAATTAAAAAGATTTCATCATGCAACATATCGACATATTAATCATTGACGACGAAATAAAATTTGCCGACATGCTGGCCAAACGGATAGAGCTTCGCGGATGCAGCAATGCCGTATGCTATGACGGGAAATCAGCCCTTCAGTGGGTCAGGGAACATGCCGGCCGGGTTTCCCTGATTCTGCTTGACCTGAGGTTGCCGGACCTGTACGGTACTGAAGTATTGACCGGTATAAAAAATATCAGCCCGGCCGTGCCGGTGATTGTTCTGACAGGGCACGGCACTGAAAAAGACCGGCGGGAGTGCGAAAGACTGGGGGCTTACCGGTTCATCCATA
This sequence comes from Desulfobacula sp., assembly GCA_012031875.1. GTDB lineage: Bacteria > Desulfobacterota > Desulfobacteria > Desulfobacterales > Desulfobacteraceae > Desulfobacula. Next base: position 8,118 of record JAAUSZ010000103.1, read on the forward strand.
AACCGCTGAATATAGATGAACTGATGAATATTCTGGAACAAATCAGAGAGACGTCTGTATGTTGAAAACTTTACCGGATTTTATAAAAAATATCCTCCCCGAGTTTCATAAGCACAGAAAGGATGTCCACATGGATTCCTTTTTTACCTTTACAAACTACCGGTATCTCTGGTTCGTGAGCATTTCCGTATTGGCTTTAACAGCCCTGGCCCCCATCGGGATCGCCACCCTTATCTATTATCAGTTGATCGAGACCTCCGTGGATTCGGATTTAAATCACCGGACCAAACAATTGACGGCGGCAGCAAAAAGCGCTGTCACCTTTTTCATGGAAGAACGCCTGAATGCACTGACCTTTACCGTCAATGAAAATGGATATGAGCAACTGGCAGACAATACCCGGCTTGCAGAAATCTTAAAAAACCTGAAGCTCGGGTTCGGAGGGGTTACCGATCTCAGTGTGCTGGATGCCGGCGGGAACCAGGTGGCCTATGCCGGGCCCTTTAATCTTGAAGGGAAAAATTATAAAAATCAGACCTGGTTTGAGCAGAGCCTTCAAAAAATGAATTATATCAGCGAGGTCTTTACCGGATACAGAGGGGTCCCCCATATTATCATCACCGTGCGGTCCGCCAAACCGGACGGCAGCCTTTTTATCCTGAGGGCCACCCTGGACACGGAGCGTCTGATGCAAACCCTGTCCTCCTATAAGACAGGAGATTATGCGGATATCTTCCTTGTCAATCATGAGGGCATCCTGCAAACCCCGTCCATGCACTATGGCGCTATTTTTACCCGGACCGGCCTATCCTTTGCCGCCGGCTCCGGCGAAACAGAGGTAAAAGAACTTTTCATTGACAAAAAGCCGGTGGTCTCGGGATATTCATTCATCTCCCGGGACACGACCGCTACCCCGTTTATCCTCATGGTGATGAAAGAAAAGGCCGGTATGCTGAAGTTCTGGCAGGATATGACCTTTAAATTCAACTGGATCATGGGTGCCAGCGTCGTTACCATCCTCATCGTGATCAACTTTGCCTCGACATTTATGGTCAACCGGCTTTACCGCGCAGACAAGGCAAAGGCTGAAACCATGATGCAGATGGAGCAAAGCCAGCAACTGGCCTCCATCGGTCAACTGGCCGCAGGCGTTGCCCATGAAATCAACAATCCCCTTGCCGTGATCAACCAGACGGCCGGCTATATAAAGGATCTCTTCAGCTTTCAGGATCAGGTCCGGAACGATGAGGAGATCATTGAATATATTGATTCCATCCTTGATGCCGTGGACCGGTGCGGGACCATCACCCGTCAGCTTCTCGGCTTTGTGCGGCAGTTTGACGTGAAAATCAAAAAAGTTAATTTGCAGAAACTGATATCCCAGGTTTTGAGTTTTCATAAAAAAGAAGCGGAATACCGGCGTATCCATGTGACCGTATCCATTCCCGACCCGTTTCCGGAACTGGAAACCGACAGCAGCAAGCTTCAGCAAGTGCTTGTCAACCTGATCAACAATGCTTTCCAGGCGGTCGAAGAGGGAAGCTGCCTGGATATTCTCGCGGCTGAGAGGGATGCCCATACCGTTGAATTGGTGATTCATGATACCGGATGCGGTATTCCTGAAGAAACCTGAAAAAATACATGAACCCTTTTCAGCACAAAAAAAGACAGGTCAGGGACAGGGCTGGGGCTCTCCATCACTTACAGCCTTGTCAAAAAGCTGGGGGGACGGATATCGGTTCAAAGCACGGAAGGGGTTGGGACCTCATTTACAATTGTTCTGCCCGTAAAAATTAAAGAAGGAAGGATAGCATGAAGATTCTCCTTGTGGATGATGAGCAAAAATTTGTTACCATGCTGGCCAAAAGGATGGCCCTAAGGGGCATAGAAGCCGATGTGGCCTATACCGGAGAAGAGGCCCTCGAAAAAGCGGGAAACAAAAAGTATGATGTGGCCGTGCTTGATATTAAAATGCCGGGCATCAGCGGCATCCAGTTGAAAAGAAAACTCGGCTCTCTTCATCCGGATCTGAAATTTATTTTGTCACCGGTCACGGCGCTGTTGAAAAAGCGGAAGAGGGTGAGTCCGAAAGAGACATTTATCTTTCCAAACCCCTGGATATTGAATTTCTGATTGAAACCATAGAGGACCTGACCCAGGCCGGATAATTTGAATACCACAACCCAACGGGAGGATCCCATGAATGACACCCAGAATGATATGAATACCGAAGGCCTTAAATTCTTCGGAAAAGTCAATGCCAGCATTTCCCACGAATTGAAAAACATCCTTGCCATCATCTCTGAAACCGCGGGTTTTTTAAACGATTTAACAGCGCTGGCCAAGCAGGGCAAGGAACTGAAACTTTCCCTGCTTGAAAATTGCAGCAACAGCATTGCCGAAGAGATTCAACGCGGATTTACAACCATCAAGCAAATGAACCGGTTTTCCCATAGTGTGGATGTACCGGTCACAGAAATCGACCTCGTGGATACTCTGGAGCTGATGGCGGGGCTATCCGGGTTTTTGAGCTACGCCAGCCATGTCCGCATTGAAAACAAGAGTAACGAGGTCAAACCCATAACGACCTGTCCGTTTCTTCTTCAGAATCTCATCTATCAGATCCTGTGTTTTGCCTATGAGTCCGCGGGACCGGCAGGTGAAATCCGTGTCCACCTGTCCACGGAAAATGACAAGGGCATCCTCCTGACGTTTTTCAGCTCCGCCCAAATGCCTGCTGAAAAATTCCCCGATGAAAAAATGAGGAAAACAGCAGATGCGCTGGGGATAGAATTCAAACAGAACCACTCGTTTTATGAGCTTAATATATTCATCCCCTACACTTGCGACAGAATAAAACAAATTGAAAAAAGCATCTAATTTTCATGCATAAAGAACCCTAATAATAAAATTCAGATAAAGGAGGAAATCATGGAAGGAACAGAAAAAATCCATCTGCTCATGGTTGATGACGAGGTAAAATTCCTGCATACCATTACCGAGCGCTTGAAATTAAAATTTTTTGACATCACCTCGGCAACCAATGGCGAAGAAGCCATCGAGGCAGCCCAAAAAGGCCGGTTTGACGTGGCGGTCATCGATCTTCAAATGCCGGGGATCGACGGGGTAAAGGTCCTGGAAATATTGAAAAAGAACCACAGATACCTGGAAGTTCTGATCCTCTCGGGCCATGCCACCATTGAAACTGCGGTCACCTGCACAAAGCTCGGCGCATTTAAGGTACTGGAAAAACCCTGCGACTTTGACAAGCTGGTTGAAGCCATCAAAGAAGCCTATGAAACAAGGCTGAGAAAGAAATTTGAACACGATGAAATCCGGATCAGACAGATCCAGGCTTTGGCAGTGGGCCAGTCCCCATTGGGAATACTAAAGGAGCTGGCCAAAATGGATGAGGCTGAAAAATAATTATTCCGGAATAGCCGTCAATTCACTTGCACGGACAATTTCCACCTTGTCTTTCAGCTTTGGCAATTCTTTTGAAAGGGCCAGGAGGGTCGCTTTATAAGGATGGCCGATGCCAATGGCCGAACCGTTTTTTTTGGCCGTCCCGACGAGTTCTCTTAATTGTCCGGCAATGTATTCAGTCTCCTGACGGTTGTCCAGGAAAACATCCCTGTGGGCAAATTTAAGCTTCAAGAGCCTTGCCGATGCCTGCCCCTGGGATTTCAAAGAAGTCCTGGAATCAATAAAAAACAGGTTTTCTTTTTTGAGGATGGTAAAGATCTGGTTCATCTGGTCCGCATGGGTTGTCAATTCCGATCCCATATGATTGTTGACCCCGACGATATAGGGCACATCCCTGATGTTTTTTTGAGTTGCTCCAGAAGGTCATCCGGCGGCATGGCAGACAATATCGCGCCGGGCCCGGGGTCAACGTGGGGGTGGTCCACCGGCTCCATGGGCAGATGGAGCATGATCTCAGACCCTTTTGAATGCAGGTCCTCGCTGATGTTCCTGCCATGGGGGGAAAAAGGCAGGACGGAAAACGTAAGATTTGAATCCAGCTCACTGAGTTCCAGGGCGATCTTTTTATCATATCCGATATCATCAATGATAATCGCTATCCTGGGAACCAGGGGCTTGACCTTTGGGGGCGGCTTTTCCACAACGGTCTGGTCAACCCCTTCAAACACTTCATATTTGATGGGTTTATCCTCTGCGAGCTTATCCGGTGCGGATTTGTCCGGTGCAGGTTTGTCCGGAGCCGGTTTTTCCTTTAACCCTTCGGCCTGTCTTATGTCTTTGGGCTCGGAAATCCCTTCCTCAACGGGCTTGATGGGAGAAGGAGACACAGGCTTTTGAACCGTCTGTTTTTTTTCGGGACGGTCCGGGTGAAAAAACAGGTCTGCAATCATTGCCGCGGTGAGGCATACGGAAATTAGAACAGCGAGCCCCACCAGAATTTTTTTCAATTCCTTCACAACGGCTGGTTTTTGTTTTTGTGAGGCCCGGGTTTGTTTTCCGGGCGCCGGCTTTTTTTAGGGATATTCCTCTTAGCTGCCATTTAAATTGCTGAAGACTCCATAGCTGATCAGAATATCAAGGGCTCTTTTAACCTGTGCATCATGCAGAAGCTGATCCGTATCAGAAAGTCTTGGATTTTTTTTAGGCTGGGGCTTTGCCTTATCCGATGCCGGCGCCTGTTCAGGCTTCAGACTGTTTTTCAGATCTTTTTCCTTGACCATCCGGTCAAAGGCAGCCGGCTTTTTTTCTTTTTCCTCAAGGATTTCATATTCCACCTCAATATCAGGCGCTATGCCTTTGGCCTGGATGGATCTTCCATTGGGCGTAAAATACCGTGCGATGGTATATTTAATCCCGTACCCGTCTTTTAAAGGCCGGACCGTCTGCACAGACCCTTTGCCAAAGGATGTTGTGCCAAGGATCAAGGCCCTGGAGTGGTCCTGCAAGGCGCCGGCCACGATTTCAGAGGCAGACGCGGATCCTCCGTTGATGAGGATGACCACGGGGTATTTCCGATCCTCCTTTCCTTCCGAAGCTCTGAACACCTGGGAATTGCTTTCCTGTTTTCCTTTTATGGAAACAATGTCCCCTTTGGAAAGGAAAAGGTCTGATATTTTTACCGCCTGGTCCAGAAGACCGCCGGGATTATCTCTCAAATCCATGACAAGGCCCTTCAAATCTTTATTTTCTGCTTCTATCCGCCCCAGATGGGTCTTGATATCATCCAGGGTATTCATCCTGAAATTGGTAATCCTGAGGTATCCGAATCCGGGTTTCAGGGTCGCGCTTCTTACGCTTTCCATGGGGATCAGATCCCGGTTGATGGCAAAATCAATGGATTCCGGCTCTCCTTCTCTGATCACCGTGATATGTACGGGCTTATTCTGGGGACCCCGCATCATGTTTACCGCTTCCCAGAGTTCCATGTCCTTTGTGGATTTTTCGTCAATCCGGATGATGATGTCACCGGCCTGAACCCCTGCCTTATACGCGGGGGTTCCTTCAATGGGAGAGACAACGGTCAATATGCCGTCCTTCATGGTGATGACGATGCCGATACCTGAAAATTCCCCCTTGGTGTCGTCCTGGAGATCTTCAAAGGCCTCGGGAGGCATAAAACTTGAATGCGGATCAAGATTTCCCACCATGCCTTTGATGGCATTGTGAATCAAATCTTCGGCATTGACATCGTCCACATAATTCTTCTCAAGCTCTTCCAGAACATCTGTAAACATCTTCAAAGAGGTATATGTCTTATCATCCGCGGACAGCGGGCGGGTCCATCCTGCCGCCAGTATCAGGATAAAGAGAGCCATTGCCGCACCATACCCGGATCTGATGATCTTACGGGATCTGACTTCCATTTTACGCTCCTTTTCGCAACCATTTCATGGGATCCACCGGCTTTCCATGGTGACGGACTTCAAAATGGAGGCACAGCCCCTTGATTGATCCTGTGTCCCCTGCCGTTGCAATGACATCGCCGGTTTCAACATTCTCCCCTTCTTTTTTAAACATCTCTTCAACATGGGCGTAGAGCGTATAATAATTGTCTCCATGGTTGATGATCAGCACATTCCCATAGCCCTTCAACCATTGGGCAAACATGACCTCTCCCTTGAAAACGGATTTTACGGGCTCACCCCTGCCTGCTTTTATATCAATTCCTTTCTGAAAAGTGAAGACTTTGTAATCGCCGGATGTCGAACTGCCGAATTCTGAAATGATTTCGCCTTCCACCGGAATCATCAGCCTTCCCTGATGGTCGGTAAACGAATTCCCATCTGACTTTTTCACCTCAGCGGGCTGAATCGCCTCCATCCTGCTGTCCAATTGAATCGCGGCCAATTTTAAAGACTCCACCGCAGCAAGGGATAATTTTTTTTTCTGACGGATTTCTTTGAGGATCAATTCCTTTTTTTGAGTTTCCGAATGGTTGATCCGGATCTGGTCATTGAGTTCTGATTCGAGAAGGGTCCTTGACTGAACCTCTTTTCTCATCTCCTCTTCCAATTTTTCAAGCCTGTCCAGATCCCTGGTTTGCCGGTCAATGACATGAAAATCAAATTCGACAACGGCTTTCATTGAATTCTGCCGCAAAAAAAAGTCAAAGACCGAGGAAGGCATACCGGCCACATCCACCCGCCCGATCATGTGCATTTTATAAAGCGCCCTCAGCCTCTTTTCCGCATACCCCTGATTCCGGGCAATGTCTTGGGCCAATCCTTCTCTGTCCTTTTGCAGCCGGCTGATCTTTTCTTCCATCTGACGGATTTCTCCGGACAATGAATGGGATTTGAGGCGGGCCCGGTTTAATGCATAATCGATTTCATTCAAGCCCTCGACAATTTCAATTTCCTTTTGAGAAAAGCTTTCGACCAGTTTCTCCTGGGTCTCGATATCCGCCCGGATAATCTCTTTTTTTTCCGGCTTTATTTTTTCGATCCGTTCCCCTGGTTTTTTTTCTTCTTCAATTTCCTTTTCCGGAGGGGTTTCTTCTTTTCTCTCAAGGATGGCTGTGAGTTCTATGTACTGGGGACGATTCCGGATATACCCCCGGCTTCCCTTATAGTCCACATAAAGCCATCCCCCGATATCTCCCTGTTTTTCCAGCACATCCACCTTATCACCCTTCTCCGCAACACCGACAACTTCCGAATCAAGCGAAGGCGTCTTTCGGATATTCATCTTGGGCGAAGTGATGACCCCGCGAAAAAGAACCGGGCTCTCAGCCGAGCCTTCACCTGAGAGAAGAAATAAAACAAGGCCGGTGAAAATGATTATTTGAGTATTTGTTTTAAGGACAGATAACATCCAAACCAACCTAAAAAAGTACTGACAAAAACAATCAGAATAATGGTTTTGATTGAAAGAAACCGGATATCAAAATAAATATAGGAAGATAAACTTTGTGTCACTCCGGATGAAATCATGAGATAGGTGATCAAAAGAATCGCCAGGCCCAGAATCCCTCCCAGAAGGCCCTGTAGAAGTCCTTCCACATAAAAGGGGGCCTTGATAAAGGTTTCCGTTGCCCCCACCAGCCGCATGACCTCGACTTCCAGTTTCCGGGAATAAAAGGCAAGCCGGACCGTATTGGACGTGATGAACAGGGCCACCAGAAAAAACAGGCCGCACATGGCATAGCCGGTAATCTTGAATAAATTGAAAATTTTTAGAAACTTCCCGAGCCAGCCCTGGCCGTACTCTACATCCTCAACCATTTCAACCGCTTTTATCTTTTGGGCAAAGGCCTCCACCTCCTCGATACTGCCATAAGATGTCATCTTGATTTCAAGGGCATCCGGAAGCGGGTTTCCCTGTAAGGTCGTTAAAAAAGTGCTGTTGGAGGACATTTCCTTTCTCAGCCGGTCCAGGGCCTCATCCTTTGAAATAAAGACCATTTCACGGATATTGCCCAGCCCGTTAATCCTGTCTTTTAACCCGGGCAGCATGTCTGATGTGAAACTGTCCTTCAGATAGATCATGGCCCGCCCCCCCTGATTCCATGCTTCAATCACCCGGCCTGCGTTTTCAAAAAAAGCATAAAAACGCTGACCACCAGGATCGACAGAGAAATGGTAAAAATCGTCACCAGATTTAAGAACCGGTTCAGGCGGATATCGGTCAGGGCTTTTTTCATGAAAGGGGACATGGGTGAGTTCTCGTGGTCTAAAGCATGGTTGCCGTTCGTTTTATGGCGCCTTCCGTGATTTCAATATTTCTCCCCCGCACCGTGCTTTCAAGGAGATGCAGGTTGTGGCTGGCGATCAATACGGTGGCGCCTTTTTTATGATATTCCATGATAAAATCCAGAACAGCCTGGGCCGACTTTGCATCAAGGCTTCCGGTGGGCTCATCCGCGAGAATGATGGCGGGCTCCCCCACCAGGGCCCTTGCCACGGCCACCCCGCTGCTGTTCTCCGCCTGAAAGCGCCGGCGGAAAGGCTTTGATC
>JAAUSZ010000343.1 GCA_012031875.1 Desulfobacula sp.
CAAGATCTTAAATGTCGATTTAACCACAGGGACATCCGGGAGGAGGAACTGCCGGACCGGGTCTATGAAAAATACCTGGGCGGCATGGGCCTGGGGGCATACCTTTTGTACGGCCGGATACCGGCGGATGCCGATCCCCTGGGGCCGGAGAATATTCTGGGGTTCCTTCCGGGGCTGCTGACCGGGACCGGCAGTTTGTTCACCGGGCGGTGGATGGTGGTGGGGAAATCGCCCCTGACGGGCGGATGGGGGGATGCCAACTGCGGCGGGAATTTTTCCCCGGCCATCAAACGGTGCGGATATGACGGCGTCTTTTTCACGGGAATCAGTGAAAAGCCCGTGTATCTGTATCTGGATGATGAGGTCAAAGAACTCCGGGATGCTTCTGATCTCTGGGGAATGGATGCGGTGGAAACCGAGGAATTCCTTGAAAAGAAAGAAGAACGGGGCGGGAAAATGCCCAAGATTGCCTGTATCGGGCCCGCCGGTGAGACGCTGTCGCTGATTTCCGGGATATCCACGGACAAGGGGCGCATTGCGGCCCGGTCCGGGCTGGGTGCGGTCATGGGGGCCAAACGGCTGAAGGCCGTGGTCCTTGCGGGCAAACAGCGGATCATGGCCCATAATCCTCGGGAAATGAAACGGATCAGCTGGATCTGCAACAACTGGGTCCGGTTCCAGCCGCCCTTTGTTTCCGGGCCTCTCACGGCCTTTTTCGGGGCCGTCATGCGCCTGTTGCCCGTGGCCCTCACCATGGACGGCCTGCTTTACAAAATCATGCTGAAAAAATGGGGCACGGTGTCCATGAACCAGATGTCTCCGGAAATGGGGGATTCACCCATCAAAAACTGGAAGGGCTCCAGCCGGGACTGGGGATTTTTCAAAAGCTATTCTTCCAATCCCGATGTGTTCAGCAAATGCGAGACCGTAAAATACCACTGCTATTCCTGCCCCCTGGGGTGCGGCGGCATCTGCACGACCAATGGAAAATACGACAAAACCCACAAACCCGAATACGAAACCGTCCTTGCCCTGGGCGGGTTCTGCATGAACAAGGATGTGGACACGATTTTCTATTTGAACGAACTGTTGAACCGGGCGGGCATGGATACGATTTCAGCCGGCCATGCCATGGCCTTTGCCATGGAATGCTATGAGGAAGGACTGATCACCCGGGAAGACACCGGCGGATTGGAGCTGACCTGGGGAAACAGCGAGGCCATTGCCGCGCTGGTGGAAAAAATGGTGACGCGGGAAGGGTTCGGCCATGTCCTGGCCGACGGGGTAAAAAAGGCTGTGGAGCGCATCGGGAAGGGTTCGGAAAAATTCGCGGTCCATGCCGGGGGCCAGGAGCCGGGCATGCACGATTCGAGAAATGATCCGGGCTACGCCCTCCATTACAGTGTCGAGCCCACGCCGGGAAGGCATACCCTGGGGTCCCATATGTATTATGAAATGTACCAGTTGTGGAAGGTGGTGAAGGGCATTCCCAAGATCCCCCCCATGTATTGGAAAAGCAGCAAATACAGCGACACGGACAAACAGGCCCGGATCGGGGCCGTGAACAGCAGGTATATGACCCTCATCAACTGTGTCGGCGCCTGCATGTTCGGCGTTTTTCTCGGGGCCCGGCGCATCCGGATTTTCGACTGGATGAATGCCGCCACGGGATGGGAATGGACCCCGGACCAGTATATGGAGAAGGCCTCGGATATCCACACGCTCAAGCAGGCCTTCAATATCCGGCACGGCATCGACCCCAGGCAGGGCAAGCTCAGTGACCGGGCCCTGGGCCGGCCGTTGCAGCATGAAGGCGCCAACAAGGGCCGCGCCATTGATATAGAAGCCTTGATGAAAGGCTACTGGGAAGATTTCGGATGGGACGGCGATACCGGCCGGCCCCCGGAGGAACGGATTCAAACCATCACCGCCAATGTTTAAGGGCAGGATTGAGGAGGACTAGGATGGCCTATTATATTACGGAAGCGTGCAGCGGATGTACGGCCTGTGCAACGGTCTGCCCGACGGGAGCGGCCTCGGGCCAAAAAAAGGAGCTGCACCGGATTGATGAAACCACCTGTATCGAATGTGACGCCTGTGGGAAGATCTGCCCGGAAGGCGCGGTCAGGGATGCCTCGGGCCGGGTTCCGGAGCGGGTGAAACGCGGGGAATGGAAAAAGCCGTTTTTTGACAAGAAAAAATGCAACGGCTGCGGGGTCTGCCCGGATGTCTGCCCCACGGGCTGTATTTCCATGGGGCCCCGGACCCCAAAGACGGCCATGCCCGCCCCCGGGTGATGGATTTTAAGAACTGCATCGGCTGCGGCTTCTGCGCTGCGGACTGCCCGGTGGATGCCATAGAAATGAACCTGTTGCCGGTAGTGGAGGAGAAAATGGTAAAAGAAGCGGCTCAAAGGGATAAAAGCATGAAGTGGACCTTAAAAAAGCTGGGTTACCGGTCCTTTCAGAAAGTGATGAAACTGGCCACAAAGATCATTCCCTTTCCCATTCCGGTCCTGCTGACGGGTCCGGGCAGCGTGACCATGCTGGCCCGGAACATCCAGGCCCGGGGGATTAAGCATGTCCTGGTGGTGACGGATAAGATGCTCACGGATCTCAGGCTCCTGGACGGGTTCCTGGCCTCCCTTAGGGAATACGGGGTGGCCTATACGGTCTTTGATGATGTCCAGGCAAACCCGACCATTGAAAATGTCGAGGCCGGCCGGAAATTTTACCGGCAGAACAAATGCCGGGCCATTGTCGGCTTTGGCGGGGGCTCGCCCATGGACTGCGCCAAGATCATCGGGGCCCGAATCCGGAATCCCTATCTTCCCGTGCGCTGGATGAAGGGGCTTTTCCGGGTACTCATTCCCATCCCTCCCTTTTTCTGCGTCCCGACAACCGCGGGAACCGGGTCCGAAGCCACGGTGGCGGCGGTGATGACAGATGCGCAGAACCATTTTAAATTTGCTATCAACGACATCAAGCTGGTGCCGAAAATCGCGGTTCTGGACCCGGAACTGATGCGGGGCCTGCCGCCGCATATCACCTCCACCACGGGCATGGACGCCCTGACCCATGCGGTGGAGGCCTATATCAACCTGAGCGGCAATGCCTTTACCGATGAAAACGCCGAGATGGCGGTCAAACTGATTTTTGAGAACCTTGAAAAGGCCTATGCCGACGGCAATGATATGGAAGCCAGGAACAATATGGCCCTGGCCTCTTTTTACGCCGGGGTGGCCTTTACCCGGGCCTATGTGGGCTATGTCCACGCCATTGCCCACAATATGGGCGGGCTTTACGGGGTTCCCCACGGCCTGGCCAACGCCGTGATCCTGCCCTATGTGCTGGATTTCTGCCGGAAGGCCTCGGAAAAGAAGGCTGGCCCGCCTGGCCGTTGCCGGGGGCATCGGAAGGGATGGGGAGTCGGGAGGAAGACCTGTCCCGCCGCTTCATCGAAAAAATACGAACCATGAAATAAAAAA
>JAAUSZ010000344.1 GCA_012031875.1 Desulfobacula sp.
GATGGTGACGGCCCGAATGCTTTGCCGGACAGGTCACCCGGTCCCGGTACTCGTTGGGCCATGGCGGAGAGGGGAGGGGTGTCTTCCATGACCAGCCCTTCAAACCAGCGCTGACCCGTGCAAAAGATCGTCCCCCACCAGGACACCGCCCGCCGTTTCAATGGCGTCAAAAATATCCGGGGTGTCACAGACGGAGCCGGAAAGAATGAGCCGCTTGCCGGGTTTGGCCGGGGGGCTCATTTTTCCAAGATGTGAAACAATATTTTCCAGGCGGCCCGCCGCCTCTTTCCGGTCCATGATCATGGACCCTTTGACAAGGGCGTAAAGATCCCGGCCGCTGATGAGGCCGGGATGCCGGGAATTCAGATCATAGAGGGCCGACAGGGTTTTGCGGATCCGATTGAACAGGGAAATGGAGGACTTGATCTCCGTGTCCTGGATGTCCTTTCCAATGGCGGTTTCAAGATCTTTTTTAAACCGGGCCAGCACCTCCGTCATATAAATGCCGGCGCTCTCTGTATTCAATTTGGCCGGAAGCACCACGTCGGCAAAAAAGGCGTACCGGTTGTTCATGCGCCAGATATCGCTCAGGCGCTGCATGGAATCACAGGTATGGGGAAACACGGCCCCGTCAAGGAAATCCAGCCGCCCGTTCAGGCTGTCTTCCAGAATCCCCCGGACCAGGGAGCAGCAATAGGACTGGAGATGGTTCTCGGCCAGGACAATGTCGGATTTGGAGGAGAAGAGCCGCATGGGGTGGAACCCTGCCGCATGGATGAGTTCTTCCGGTGCATAGGAGCAGAGATATCCCATGATTTTCCGGCCCTGCTTTTTGATTTGCGAAACCGTCTCGGCAACATGGCTGACGGCATCATGAAAATATTCAATATCCTTCATCTTATTTGTCTCCTGTGTATTCACCCTGTTGGCGGAGGGTTTTGATCTCCTGGTCCTGAAGCACCTTATAGGCAACCTTTCCCACCAGGGTAAGGGGAAGGGTTTCCCTGAATTCAATGTTTCTCGGGCAGCTCCATTTGATCAGTTTTTTGCGGCAGTGGGCAATGAGTTCCTTTTCCCTATCCGGGCCGGCGCTGATGCCGGGTTTCAACACCACAAAGGCCTTGACCCGCTCCACCTGGTTCATATCCGGCACCCCGACGACGCAGGCATCCGAAACATCCGGGTGATTGTGGAGTACTTCTTCCACCTGGGCCGGGTAGACATTCATGCCCGAAGATTTGATCATGCGTTTCTGGCGGAGCCTGAAATAAAAAAATCCGTCTTCATCCCGGGTCCCGATATCCCCGGTATGGAGCCATAATTTCCCATCCTCATGAATTTTCAATACGGAATCGGTTTCTCCTTTCCGGTTCAGGTATCCTTTCATGACGGCCGGGCCGGACAGGCAGATTTCACCGTCTTCTCCCGGTTGGGCTTCGGTCAGGGTCTTCTCAAGGACAATCTTGGCGTCCATGTCCGGAAAAGGAATTCCGATGCTGCCTTCCCTGTAATGGTCCAGGGGGGTGGCCATGATAGCGGTGACGGCTTCGGTGAGGCCATAGCCTTCAAGCAGTTTGACATTGCCTCCCCTTTTTTGGACAAGCCGTTCAAATTCATTCTTTACCGTGGTCGGCAGGGTATCGGCCCCGCAAAAGGCGGCTTTGATACAGGCAAGGTCGGCCTGCTGGAAATCCTTGTTCTTGTTTAAAGCCGCATAAAGGGTGGGAACCCCGATAATGAAATTGGGCTTTTTGGTTTTGATGAGTTTTGCCACGAGTTCCGGGGTGAACTGCGGCACCAGGATGCTTTTCCCCCCGCCCATGAAGGCGGCATTGATGCAGACCCCGAGCCCGAAGCCGTGGAATATGGGCAGGATGGCCAGGATGGCGTCATTTTCGCCAAGATTGCCCCAGGCTGCCACCATCATGCCTTCTGAAATAAAATTCATATTGGACAGCATGATTCCCTTGGGTTTGCCCGTGGTTCCCCCGGAATAAAGGATGACGGCGGTATCGTCCGTGGACATGGAAGCCTGGGGAGCCTTTGGAAAAGAGCCGTTCATCAACTCATCCCAGAAATGAACGGCGCTATCTTCCGGGACCCTGGGAATTTTTCTGCCCTTGGTGAGCCAGAACCCGAATTTTTTCACCGGGGACAGGTAATCACCGATCTTTGCCAGGATGAGGGTCTTGCAGGCGGTTTTTTCCATGGCCTGCTTGAATTTTCCGTAAAAGGCGTCCAGGGTCAGGGCCATGGTGGAATTGGAAATTTCGAGATAGAAGGCGATCTCCGCTTCCGTTGACAAAGGGTGGATCATGGACGCCACGGCGCCGATTTTGTTGGCGGCGTAAAAACAGATAATGCCCTGGGGAGTGGTGGGCATGGAAATGGTGATGGTGTTTCCCTTTTTTAAACCGAGATGGGCCAGGGCATCGACGCATTTTGAGATCTGATCTCCAAAGGCCTGATAGGTGCAAAGGGTTCCCATGAAATCCCAGGCGATCTTGTCCGGCACCCGGTTGACGGACCGCAAAAGGGATTCATACATGGTGACATCGGGATAATCGATGGAACGGGGAACATCTGAGTAGAATTTATGCCATGGTTTTTCCGGCAGCATGGTTTTTTTTCCTCCTGAAAATGATTCGGTACGGCCCATGTCAGGCTTGTCTGTCGGTTCTTATATCGAACGTCGGTCGTGATGTCAACCACTGCTTGATTGAATTTTTACACTATGGTATTTTGCGAGGAAATATAATTTAGGAAGAGGGACATGATAAAAGATACATTGAGCAAATTAAAGGAACAGGAGCGGGAACTGCGCCAGACCCTTATCATAGAAGCGGCCAGAAATGTATTTGGCGAGAAAACCTATGACCAGGTCAGCATGGCCGAAATCGCAAAGGCTGCCGGAATCGCCAAGTCCTCCATTTATACCTATTTCAGCAGCCAGGAAGAACTCTATGCGCGGATTGTCTACCAGGATGCCTGCGCCTTTATCCGGGAACTGAACCTTAAGGTCCAAGAAAAGGATGGAGATCCCGTCAAGATCACCATTGATTATTTTCTGGATTATTATATTGAAAAGCAGTCCCAGTGGAGAATGATCACCCATTTTGCCCTTCACGGCAATAAGAATATGGAGTCTGTGGATAAGCTCAATGAAATCGGCCGGGGTCTCATGGATGCATTTGAAATGATATTTGTCCGGGCTGGGTGCAGAACAGAGACCCGGCTTCTGGCCCATACCCTTTTTTCCTGTCTGTCCGGTGTCCTCATCGCCTTCCGGAATTATCCCGGAAGGGCTGAACACGAGTGTATCGCCCATATGAAAAAAAATCAGCACCCGGATTGAAGCCATGATGAAAGCCTATATTGAAAAACAGAAATCCCCGGAACCGGAATAATTCATCATTTGTTTGATTTTTTCAAAAAATTCCTTATAGTTGGACAAGGCATGGGGAAATATTTGAAGGAGGTGCCA
>JAAUSZ010000104.1 GCA_012031875.1 Desulfobacula sp.
ATCGGTTCAGTATGAAATCGACCTATACGGACGGGACAGTCAAAATCATTGACAACCCGGTGCAATATCCTGATCCTTCGGAAATTCTAGGGGTCAGAGAGCCTGTCATCAATGCCTCCATTATCGTCCCGGATAAATATATGGGCAATGTCATGCAGCTCTGCCATGAATTCCGGGGGGTCAGCAAAAATTACCAGTACCTCACCAGCAACCGGATGGAAATGAAATTTGAACTGCCCCTGGCGGAAGTCGTGTATGAGTTTTATGACCGCCTGAAGAGCGTGACCCAGGGCTATGGCTCCTTTGATTATGTCATTGCCGGATACCAGGAAACCAACCTGGTCAAGCTGGATTTCCTCATTAACGGAGAGCGGGTGGATGCCTTATCTCAGCTCATCCACCGGGACAAGGCCGAAACAAGGGCCAGGGTCGCGTGTAAAAAATTAAGGGAGGAGATTCCCCGTCAGCAGTTCAAGATCCCCATTCAAGGGGCCATCGGCGGCAAGATCATCTCCCGGGAAACCATTTCCGCCTTTAGAAAGGATGTGACGGCCAAATGTTACGGCGGTGATATCTCAAGAAAAAGAAAACTCCTGGAAAAGCAGAAAAAAGGAAAAAAGCGGATGAAGATGGTGGGCTCTGTTGAAATCCCCCAGTCAGCCTTTCTTTCGGTTTTGAAAAACGAATAGGGCTTATTCTTTCTGCGGCTTTGCAGGCTGATAGGAACACAGGGGTTCTTCGGCGAGATAGTTGCCGGTGGCCTCAAAGGCCCTTGCCCGGCAACCGCCGCAGACCCTTTTATATTCGCAGATGCCGCATTTGCCTTCCAGATGATCCAGATCCCGGAGCCGGTTGAAAACAGGGGAGTTTTTCCAGACATCCGTAAAGCTCTGGGTCTTGATATTGCCGCATTCCACGTCCAGAAATCCGCAGGTCTGGACCCGGCCCACGTGGGAAATAAAACAAAACCCGGTTCCGGCCAGGCATCCCCGGGTGACGGCATCCAGCCCATGGGTTTCAAAGCTGACTTTTTTGCCTTCCTGCCGGGACCGCTGCCTCAGAATCCGGTAATAATGGGGCGCGCAGGTGGCCTTGAGCTGAAGCTTGACTTTTTCTCTCTGGTCATAGAACCAGTTCAAGGTCTCCTCGTATTCCACGGCATTGATCTCACCATCCAATATGTACTTCCCCCGTCCCGTGGGAACCAGCAGGAAAATATGGTGGGCCGCGGCGCCCAGGGATTCGGCCAGCTTCAGGATTTTCGGGATCTCGCTGAGATTGGTTTTGGTGATGGTGGTGTTGATCTGGAATTCAAGGCCCGCCTCCTTGGCGAATTGGATGCCCTGGAGGGCCTTTTCAAAGGCCTGGGGAATCCCCCGAAACGCGTCATGGGTGTCCGGACTTGACCCGTCCAGGCTGATGCTGATTCTTTTTATGCCGGAGTCTTTCATCTTTCCCGCGCTCTCTTTGGTAATCAGGGTGCCGTTGGGCGCCATGACCATGCGCAGGCCCAGCTTTGTCCCAAACGCGGCGATGTCAAAAATATCATGGCGCAGCAGCGGCTCGCCGCCGGTGAGAATGATGATGGGTTCCCCGACTTCCCGGATCTCTTGGAGTAATTTAAAAGAAGCCTGGGTGTCCAGTTCATTGTCATAGGGATGGTCCTCGGCCACGGCCCGGCAATGTTTGCAGGCAAGATTGCACCGCCTTGTGGTTTCCCAGGCCACCAGGCGAAGGGTATGGGCGGAAGGGGAGGGGGCGGTCAGTCCATGGGGATGATTCATCAGTCTTTCAGCTCCCTGGCCACATCAAGGGCCGAATAGGTCAGGATCAGGTCGGCCCCGGCTCTTTTGATGGACAAAAGGGTTTCCATGATCAAGTCTTTGGCATTGACCCAACCCATCATTTCCCCGGCCTTCATGATGGAATATTCTCCGCTCACATTATAGGCGGCAATGGGAAGATCAATCTCCTGCTTCAGCCGGTAGATAATATCCAGATAGGACAGGGCCGGTTTGACCATGATGATGTCCGCACCTTCTTCAATATCCATGGTAGCCTCCCGGACGGCCTCATCGGAATTGGCCGGGTCCATCTGGTAGGTTCTCCTGTCCCCGAATTGGGGGGCGGATTCCGCGGCCTGCCGGAAGGGCCCGTAAAAAGCGGAACTGTATTTCACGGCATAGGACATGACGGGGATATGGGAGAACCCTTCCTCGTCCAGGGTCTGCCGGATTTCAGCCACCCGGCCGTCCATCATGTCCGAAGGGGCCACCATGTCCGCCCCGGCCTTTACATGGGACAGGGCGGTCTTGGCCAGAAGATCCAGGGAGGCATCATTGTCGATGAGGCCTTTTTCAACAAACCCGCAATGGCCGTGATCCGTATAGGCGCAGAGGCAGACATCGGTGATAACGGTGATGTCGGGCACCTTTGTCTTAATTTCCTGAACCGCTTTCTGGACAATGCCGTCAGAAGCATAGGCCCGGGTGGCCAGGGCATTTTTTTTATCCGGAATCCCAAAGAGAATAATGGCCGGGATGCCGGCATCACAGGCCTCTTTTGCCAGGCCCACAATATGGTCGCAGGAAAGCTGGAAATGCCCGGGCATGGATTCAATGGGTTTTTTAACGGACTTTCCTTCGATGGCAAACATGGGAAGAATCAGATCATCCCTGGAAAGTTTGGTTTCCCGGACCATCCTCCGGAAATTGTGATTGGCTCTTAACCGGCGGCCCCGGTAATCGGGAAACAGCATCAGGCCTCCTCCTTTTTGATTTCTTCATCGGTCAGGTAACAGGCCGGGTCACTGTCCCAGGGGTCATTGGCCACAGACTCGGCCCTGGCCCTGAAATTTCCCGCGCAGATATCCAGCCACCGGCACCCGGCGCACCGGCCCTTGACATAATGTTTCTTATCCTTGAGTTTCATCAGGAATTCATTGTCCGTGTTTGTCCAGATTTCCGAAAAGGGTTTATCCTTGATATTGCCCAGGCTTTTTTCCCTCCAGAACTGATCGGGGTGGACCTCCCCGTCCCAGGAGATACAGCCGATTCCCCGGCCGGAATTATTGCCTTCATTCATTTCCAGGAGTTCCAGGACTTCCGCGGCCCTTTCAGGATCTTCTTTTAAAAGCCGCTGGTAGACATAGGGCCCGTCGGCATGATTGTCCACCGTCAGGATTTCTTTGGGCAGGAGGCGGTCATGGAGGTCCCGGGTTCTCTTCATGATCAGGTCCAGGACTTTCCGGGTTTCCTCGTGGGAGAGGTCTTCCTTGGCGATCTCCGAGCCCCGGCCCGAATAGACCAGGTGATAGAAACAGGCCCTGGGGATATTTCTTTCCTCAAGAAGGTCAAAAATGCCGGGGATGTCTTTGACATTTCTCTTGTTGATGGTAAACCGGAGTCCCACTTTGATGCCGGCCTCCTTGCAGTTTTCAATGGCGGCCAGGGCTTTTTGATAGGCCCCCTTAACCCCCCTGAACAGATCATGGGTGTCTTCCAGGCCGTCCAGGCTGATGCCGACATAGGATAAACCGATTTCCTTGAGCTGTTTGGCCTTTTCTTTGGTGATGAGGGTGCCGTTGGTGGAAATCACGGCCCTCATCCCTTTCTTGACCGCATATTGTGCGTATTCCACAAGCTTTGGATGGGTCAGGGGCTCTCCCCCGGAAAAGAGAAGCACCGGGACTCCGAAGGCGGCAAGATCATCAATCATGGCCAGGCTTTGTTCGTGGGTCAGTTCGTTGTCATAGGACAGGTCTTCGGACCGGGCATAACAGTGGACGCATTTAAGATTGCAGCGCCGGGTCATATTCCAGACCACCACCGGCTTTTTATCCTTTGAAAATTGCAGAAGGTGGGAGGGCAGTTGCCCTGAATGTCTGGCATACCTTAAGGCATCGGAGGGCTCTACGGTAGCGCAGTACAGCTTTGAAATTCCAATCATTTTATCTCTTTTCTGATAAGGTCGTTGAGGAAGGTTTCGTGATCCGTTAACGCATTCTTTGAAAGAAAAAACCTGTTTTTCCCGGTTTTTTCCCGGACCAGATTCAATCCGTCATGATAGGTTGAATAAATATTTGATAATATTTCCTCGCTGGTGGCATTGTGGTTGATAAATTGTTCAATGAGAAAATCAATGGCGTCTTCTTCAAAAACAATATTCAGGTTGTAGCTTTTGGCCACTTCCAGTTCGATTTCCTTGACCGAATCATGGAAGCCTTTGATTTTTTTCACAGCGTCCTCAATCTCCATGACATTATTGCAGAAATACCGGGCCGCCATCTGGCACCGGATTTCCGAAAGCGTCAGCCCGTGTTTGATGGAAAAGGTTTTCCAATGGTCTGCCAGATAAGACAGAATATAGTCCTGATGATCCTGAAACACCCTTTCATATTCCACATCCCAATGGGATTTATTTCCCTTTGACAAGAGATCAAGAATGATGATTTTCGGGTCGGCCAAAAGTTCTCCGGTCACGGCAAGCCTGGTAATATCCTGTGAGGGAAGCTTTTCTTCAAAATCCAGCAGAGATTCTTCAACAACACTGACAAGGCCGCGGGCCCCGGTGTTTTCTTTGTAGGCCCGATGGGCAAAGAGCCGCAACGCCTCATCGCTGAACACAATTTTGATGCCATACGCGCTGAAATCCAGGCGTTTGCTTAAGATGACCGGGTTGTTGGGCATTTTCAGGATGGTATAGAGGTCTTCCTCGCTCAAGGGATTCAGGACGCACCGGACAGGGAGCCTCCCGATGAATTCCGATTCAAATCCGAATTCCACCAGGTCCTCGGCCTTGGTCATCCTGAGAAGGTCTTCATCCTTCCGGGATTTGATGAGATTGGAGCCGAACCCGATGGTCTGCTTGGAAAGCCGCCGTTTAATGACTTCCGAAAGCCCGGAAAAGGCGCCGCTGACAATGAAAAGAATATTTGCGGTATTGATCCGCCGCGGGTTTCGTTTGCCGGTTCTCTGATAAGCCTCCAATTCCTGCATCATGGACACCGGGTCATGGGGAACCTTCAGGTCCACATCGGTTTCTTCCATGGGTTTTAAAAGGGCTCTCTGCACCCCGGTTCGGGAAACCTGGGCCCCGATGACATTGGGGCTGGCTGCAATTTTATCGATTTCATCAATATATACGATCCCGCATTCGGCCAGTTCAATATCATCATTGGCTTCTTTGACCAGATCCCGGACCAGATCTTCCACATCTCCGCCCACATACCCGGTTTCCGAGAATTTGGTGGCATCGGCCTTGACAAAGGGCACCCCGATTTTCTTGGCAATCAGTTTAATTAAATAAGTTTTTCCGATTCCCGTGGGTCCCAGCATCAGAATATTGGATTTGATATTGCCCGTAATTTTGGAAACACCCTCTCCGGTGAGCTGTGAATGCCTGATCCGGTTGAAGTGGGTGCAGATCTTGGTGGCCAGGACCGATTTGGCGGTTTCCTGGCGGACCACATACTGATCCAGGTAGGCAATGAGTTCCCGGGGTTTCAGGTTGAAATTGAGCAAGGCCTTCTTTCCCCTGAAGGCAGGGTTTCCGGAACTCATGTCCTGCTGGGGAAGAGCGGAAGGAGAAATGATTTTGACGGTTCCGCCGAATTTTTTATTCAGGAACTCACCCAGTTCTTTTTCTATTTTTTTAGGATCTTGCGATCGGATGTCATTGTCTTCTTTCATAATAGTCTAATATAAACAAGGAAATAAATAATTCAAGGTGAATCGGGCCGTCTGGGCATTTTTTCTTTGTAAAAGGCGCAGGGTTTTCCCGATGACTGAAAAACGACGACACTGGGCAATGACTTGGTTTTGAACCCCATGGCCCTGCAGCCGTTGGGATGCTGCGGATCCCATGTGATATAGAAGAATTGGCACTTAAAGCAATTTCTTCTCTCGCTTTTACTCATTTTGCCGTTCGTATCCCGATCAAATAAAAAAGCCGCGAACAGAAACTGCCCGCAGCTTTTTTTATTTATGGTGCCGAAGGGGAGATTTGAACTCCCACGAGTTGCCCCACACGCCCCTCAAGCGTGCGTGTCTACCAATTCCACCACTTCGGCATATATGAAATGCTAGTCGGTCTTTTGTTCAATGGGCGCAACCGCTTTTTCCATCACCGAGGTCTCTGATTGATTACCGGATAAATACGCCAGCACCAGAGAGGTTATCATAAATATTATGGCTACGGCAGTTGTAATCTTGGTCAGAATGCTGGCTGGTCCTGTGGCGCCGAAAAGCGTCTGACCGGCTCCGCCTCCGAGAGAAACTCCCATGGTTGCGCCTTTGCCGCTTTGTAACAGTACAATCAGTATCAAGAGGATACAGACGGTAACATGGATGGTGACGATTAAGGTTGTCATATTTCCTGCAAATAAAATTTGATTATTTTAATGAACTTATCCGGATCCAGACTAGCGCCACCTACCAGTGCGCCGTCCACATCCCGGATGTTCATCAGTTCTTTCACATTCTCAGGTTTGACCGAGCCGCCATACAGTATTCTGGTCCGGCCGGAAAAATCTGCTGAGAACCGCCTGCTCAACAAAGACCTCAAATACTGATGAACTTCATCCACCTGTGTGGTGCTTGCCGTCTTTCCGGTTCCGATGGCCCATACAGGTTCATAGGCCAGGGTCAGGTCTTTAAGTTCATCAGAAACAAAGCCTTTTAACCCATCCGATACCTGTTTGTCAAGTGTCTGAAACGTTTTTTCTTGATCTCTTTCAACTTCTGTTTCACCGATACACAAAACCGGCTTTAAGCCGGCATGAAAGGCGGCCCTCAGTTTTTTACAGACCGTTTCATCGGTTTCTCCGAAATACTGCCGCCTTTCAGAATGGCCGATGAGTACGTATTCAGCCCCGGCAGCCTTGATCATATCGGCTGAAACCTCGCCCGTGAATGCGCCTTCCTTTTCAAAATATAGGTTCTGGGCCCCGGTTTTGACGCGGGTTCCCTGAACACAGGCTGAAACCAGGGGCAGGGAAAGAAAGGTCGGCGCAATCATGATTTCCACATCTTTTACATCGGAGCAAAGGCTTGCCAATTTTTTGGCAGCGTCTACAGCTTCAGGGCCGGTTTTATACATTTTCCAGTTGCCGGCAATGAACGGAATTCGATTCATTTTTTTGCCTCCTGTCTTAGATTACAGGGATTTCCCGACCATAACGGCCAGATCGACCATCCGGGTGGAATAGCCAGCCTCATTGTCATACCAGGAAAAGATTTTAATCATATTGCCGTTGATGACATCGGTGCAGTCTGCATCCACAATGGAGGAAAGGGGATTTGAATTAAAATCAATGGAAACAAGGGGGATATCACAATATCCCAGGATTCCTTTCAGATTCTCCTTGGAAGCCTTTTCCAGGGCGCGGTTGACATCTTCTTTGGAAAGGCCGGTTTTTTCCGTAACCGCCACGAAGTCCACCAGGGACACATTGGGGGTCGGCACCCGGACCGATAACCCGTTCAGTTTGCCTTTCAGTTCCGGCAAAACCAGGGATACGGCCTTGGCCGCCCCTGTTGTGGTGGGAATCATGGATAGTCCGGCAGCCCTGGCCCGTCTTAGGTCCTTATGGGGGAAATCCAGGATCCGCTGGTCCCCGGTGTAGGAATGGATGGTGGTCATCATTCCTGAAACAATACCGAAGTTTTCAAGGACGACCTTGGCCACCGGCGCAAGGCAATTGGTGGTGCAGGAGGCGTTGGAAATAATATGGTGGGAAGCCGGGTCGTACATGCCCTGGTTCACCCCCATCACAATGGTGATATCCGGATTGCCTGCCGGGGCCGAGATCAATACTTTTTTGGCCCCGCCGCTGAAATGTTTGGAAGCCCCGTCCCGGTCCCGGAAAATTCCTGTGCATTCGCAGACAATATCAACCCCGGCATCTTTCCATGGAATCTGGGCCGGGTCTTTAAGAGCGGTCACCTTTGTGGTTTTGTTTTCGACAAGGATGGAATCAGGCGTTGAAGTTACCTTTTTATTGAATATGCCATGGACGGAATCGTATTCAAGAAGATGGGCAATGGTTTTGGTGTCCGTAAGATCATTAATGGCCGTTACCTCAAGGTCGGGATGGTTAAATGCTGCGCGAAAGACCATCCTGCCGATTCTGCCGAATCCGTTGATGCCTATTTTTATTGTCATTTGTGGCCTCCTTGGTTAAGGTTATACTCTTTTTGTGCCTTTTAAAATATCACTGGCAAGGGAAATACTTTTTTTACCATATTCAACAAGAACAGATGTCAATGCTTCCATTTTCATTTTTGATCTTGAATTCACCGCTTTAAAAAGAATGGGCAGGTTTACCCCGGAAATGACCTCCACCCGTCCTTCTTCCAGAAAAGAATAACTCAGGTTGGAAGGGGTTCCGCCAAACATATCCGTCAGAATAATAACCCCATTTTCTGTCTGGACATCGGCAATCGCCTTTTTAATTTTTTTTCTGAGGGTTTCCGGGTCCTCCTGGATATTGATTGAAACGGCAGAGATATGGGTTTCTTTTTTCCCTGAAATAAATTCTACGGTTTCAATCAGGGCATTTCCTAAATTTGCGTGGGTCACCAAGAGTATCCCGATCATATTCCCTTTAAATCCCGGTCGATATCCCTGTGGATCAGGCCCGGATTCAATCCTTTTTTATTTAAATGTTCAAAGATGGTTCTTGCAATGGCCACACTTCTGTGTCTTCCCCCTGTGCAGCCGACGGCAAGCGTGAGATAGGCCTTGTTTTCCCTTTTATACAAGGGAATTAAATAATCCAGAAGGTCCAGATATTTTTCCAGGAAAATCATGGTTTCAGGATTGGATAACAGAAATTGACGAACCGCTTCGGATTCGCCGTCCAGGAGCTTCAGCTCCGGAACAAAATATGGGTTTGAAAGAAATCGCATATCAATGATAAGATCCGCGTCATTCGGAACCCCGTATTTGAATCCAAAGGAGACCACGTTAATTTTAATCAGGCAGGAAACCGTGCATCCGTCATTGATCAAATCCAGGATCCGGGATTTCAACTGGTGAATATTAAAACCGGTGGTATTGATAATATGATGGGCCGTTTGTTTGATGGGGAGCATCATGTCTTTTTCACGTTTTATGCTGTCCAAAAGGCTTTTTTCATTGGATACCGGGTGCTGGCGCCGGGTTTCGCTGTATCTTTTAAACAAGGCGGCTTCATCGGCTTCCAGAAAAATAATTCTGGGTGAGATCCCTTTCTCTTCAAGCGCGCAGATGCCCGGGCTGTAATTTGAAATAAAGTCTTTGCTTCGCAGGTCCATGACAAAAACAAACCCCTTGATGTCCGGATGTTCCTTTAACGGTAGATCGAGAAATTTCGGCAACAGCTCCATGGGCATATTGTCGACGCAGTAAAAGGAGGCATCTTCAAAGGCCTGGCCGGCCGTTGTCTTCCCTGACCCGGACAGGCCGGTGATGATATAGACGCTTTGCATTGGATTTAAAAATCTTCATCCTGCTCAATAATGATATCATAAAGGGCATCAACGGAGTCTGCGGCCAGCAGCCTTTTCTTAAATTGATCCATTTTTAAAAGTTTGGAAATCTGGGCCAGGACCTTTAAATGGCCCCCGGCTGAATTCTCCGGGGTCAGCAAGAGGAAAAAAAGATGGACGGGCCTATTGTCCAGGGAGTCGTACTCAACCCCTTTTTTGCTGAGCCCGAACCCGATGCGGATGGTTTTCACCGCATCCAGCTTACCGTGGGGGATGGCAATTCCTCCGCCGATTCCCGTGCTGCCGAGTTGTTCGCGTTCCATGAGGACCATGGCAATATCTTTTGACGATGCAGCGGTCGTAGTTGAGACGGCTGCAGACAGCTCGTCAATGACCCCTTTTTTGTCGGAAGCGCAAAGATCTGCAATGATGGCTTTTTTATCGAGAAGCTGGCTGATTTTCATTGGATGAATTATCCTCTGGGCTGGATTAATCCCAGCTTTCCGTTGTTATGTTTATAAAGGACATTCACCCGTTCGGTCCTTGCATTGTTAAAAACAAAGAAGGGTTGTTTGCCTGAATTTAATTCAATCACCGCGTCTTCAATGTCCATGGGTTTATAGTCAATGGATTCCAAAACAATCTGATAATCGGAAACATCCTTCACAGGCTCCCGGCCGGAAGGAATTTCCTCCGCGGGTTCATCCTTAATACTCTGCTTTTGACCCGACATATGCCGTTTGATCTTTTCCTTGTTTTTTTTGATTTGAATCCGGATCTTATCCATCAAGGCGTCAATGGAGGAATACATGCTTTCGGATTCTTCTTTGGCATGGATTTTAACTTTATCACAGGTCAGGGTAATCTCTGCAATATGTCTAATTTTTTCCACAGAAAGAACGACATGGGCTTCTGCCGGACTTTCCAGCATTTTATCAAATTTTTCCAGTTTTTTCTGGACATAGGCTTTTAAGGAACTTGAGGGGTCTATCTGTTTAAAGGTAACGGTTGTTTGCATAAAACCTCCCTAAAGTTGTTTGCGTTTATTGGATGGAAGGATATTGAGTACCTTCCTGTATTTGGCAACCGTCCTCCGGGCGATCTGGAGGTCGGAATCCTGGAGGATCAGCGCTATTTTGTCATCACTTAAAGGATTTTCAGGATCTTCATGTTCAATCAGGACTCTGATTTTGTCTTTGACGCTGGCAGAGGCCATGGAATCTCCGCCCGTCCGTTCAATGGAAGAGTTAAAAAAATATTTGAGTTCAAAAAGGCCCTGGGGAGTATAGGCATATTTATTGGTGGTGACGCGGCTGATGGTGGACTCGTGCATTTCTATATCTTCGGCGATATCTTTTAAGATCAGCGGCCGTAGATAGGCAATGCCTTTTTCAAAAAATTCCCGCTGGAATTTTAAAATGCTTTCCATCACCAGATAGATGGTTTTCTGGCGCTGCTGAATACTTTTGATAAGCCAGGAGGCAGACTGCATCTTTTCATTTAAATAATTTTTTGTGTCCTTTGTGATTTTACGGCCGTCTGCAATGGCATTTTTATAAAAGCGGTTGATTCTCAATTTGGGCAGGCCGTCATCATTCATGACAATTTTAAAATCATCGCCGAATTTGTAAACATAGATATCCGGGGTGATATAGGAGGGTTCATCGGTTGAAAAAGCTCGCCCGGGCTTGGGCTCAAGATACTGAATGATTTTTACCGCGGCCCGGACATCATCCACGGAAATTTTTAAGGCCTTTGCAATTTTCTTGCTGTTTCTGTTTTCAAGGTTTTTAAGATGATGGCGGATGATCTCGGTGATCACAGGATTATCGATCCCCAGAAGTTTGACCTGAATCAACAGGGTTTCACAAAGGTTCCGGGCGCAGACTCCGGGAGGATCAAAGGTCTGTAGGACGGAAAGGACGTTTTCCGCAAGGGGGATTTCCGCGTTGCAGGCCTTAGCGATCTCTTCGATGTCACTGCAAAGATACCCATCCCTGTTCAAGTTGCCGATGATGGTATGGCCTATTTTTTCTTCAGGCTCAGAAAACCCGTAAAGCCTGAGCTGCCATTGGAGGTGGTCCTCAAGGGTCTTTTTTTCCGCGGTAAAGGCTTCATAATTGGGGGCGTCTTTATTTTCCGATTCAATGTACAGCTTTCCCGTGGAATTATATTCATTGATATAATTTTCCCAGTCCGTGTCGGATCTGACCTTTTCCTCAATGGTGATTTCTTTAACCCGGATCTCTTTTTCAGGGGCAAGGGGCTCGTCCAGGTCCGGCATTTTCCGGTCGGTCGCCTCATCGGGCCCGGCTTCTTCCAGCGCGGGATTTTGTTCGATTTCCTGCTGAATCATCTCGGCAAGTTCAAGGCGGGACAATTGGAGCAGCTTGATGGCCTGCTGAAGCTGCGGGGTCATGACAAGCTGCTGGCTTAATATCAGATTTTGTTGTAATCCAATTTCCATCTTAAAGTTTAAAATTTTCTCCCAGGTAGATTTTTTTGCTATGTCGCTAGAAATGATTTTATCAGGATTTCCCGACTCTATGACTTTTCCCTGGCCCATGATATACGCGTTGTCACAGACTCCCAGGGTTTCCCTGACATTATGATCCGATATTAAAACGCCTATTCCTTTTTTAGTCAACTGATAAATAATCTGCTGGATATCCGTCACCGCCAAGGGGTCGATTCCTGCAAAGGGCTCATCCAGAAGAATGAACAGGGGGTCTGTGGCGAGAACCCTTGATATTTCAAGCCGCCGCCGTTCTCCCCCGGACAGGGAATGGGCCTTTTGATGGGCAAGCTTTCCTATCCCCAGCTCTTTCATCAGGTCTTCGGCTTTTTGTTCAATATTAAACCCGTTCTTTGGCAGGACTTCAAGGATGGCGGTGATATTCTCTTTAACAGTCAGTTTCCTAAAAATGCTCGATTCCTGGGGAAGATAGCCGATCCCCTTGCGGGCCCGGACATACATGGGATACCGGGTGATATCCTCGTTGTCAAGGCTGACGGAGCCGCTGTCGGGTTTTATCAACCCCACGGTCATATAAAAGGTGGTGGTTTTGCCTGCTCCATTGGGCCCCAGAAGGCCGGTGACCTGCCCCTGGTTAACCGAAAGGCTTACCTCATCCACAACCTTTTTGCCGTTATAGAGTTTTATCAGGTTTTTTAATACGAGTCGGGCCATTATTCCTTTTTGTCAGGTTTGTCTTCAGGATTAAGGAGAGCTTCAACCCGCTTCTGGCCGTCGCTTTCAACAAGAACCTTGTCCTGTTTCCGGTAGAGGGTGATTTTTTTCCCGTCACAAAGCTTGTTCCCGTCACCAGTCTGGGTGCAGTTCCTTTTAAAACAAGAACGTCATCCGCGGTGGTATAAACCGCCTCATCGGCGAAAGCCTTGCGTTCTCCAGCCGTATATCTGACATTTCCGGTGGAAACGATTTTTGTGATATTGCTCTGGGATTGATTTTTCTTTTTTTTGTCCGATATAAAATACACCTTCATGGAATCTGCAAGAAGTACGGAATCTATCCTTGTGGCCTCGACATTTCCGATGAATTCCACCATGGAAGCACCTTTTTCCCCAACCATTCTGTCTGAAGTAATGCGGATGGGATCATCGCCCAGGTCCTTTTTTTCTTCGGCGCAGGCAGGGCTGCTGCTCAGGAAAAACAAGAAACAGGCAAAAAGAAACAAGGATAGAGAATTGAATATGATTCTATTGAAACTGAAGATTGAATTTTTCATTGAAAGATCCCAGAATATGCCCTTCAAAAATTATCCGATTTTTATTCAAATGGATTGCCATTGAATCCGCTTCAATGAAAGAGCCATTCTTTTCGAGCCGTACACGAGCATCGGAGCGTATTATATGTTCTTTTTTGTCATAATGCAACTTATCAGTTTTGAACACGGCCGTCACATATGTGACCACGACATTACCGGAAAAAGTCATGTCATGGGTTTTTGTATTCAATGTGCCGGAATCCGAGGTCAATTCAATTTTTTTCTTTTCTTTTGCAAAGAAAAAAACCGTCACCTCATCCAGAACGGCCTGGTCCTGGTCCTTCAGAAGGCTGGCGGACTTGGCTGTTAATTCCCATTCCGTGACCCCGTTTTTTTTGGATACCTGTTTTAAAAGGTTCAGCTTCAGGGCCGCAGCCGAATCAATTTTGATATCATGGACCTTGATGTTTCCGGAAATGAATCGATCAAACACCAGGAATCCGGATACGGCGAGGACAATGAATATGAGCAGGCCCAGTAAGAGATAGGTGAATTTTTGTTTTACGGACCGATTCATGATAAATATTGATTCCTGATATTTTCCCAGAGGCCTTTGGCTTTGAGGATACTCTCGCAGATTTCCCTTACCGCGCCCCGGCCGCCTCCCCGGGTTGTAACCATCCGGGAATACTGTTTGACTTCTTCGGCAGCATCCGCGACACAAAAGGAAACCCCCACTTTTTTCATCACCGGGAGGTCCATGAGGTCATCACCCACAAAGGCAATATTTCCGGCAGGGATACCGGTTTCAAGGATGATTTTTTCAAGGGCCGCGGCCTTATCTTTTGCCCCGTCACACAATAAGGTAATGCCGAGGTTGTCACACCGGTGTCTCAGGGCCTTGGACACCCGCCCGGTGATGATGCCGACCCTGATTCCGGAATCCATCAAAAGCCTCAACCCGAAACCGTCTCTGGAATGAAAGGTCTTAATCTGCTCTCCCGAGTCGGAATAGGTGATGCCGCCGTCGGTTAAGACGCCGTCCACATCCAGCAATAACAGGCGAATATCATTGAGTCCGGGGTGCATGGGTTTATCCGACGGCTTTCTTTATGGAAAGGAGGATGGATAAAAGGGCTTCCATATCATTGAGGGGGAAGGAATTGGGGCCGTCACACAGCGCTTTTTCCGGCTCCGGATGGGTTTCCATGAATATTCCGTCCGCGCCCGCGGCAATGGCGGCCTTGGCAAGGACAGGGACATATTGTCTTTCTCCGGACGAAGCCTCGGCTGCACCGCCGGGCAGTTGGACACTGTGGGTGGCATCAAAAATTACGGGCGCGCCCATTTGCCGGAGGATGGGAATGGACCGGAAATCCACCACAAGATTATTGTACCCAAAGGATGATCCCCGCTCGGTGATGGAAATATGCGGATTGCCGGTTTGTTTTGCTTTGTTGAGAATATTGCGGCAGTCGTGGGGGGCCAGAAACTGGCCCTTTTTAATGTTGACCGGACGGCCCGTCCGGCAGGCGGCCAGGATCAGATCCGTCTGCCGGCACAAGAATGCAGGGATCTGAATGACATCCAGAATTTGTGCTGCCCTTTCCGCCTGGTCAGGCAAATGAATATCCGAAATCACAGGGATCTCCAGTTGTTTTTTGATTTTGTCAAGAATATCCAATCCCTTGTCAAAGCCGGGCCCCCGGTAAGACTGGATGGAGGTCCGGTTTGCCTTGTCAAAGGAGGCCTTAAAAATAAAAGGGATCCCGAGGCGGCCGGACAGGGTTTTCAGGGCCTGGGCGATCAGGAAGGTCGTATCATAACTCTCAATGACACAGGGTCCGGCAATAAGAAAAAAAACAGGATCAGGTTGATCCGTCAGATCAAAGAAATAATTCTTCATAAATAAGCCCTAAATTAAGGTTTGTGGGGCAAAGGTATCTTTTAGGACCCAAAAAGTCAAGAATGGAAAATTGCTTGATAAGTTGGGCCAGAGCTGCTATTTTACTGTAATTTTGCTGAAATTATACTAACCTGCTGAAAAAAATAGGTATTTTCAATGAGAAGAAGTCTTGCTAGGGGTCTGATTCTGGTCATGGCAGGTTCCTTCATTTACGCCCTTTTTTATCTTTTTGAGTGCAAAGCTCCCCATGTGGAGGCCTCTTTGCCCTCAGGCTATTTAAAAAAAGGGTATGAACTGCCCATTGCCCTGTCTGACAAGAAAACCGGGCTTCGGCACGTCATGGTCAAACTCTCGCAGCAGGGGAGGGAGACCGTTCTGGCGGATAAGAAATATGATTCCCCGGGCCTTCTCGGCATATTCTCCGGTTCAAAAACCCTGAACGATTCTTTACTCGTTCCCATCGAACCCTTAAAATACGGGATAACGGACGGAGAGGTGAATGTATCGGTCATTGTGTCGGACAATTCCCTCTGGGGATGGGGGAAGGGGAATATTACCCGCATTGAGGAAACACTTGTTTTTGATTCAAAACCGCCGGTTCTCACCCTGTTGTCCGAGGCCCATAACGTCGAAAGAGGGGGCTCCGGCCTTATCCTTTATAAACTTCATGAAGAAAATATAAAAAGCGGGGTCCGGGTGGGAGATCTTTTTTTTCCGGGGCATCCGGGCCTGTTTAAGAATAAGGATATCCACGCCTGCTTGTTTGCCTTGGATTACCTTCAGGGACCCGGTACGAAGATCTGGCTGACGGCTGAAGATAAAGCCGGGAATGTCACGGAAAAGAAATTTCCCCATTATATCCGGGACAAGGCCTATCCGACAGATACCCTTGAAATTTCAGAAACTTTCCTTGAGCGGAAGATGCCGGAGTTTGACCTGGGGGAAAAAGAAGGGGTTTTCCAGGGTGAAGAAAATCCGCTGCTGAAAAATTTTTATACATCAACGGGGATCTGAGACAAGAAAACGAGAAGCGGATTTTAGATCTGTCTTCACTGTCTGAGCCTGTAAAATACTGGGAAGGCTCCTTTTCCATGCCGCCCGGTCGGAAAGAAAAGCAGGCTTTGCAGATCACCGGATCTACCGGCATAAAGGCAGGGAGATCGACCGGGCCGTTCACCTGGGGGTTGATCTTGCTTCAACCGCCAATTCCCCTGTTTTCCCGGCCAATAAAGGCAAGGTCATCCTGGCCGAGTCTGTGGGGATTTACGGCGGCACGGTGATGATCGACCATGGATTCGGGCTTTGCAGCCTTTATTCCCATTGAGCGAGATAGCGGTCAGTGTGGGTGATATCGTTGAAAAGAAACCCGGATCGGGCGGACCGGACTCAC
>JAAUSZ010000345.1 GCA_012031875.1 Desulfobacula sp.
TCCCTCGGACGAGCAATTATCCAAGACCATAAAATATACCCGCACTCTCTACAAAATCGATGCGCCAAACATCGAAGCCGAAGCAAAGGACCCGGATGAGTTGACCATCTGGTTCAACAAGGAAAAAATCATCCTGAACGGCGAGGCTTTCAGGTGGAGCGATGAGGGCATCACCAAGGCCGACACCGGAGGGAATCTGAAATCCCTCATCCGCGCCGCCCCCTCCGGAGGCAAAGAAAGACAGGCCGGAAATCAGTAACAATCAAACCATCCCGGCCATGCGTTGGTCCGGATGGCTGTTCTCCTGAAGAAAGGCCATAAAATCACCAAAGGGCATGGGCCGGGCATAATAAAAGCCCTGAAAACATCACATCCTTCATTCATAAGGAATTCGACCTCACCCTGGGTTTCAACGCCTTCGGCAATCGTGACCAGGCCCATGGCCTTTGAAATGGCCAGGGCCGCTCTGACAATGGCTTTTTTGGACTCCCTCTGTTCAATTTTACTGATCAGGGAGCGGTCCAGTTTTAACGCCGTCAAGGGGAAATTGTTAATGGAATTCAGCGAAGAATACCCGGTCCCGAAATCATCCAGTTCAACCCCTATGCCCATTTCACGCAATTGGCCCAAGATGAGCCTTGCCCGGTCCATGTCCTGAACCAGACAGCTTTCCGTCAATTCGAATTTCAACCGGCCCGGGTCCGCGCCCGTCCGGTGGATGATATCTTTCACCTTCAGGATAAATTTTTCATCCACCAGTTGCCTTGCGCTGATATTGACGGCAATGGAAAACCCGGGCAGGAAGAAGGAATGATCCAGCTCCGCCAGATATTGGCAGGCCTTTTTAAGAACCCATTCCCCCAGGGGCACAATCAGCCCTGTATGTTCTGCAATGGGGATGAAAGACCCGGGCGGGATGGGATCTCTTCCCGGCGGCAGCCACCGGATCAGCGCTTCGGCTGAGCAAATACCGCCCTCCTTTGAAAACTGCGGCTGCAGATAGAGAGAAAATTCATCGTTTTCAAGTCCCTGCTGCAGGGCATGGGCCAGTTCGGTCCGGGCGTTCACCAGGGCCTGCCGGGATTCATTGTAGAAACAGCACTGATTGCGGCCCAGATCCTTGGCCTCGTACATGGCGACATCCGCTCGCTTGAGAACATCGCTGTCATTGGCATCCGTGTCTTCAAAAAGCGTTATGCCAAGAGATGCCGTGCTGTGGTGGACATGTTCTTCCTGACCAAGGATATAGGGCAGGCCAAGAGTCTGCCTTATTTTTTCCGCTATCTGCAGGGCTTTCTGCGGAGCATTTTCTTCATCCGTACCCAGCCCCTCGATCACCACAACAAATTCATCACCGCCTATCCGCCCGACCGCGTCTGTTTCGCGAACACAGCTTTGCAGCCGCCGGGCGACTTCAATCAGCAGGGTATCCCCGAGATTATGACCCTTTGTGTCATTCAGGCTTTTGAAATTGTCCAGATCCAGCATCAGGACAGCCCCGTAATTCTTGTTCCGCCTTGACGTTGCAATGGCGTGGGCCAGGCGGTCCTTGATGAGGCGCCGGTTGGCCAGGCCGGTTAAAGAATCATATAAGGCCAGTTTTTTGATTTTATTTTCCGAATGCTTCCGCTCGGTGATATCCCAGATGTAGCCATACCAGAGTGTGCTGCCGTCCGTAAGCCTTTCCGGTGTGGCATGCCCCTCTATCCATCGCAATCCTTTTTCCGGATGGCGGATCCGGTACTGGTCCTCCCAGGTTCCAAGGATCTTGTTGGATTCATCCAGATTTTTAAAGACCCGTTCCCTGTCCTCTTCAAGAACCAGATCAAAAAACCCGTGGGAAGATTCTTCAATTGAATCCGGCTGAATACCGCAGGTCCCGGCGATACCGGCGCTTGCATAAGAAAACCGTGAACTGCCGTCTGAATCCAGGTGAAACTGAAACATGAAGCCCGGGATATGTTGGGATAATTTTTTCAGCCGGGCAGATAATTCTTTGTGCTCCGTGATGTCCTGAATGGTGCCCATGAATTTTTCAACCCTGCCGCCGGCCTCTTTTAAGGCAGCCACATGCTGGAATACCATTCTTTCCTGGCCATCGGGCCTGAGTATCCGGTATTCCATATTGACGGATTCTTCCGTTTCAAGAAGGGCTTGAAAGGTCTTTTCCACCAATGCCCGGTCTTCCGGGTGAATTAATAAAAAAGAGGATTTCCGGGTAACAACGAATTGGTCCGCCGGAACACCGCAGATCTCATACACCTGATCAGACCAGGTCAGGCCGCCGGTATTGAGGTCGTGCTCCCAATCACCGACAGCGGCAAGCTTTTGGGCGGCCAGCAGGCGTGTTTTGGTATTGGTAAGCTGGCGGACTGAGGTTTCCAGGGATTGAAGCGTTGTTTTGATTTGCCGCTCAAAGGGCCTGAATATAAATCCCAGCTCCAAAATGAGAATGATAATGGCGCTCAGCCATACCATCACCTCAAATTTTTCAATCTCGACAATTGCGGCGTGGCCTATATTTTCATATTCCTCAACGGCTGCGTCGAGAAGGGGCTCAAGTACGTGGGGGCCATAGGTTGTCAGAAAAATATAGGCTGCAGAATTAGTCGTAAGGGTATCCATATCCGTATCATAAACCTGCCGGGCGCGATCCAAAAACCTTTCCAATGCAAGCTCCAGGCCCACCATGGGATCATCATAGATGATAATCAGATTGGCATTGGTCACCTTTGGAATATTTTTTTCAGGGTTTCCGTTCCTCAGGTCGGCATGCGCGGCTTGAATTTTGTGGATGCTTCTTCCCACCTGGGAACGGGCCATATTGAATTCAGACTCATCCATAGTGGTTGCCATGAGGCTGGAAAAATAAGCGATCCTATGGGTCAGGCCGGACTGGTGGCCGGCAAGATTGACCAATTTTGAAAAATCGCGTTGCTTGGATACCACCTTCTGCATGGTGATATATGAGGCGGTCACAAGAAATGCAATGGCGCTGAGTCCGATAAGATATCTGACCCTTAAATTTTGTACGGTACTGAGCTGCATCCGGTTATCTCATTTTAAATGTGTCTGGAGGATGTGATATTACAGGTTCCTGTTCAGATCCGTAAAAATCTCTCCCCAACTCGCTCCGTCTAAGCACAGGCCTTCGTTCCTGTAAATACTTCAAAATATCAGCGGAATGTTAGGGCATGATTAATCTTTCAAAGAAAAATTTCAGAGGCGTCGGGGTAGTTTGGCGACAATACGGTTAATTTGTAGTAGGTGCTACAGAAAAAATTAATGTTTATCCTTATTAATAATGGTATGAAAGAATGAGTATATATTGACTTAAAAAGGAAAATCCCATGACGTTGACCTGTCGCAACCGGATAGCCGGCCCTGACATTGAATTATCCCCGGTCTGTATCGGGAATCTCTGGATA
>JAAUSZ010000105.1 GCA_012031875.1 Desulfobacula sp.
GAAATACCGGACATTTCGCAAGGAACCAGACAAATCATAAGGGCCCGAAACCCGGAAGACCGTATTTGTTTAACAGGCCATATAAGCGGGACTGGGACATGCCGGAAATCCGGCCGGCCTTTTCTCGGTCCCCTTGAACCGTGTTCAACAGCCTTTTCAGATACTCTTTTCCATCCGGGTTCGATACTCCTGCAAAGAAGGGAGGCTCTCGTCTTCATCCGGCACGGCAAGGGTTTCCCGGCCCGGCCTTGGCCTTGGAACCGGGTCGAAGCTGAGCCGGGCCATCCTGCAGCTCAAAGGCAGATGCTTGGGAAAAAGGGTGGGATCATCCCCGGCCGAGGCCAGGGCATATTCCAGGACATTGATTAATTCACGCACATTTCCCGGCCAAGGGTGGGCGGCCAGGGTGTTAAAAAATTCCGGGGACACGGCCTTGGTTTCAATGCCGTACCGCCGGGCCAGCTCATGGATTTTTTTCAGTGCAATGGCTTCGATATCCTTTCCCCTTTCCCTCAGGGGCGGAAGCCTGATCTCAATGGCCCTGATCCGGTATAGCAAATCTTCCCGGAATCTTTTTTCCCTGACCATCTGATCCAGATCCAGATGGGTGGCGGCCACCAGCCTGAAGTCCACCGCCTTTTCCGCTTTCCCGCCGATGGGCCGGACGCATTTTTCCTGGAGGGTCCGCAAAAAGGACTTCTGAACGGCCAGGGGCAGGTCTCCGACCTCATCCAGCATGAGGGTTCCGCCATGGGCCTGGATAACCAGGCCTTCCTGTTTTGTCTGGGCCCCGGTAAAGGCCCCCTTTTCATGGCCGAACAGGGTGCTTTCCACCAGGGTATCCGGCAAGGCCCCGCAATCCACTGTAATAAAGGGCCTCGACGCCCTTTTGCTGTTTTCATGGATGGCCCTGGCAAAAAGCTCCTTTCCGGTTCCGGTCTCCCCGGTGATGAGGACTCCTGCATCGGTTACTGAGGCTTTGGCCACCTCTTCCAGGCATTTCAGGACCACATCGGATTCTCCCACGATTTTGGACCGGACCAGGGCCACGGGCAAGGCAAAGGCCTTTTTTTCCCCGCGATACTGAAGGGCCCGGGTCATGGGAAGAGAGACCTCATTCAGCAGGAAAGGCTTTTGAACATAGTCCCAGGCCCCGTATTTAAAGGCTGTCTCCGCGCCCCGGAAATCTCCCGACCCGGTGATGATGATAACCTCGGGCTCCCCCGGGGTCTTCATCAAATCCGGCAATATGTCCAGGCCGTTTCCATCGGGAAGCCTCAGGTCTAAAAGAACAAGGTCAACGGCCCGGCTCCGGCCGAGGAACAGGCCTTCCTTAAGGGTATAAGCCACAGAACAATCCAGCCCCATCTGCTTGACCAGGTTGACCAAAACCAGACAGATATTGGGATCATCATCAATAATCAATATATGGGCCATCCCCTCCCCTTTCTCAACTTCCCTGCTCAGGCTCCTTGTGGGTGAACACCTTTGCCGACGATTCTTCTAATACAAATCCGGCCTAATGTATAGACATATTTATGGGGATTCTGATGACAACCAGTGATGTCCGGCGGGTTCAGCCCGGGATGGCGAGAGGATTTTTCCAGAGGGCTCCCGGCCCTCTGGAAAAATGGGGGATCTTATTTCCCGGCCATCATGGCCGCCACATCCGCTTCCGGGGTGGTGATGGGTTTGATGTCGAATTTTTCAACCAGGGCCGCGGCTACGCCCGGTGACAAGAAGCCCGGAAGTGTGGGCCCCAGCCGGATGCCTTTAAACCCCAGGGCCAGGAGGGAGAGCAGCACCAGAACGGCTTTCTGCTCATACCAGGCAATGTCAAAGGAAATGGGAAGATCATTGATATCCTCCAGGCCAAAGGCCTTCTGAAGCTCCATGGCAATCACGGCCAGGGAATAGGAATCATTGCACTGGCCCGCATCAAGAACCCTTGGGATTCCGCCGATATCTCCGAGATCCAGTTTGATGTATTTGTATTTTGCACACCCGGCCGTGAGGATGACCGCATCTTTGGGCAGGGCCTTGGCCACTTCGGTATAATAATCCCGGGTCTTATGGCGGCCGTCACACCCGGCCATGACGACAAACCGTTTGATGGCCCCGGATTTCACGGCAGCGATCACCTTATCGGCCAGGGCCAGAACCTGGTTGCGGCCAAATCCGCCGGTAATAAACCCGGTTTCGATTTCCTCGGGGGGCTTGCAGGTTTTGGCCAGCTTGACCAGGGGTGAAAAATCTTTTTTGCCCCCCTGGGGCCGGTCCGCGATATGGGGAATGCCGTCAAACCCCACGGCTCCCGTGGTGAAAAGCTTGTCCACATATTCCGGTTTGGGCGGCACCAGGCAATTGGAGGTAAAGAGGACAGGCCCGTTGAATTTGGCCATGTCTTCCTTCTGGAGCCACCAGGCGCTGCCGTAATTGCCGAAGAGATGGGCGTATTGTTTCAGTTTGGGATAATAATGGGCCGGCAGCATTTCGCTGTGGGTATAGATATCAATGCCCTGATCCTTTGTCTGCTCCAGGAGTTCTTCCAGATCCACCAGATCGTGGCCGGTGACCAGGATACCGGGATTTTTTCCGGCCCCGATGTTCACCTTGGTCATGACCGGGCTTCCATAGGCCTTGGTATTGGCTTCATCCAGCAGGGCCATGGTTTTTACCCCCATCTGCCCGGTTTTAATGACCAGATTAAAGAGATCCTCCTGGGACATCTTCTCATCCACCAGGGCGGCCAGGGCTTCCATGAGAAATTCAAAGACCTCTTTGCAGGACCGGGTAATCTGCCAGGCGTGTTCGGAATAGGCAGACATCCCTTTCAGCCCGTAAAGAATAGTGGCTTTCAGGGACCGCTCATCTTCGTTTTTAATTTCCAGCCATCCTCCGGTGCCGTTCCCGGCCTTGGCC
The DNA here is from genome assembly GCA_012031875.1 of Desulfobacula sp. Taxonomy (GTDB): domain Bacteria; phylum Desulfobacterota; class Desulfobacteria; order Desulfobacterales; family Desulfobacteraceae; genus Desulfobacula. The sequence goes on from JAAUSZ010000105.1 coordinate 2,923, forward strand.
AGAATAGCGGCATCATCCTTGGGAAGCCAGCTCGCGCACTCCGGAACCGGGGATGAAAATTCCTTATTGTTTTTCTTTTTATAGGCAGTCAGAAATTCGCTTTTCACGCGGTCCCTCAGCTCTATCCCCTTTTTGATGCCCTGGATGAAATCCCTTCGGTCAAAATCGGCATTGGTAATGGTTGAAAAAAGGCCCTTGGCAATAAAAAAACCGGCTGCGTCGTCATAGAGGCCGAATTCCTTTGCCCGATGGCCCCATACGGAAATGCCCTTGAGCACCCAGATGAACAGATCCTGGAGATCGGACACTTCAGCGGGTTTCCCGCACATCCCCTGCTTCATGGAGCAGCCTGTGTTTTTCATGGTTTCCTGACATTGATGGCAAAACATGGGGTTTCCTCCTTTTTGTGATGATTGAGAATTGATCCGGATGATCTGAAACCGAACCGGGCTGTTGATGCCGTTAAAAATAGAAGCTGTTGAAAATTCAACCGGACTGGCCCTGATATTACAACAGACTGCCGGGAAAGTATAGAAAAAAGACAAACCCCAAAGGCCTTAACCTTGACAAATAAAAACGACTCTTATATTTAAAACTCGTAAGATTTATAAGAAAGTGGATTGTAATAATATAAGGAGAGATGCATGAACATTTTATTTTTCGGACCCAACGGCAGCGGCAAGGGAACCCAGGGCGCCATCCTGAAAGACAAATACAATATCGCCCATATTGAATCCGGCGCCATTTTCCGGGACAATATCAAGGGCGGCACAGACCTGGGCAAAAAAGCCAAAGCCTATATTGACAAAGGGGACCTGGTTCCCGATGAAATCACTATCCCCATGATCCTGGACCGGATCAAACAGGATGACTGTAAAAAAGGCTGGCTTCTGGACGGTTCCCGAGAAACAAGGTCCAGGCGGAAAAGCTCGATTCTTCCCTTAACGAAGCCGGAATCAAGCTCAACTATGTAATTGAATTGATCCTGGACCGCCAGATCGCCAAAAACAGAATCATGGGACGCCGGCTCTGTGAAAACGACAATAACCATCCCAACAATATCTATATTGACGCCATCAAGCCCAATGGGGACAAATGCCGGGTCTGCGGCGGCGCCCTGACCACGCGCAACGATGACCAGGATGAGGTTGCCATTGATAAACGCCATTCCATCTATTATGACACAAAGACCGGAACCCTGGCCTCGGCCTATTATTTCAGGGATCTGGCCGCAAAAGCCGGGATAAAATACATCACCCTGGCCGGTGAAAAAGACCTCAAATCCGTCACCAACGAACTGGTTTCCAAACTTTAGAACCGGAAATCCGACTCATTTGTAAAGCCTTTCCGCCATTTTTCCCGGCGGAAAGGCTTTATTTTCCCTTGCTTTTCCCTGGCTTGTCTGTTACAAGATCGGGTTATAAATATTTCAGGATATTTAAATACATTATGAAAGGGGCGATGTTTCTTGAAGGAAATTATAGTCAAGGTAATTGATAATGATGTCGAGCGTGCGTTACGGATACTGAAGAAAAAAATCCAGAATGACGGCCTCTTCAAACGTCTTAAAGTTAAAAAGCATTTTGAAAAACCATGTCAGTACAGACGGCGTAAGATGAGAGAAGCAGTGAGAAGACAAAGAATTGCTGCCTCACGATCCCGCAGAAGAAACGGTTAATTTATACATTCACCCGGCATTGATTTTTTATAGAATTTCTGCCGGGTTTTTTATTTTCAAAAATGACAACACTATCTTACCAGGAATGCCTTAAGACCATTTATAAGCTGGGCCGGTTCGGCATCAAGCTGGAGCTGGACACCATCCGGGATATTTTACAGGGCCTGGGTAATCCCCAGCAAAAATTCAAGACGGTCCATATTGCCGGAACCAACGGCAAGGGCTCCACGGCCGCCTATATCGCCGCCATCCTTCAGCAGGCCGGATTCAAAACCGGGCTGTACACCTCCCCCCCATCTGGTGAAATTCAATGAGCGCATCACCGTCAACGGGATTCAGATCTCGGACGACCAGGTGGTGGAGGCCTATGAAGCGGTTCGCGCCGCCGACACGGGAAAAAGAAGGGCCACCTATTTCGAAATTGCCACGGCCATGGGATTTTATCATTTTGCCAGAGCGGCTGTGGACTGGGCCGTGGTTGAAACCGGCATGGGCGGCCGGTTTGACGCCACCAACGTCATCCATCCCGAGGCCTGTGTCATCACCAATTTGTCCATTGAGCATACCGACTATCTGGGGAAAACCATCAAGGCCCTGGCCTGGGAAAAAGGCGGGATCATCAAACCGGGCGTTCCTGTTGTTACGGCCGTATCCCAGCCTTCAGGCCGTAAAGTTCTTCAAGATATTGCAGCAGAAAAATCCGCCCCTCTCCTGTTCTATAAAAAAGATTTTTTCATGACAAAGGCCCATGGAAAGGAAGCCTATGCCTACAAGGGACTTGACCATCATTGGGACGGCCTGGTCAAACCCCTGCTCGGCAAGCACCAGAAAGAAAATCTCAGCCTGGCCCTGGCTGCCTGTGAACTCATTTTCAAAACCCACAGGGGCGCGGACCCGCGCTATGCTTTGACCGAAACCCTGATAAAGGAAGGGCTCTCAAAGGCCCGGTGGCCGGGACGGCTGGAACATGTCATGGACCATCCCCTGGTGATCCTGGACGGAGCCCACAATCTTCATGCCGCCAAGGTCCTGGGAGAATATCTGTCCTCCTTTCTGAAAGGGCGGCAACTGACCCTGGTCCTGGGTATTCTCAGTGACAAGCCCCATGAGAAAATGCTTGAACATCTGGTGCCTTTGGCTCACCGGGTGATCATCACCAAGGCCAAAATCGACCGGAGCCTGAACCCGGCAACCCTTAAAAAATCGGCTGAAAGGTTCACCCGAAACCCCGTGACCATCATCGAAGATGTTAAAGACGCCGTGACCCACGCCGTGGAGACTTCGGACAGGGCCGATGTGGTCTGTATCGCCGGGTCCCTCTATGTGGTGGGGGAAGCCAAAGAAAAATTTGATAATATCCTTGATCAATCGGTAAAGTTCCATTAGTATAATGGCCCATGCGCTCGTAGTCCAGTGGATAGGATGTCAGCCTCCGAAGCTGAAGATCGCTGGTTCGATTCCAGCCGGGCGCACCATTACCTCTTTGATATGAATTCCCCTCTGAACATAGGCCTCATCAGCTACCGGAGCAACCCCCACTGCGGGGGCCAGGGCGTTTACATCCGGAACCTGAGCCATGCCCTCAGCGACCTCGGGCACCGGGTCGAGGTGATTTCCGGGCCGCCGGAACTGCCCCTGAATCCCGGCGTGACCCTCACCCGGCTCCGGACCCTGGACCTGTATAATCCCGAAGATCTCTTCAGAACCCCCCGCCTTGAAGAACTCAAGGATTTCATCAACCTCATCGAGTGGCTGGATGTATCGGCCATGGGCTATCCCGAACCCCTGACCTTCGGCATGCGGGTGAAACGCCATCTGGCCCGGACCAAAAAACAATTTGACATCGTCCATGACAATCAATGCCTGTCCTACGGCATCTTGTCTTTGGCCCGGCGCATGCCCGTCACCGCCACTATCCATCATCCCATGACCGTTGACCGGCGTTTGGCCGTTCAGAGCACCCGGTCCTTCTATAAAAAGTTGAAAGCCCTGCGCTGGTATTCCTTTATCCATATGCAAAAAAAAGTGGCCAGAAAACTTTCCCATGTCATCACGGTCTCGGAAAGCTCGAAAAAAGATGTGGCCAGAGAATTCGGCATCCCCGAATCCAGATTTCTGACCATTCCCATCGGCATTGATACGGACCTGTTTTATCCCGTGGACACCCTACAAAAGGAACCGGGCCGCATCATTGTCACCAACAGTGCGGATACGCCCTTAAAAGGCCTGTATCATCTGCTCTTTGCCGTCAGCGATATCTTGAAAACCCGGCCTGTGAAACTGGTGGTTATCGGAACACCCAAAGAAAACGGGGGCATTGAAAAGCTCGTCAAAAAACTGGACCTGGGAAGGCATGTCCGGTTTACGGGCCGCATTGACAACGGGCAATTCGTCAAAGAATATGCCAGGGCCGAACTGGCCGTGGTGCCCTCCCTCTATGAAGGATTCGGGCTCCCCGTGGGAGAGGCCATGGCCTGCCGGGTTCCGGTGATCTGCACCACCGGCGGGGCCCTGCCCGAAGTGGCCGGGGATGCAGCCAGACTGGTGCCGCCCGGCAATGCCGGAGCCCTGAGAGATGCCATCCTGGAACTCCTGGATGATCCTTGCCGGCGCGAAGCCATGGCTGAAAAAGGGTATCAGCGGGTGTTAAAGGAATTCACCTGGGAAAAAACCGCCATCCGGACCGTTGAGGCCTACCGGGAGATTATCCGTGCTTACCATTGATTTTGGCCGGGTCCATATTCAGCCCGGGGACCGGATTCTGGATATCGGGTGCGGTGAGGGCCGGCATACCATCGAGGCCTGCCGGCAAAAGGATACCTGCTGCGTGGGCGCGGATTTCATGGCTGACAACCTGACGGAAACCCGGAAAAAGCTGGACTTTCACCGGGCCATAGACGATCTCTCCTGCAAAACCATTGATCTTTCCTGCATGGATGCCAGGCATCTTCCCTTTAAAACAAACAGCTTTGATCTGGTCATCTGCTCGGAAGTCCTGGAGCATATCCCGGATGATACCCAGGCTATTTCCGAGCTGGTCCGGATCTTAAAGCCGGGAAAGACTTTGGCCGTCAGCGTCCCCAGATTCTGGCCGGAAAAAATCTGCTGGGTCTTATCTCCTGAATATAGCCGCACCCCCCTGGGCCATGTGAGAATTTATAAAAAACCAGCCTTGATCGAGGCCATCGAAGCCTTTGGGCTTGATTTTCTTTTTTCCCACCATGCCCACAGCCTCCATGCCCCTTTCTGGTGGCTGAAATGCCTTGTGGGCCTTGAGCGGACGGACTCGACGGCCGTGGACCTGTATCACCGGCTCCTGGTCTGGGACCTCATGAAAAAACCGGCAGCCACCCGATTTCTGGACCGGCTCCTGAACCCCATCCTTGGAAAAAGCCTGGTTCTCTATTTTAAAAAATCATAGAATCTGGTAGGCTTTCTTCCTGAGACCCTGACCCTTTTTAAACAGGAGCCTTCCATGAATAAACTGTTGTTGCTTTTTTTAATTTTTTGTATCCCCGTTCTGATTCAATCCTGCGCCGTGACCACCGTCCCCGTAAAACGGCAGGACCCCCTCATAGGCGCCCTCATCGACACCCGGACCTCGGAACTCATTGAGTTTGACGCCCTGATGGAAAGGATCAGCACCCATGACGTGATTTACCTGTCTGAAAAACATGACCATCCCGACCACCACGCCATGCAGCAGCGGGTCATCAAAAGCCTGGTTGAAAAAGGCCTGGATCCCCTCATCGGGTTTGAATTCTTTTCCATGGAAGACACGCCGGACATCCTGAATTTCCTGGATTCGGCAAAGGCTCCCCATTCAAAGGAGATGACAAAAATCGTTGAAGTCGATCTGAGGAAAAAGCTGGGCTGGGACACCCAGCCCGACCAGATGTGGGCCTATTATTATGACCTTCTCACCCTGGCCCGGGACAAGGGCCTTAAAGCCGCAGGGCTTGATCTTCCCGAAACCCTGAAAAAAAGGATCACCCGCAAGGGCATGGACGGTATCACCCCTCTGGAAAAAGAAGGGATCTTTTCAACCCCACAGCCCGGCCAAGCCTATAAGGACTATATGTTCTCCATCTTCAAGGCGGTTCACTGCGGCATGGGAAACGAGCAGATGCAGACAAAACTCTATGATACCTGGCTGGCCCGGAATGACAGGATGGCCCTGTCCGTCACAAGGCTCAAACACCATCACAAAGGACCCATCGTGGTGATTGTCGGCGGCGGCCATACCGAATACGGCCTTGGGGTCATGGACCGGGTGGCGGTCCTGGCCCCCCATCTGCGTCAGGTCAATTTTGCCTTCAGGGAAATCAGCCCCGCCCCTGCCGGCCTGGCCGAATACCTTGACCCCCTGGACCTGGAAGGATATCCCAAAGCCCCTCCCGCGGATTTTCTCTTTTTCACCCAGCGGGTGTCCTATGAAGATCCCTGTGAAACCTTCAGAAAATCCATGCAGAAAATGAAACCCGCCATGGACAATTAAGAATTCCCATGGCGGGAAATGACGCCGCCCGGCAGTATACCCCTCAAAAACAGGGGGGGATTATTCAACCCGTTGCCAGGTCTGGGTTCTGTAGAAAAAGGCGATATATCCCTGAGCATGAGTTTTCCATCTTCTATCCACATTTTACAGGTGTAAATTTTGCCTTCCTTGGGGTCCAGGATGGTGCCGCCGCTGTACTCCCCATTGTTTTTAACCAATTCCTGGACAATGACCATTCCCTTGGTGGGCTTATCTTTCCGGGGGTCGTCGGCCGGGCATTTATCGCAGGTGGGGTCAGGATTATCCCCTTCTTTGATGAAGAGTTCCTTGATCTGGCCGTAAAACTTCCCGTTCTTTTCATAAATTTCAACGATGGATTTGGGTTCGCCTGTTTTATCATCAATGGTTTTCCATTTTCCGACAATGGAGGTGGACGGATCATCCGCAAAAAGCAGACCGGCGGACAAAAAACAGAAAACGACTGAGAAAACACAAAGACTGAGAAGTTTTTTCATGATGGATCTCCAATGATTAAAGGTAATAGACAAAACACTGTTCATCTTCTTATCTCCAAGCTTTTTCAGAGTCAAGAAAAATCAGATGGGGCTGAACCCCATCTGATCCCTAGGGTGTTTCAGGCGGCCGCATTTCCGCTAAAGATTTTCGTGTTTGACCACCGGATGCTTTTTCAAATATTCCAGTCGGTTGAGGCCGTTGATATAGGCCAGGGCGCTGGCGGTGATGATGTCGGAATCCGAGCCCTTTCCCAGGGCCACAACGCCGTCTTCTTCCAGGCGGACCATGACTTCGCCCTGGGCATCGGTGCCTTCGGTCAGGGCCGAGATGGTGAACCGCAAGAGTTTGGATTTTGTGCCGGTGAGCTTGGAAATAATATTGTAAACCGCATCAATGGGCCCGGTTCCTTCGGTGGCCCCCTGGACCGGCCGGCCTTCGATATTCAGCTGGACACTGGCCGTCGGGAAAACCGTATTGCCGGACAGGACATGGATATATTCCAGGCAGATGGTCTCAGAGCTTCTCAAAACCCCTTCATTGATGAGGGCTTCGATGTCTTCGTCCTGGATGCTTTTTTTCTTGTCGGCCAGGCGTTTGAATTTTTCAAAAACCTTGTCCAGTTCATCCTTGGTCAGGTTATAGCCCAGTTTTTGAATATGGTCGTTCAGGGCATGGCGTCCCGAATGTTTTCCCAGAACCAGGTTGTTTTTATTGAGGCCGATGGTTTCGGGATTCATGATCTCGTAGGTCATGGGATTTTTCAATACCCCGTCCTGGTGGATGCCTGCCTCGTGGGCAAAGGCGTTGGCGCCCACAATGGCCCGGTTGGGTTGGACAATGATCCCCGTGATCATGCTGACCAGGCGGCTGGTGGGATAGATTCGTTTTGTATCAATGGTGGTGGTCTGGGGAAAATAATTGGGTCTTGTGTGAAGCGACATGACCACTTCTTCCAGGGAGGTGTTCCCGGCTCTTTCGCCGATGCCGTTGACCGTGACCTCCACCTGCCGGGCCCCGGCCTTGACGGCAGCCAGAGTATTGGAGGTGGCCAGCCCGAGATCATTGTGGCAGTGGACGCTCAATACGGCCTTATGCATATTGGGGGTATGTTTCATGACATAGGTGACCAGCTCTGCAAATTCCTCGGGAATGGCGTAGCCCACGGTATCCGGCAGGTTCACGGTGGTGGCCCCGGCATCAATGACGGCCTCAAAGACCCTGCACAAAAAATCCCGGTCAGACCTTGAGCCGTCTTCGGCCGAAAATTCCACATTGTCGGTATAGGAGGCCGCAAGCCTGACGGATTGGACAGCCTGTTCCAGCACTTTTTCCGGGTCCATCTGAAGTTTATATTGCATATGCAGTTCCGAGGTGGCGATGAAGGTGTGGATTCTGGGATGGGCCGCGTCTTTAATGGCCTCCCAGCCCCTTTTGATATCTTCTTCATTGGCCCGGCACAGGGCCGCCACCTGGGCGGTTTTCAGGGTTTCGGCAATAATTTTGACGGCCTCAAAATCCCCTTCCGAGGCAGCCGGAAATCCGGCCTCAATCACATTTACCCCAAGGATTTCCAACTGGGTGGCGATCCTGAGTTTTTCCGCCTGGTTCATGCTGGCGCCGGGGGATTGTTCACCGTCTCTTAACGTCGTGTCAAAATGATGATCTGGTTATCGCTTGTCATAATGATATCACCTTATCTGGATTGTCTAATGAGAGTTTATATTGAAAACTGTCAGCCAGGGCCTGCCAGCTTGCTTCGATAATGTCCTCGGAAACGCCGATGGTGGAAAAAATGCCGTTTTCATCCCTGGACTCAATGAGAACCCGGACCTTGGCCGCGGTGCCGTCCATTCCGTCAATGACGCGGACCTTGAAGTCCACCAGGTGCATGGTATTGATCTGGGGATAGATGGTGGTCAGGGCCTTTCTGAGGGCATTGTCCAGGGCGCTGACCGGGCCGTCGCCTTCGGCGGACGTGATTTCCGTGGTATGGCCCACCCGGATTTTGATCATGGCATGGGAATAGCAGGGCCGCTCCTTGTCTTTTTCCACCACCACCCGGAAGGATTCCAGTTCAAACCGGGGCTTGAACTGGTCGGTCAGTTTTTCCATGATGAGCTTCAGGGAGCCTTCGGCCGCGTCAAATTCATAGCCGTAATCTTCCAGGTCCTTGATGCTGGAAACAATCTGATGGCCGTTGACCCCGTTCTCGCCCAGGTCCACCCCCAGTTCCCTGGCCTTGAACTCGATATTGCTCTTGCCGGATTGTTCGGAAACAATCACCCGCCGTTTATTCCCCACCAGTTCCGGGGCCATGTGCTCGTAGGCCCTGGGATTTTTCATGATGGCGCTGACATGGACCCCGCCCTTATGGGCAAAGGCGCTTTTCCCCACAAAGGGCCGGGAGTGGACCGGGGGCACATTGGCGGTTTCAGAGATGAAGCCGGACAGGTTGACCAGTTTTTCAAGGTTTTGGGAGGAAATGCAGTCGCAGTTCATTTTCAGGGAGAGGATGGGGATGATGGCCGTTAAATCCGCATTCCCGCACCGCTCCCCATAGCCGTTGATGGTTCCCTGGACCATGACCGCACCGGCATGGACCGCAGTGATTGAATTGGCCACGGCCATGGCGCAGTCATTGTGGGTATGGATGCCGAAGATCACATCCCCATGGGGTTTGAAATGCTCCACCATGGCCCTTGTAATGGTCTCAATCTCGCAGGGCATGGACCCACCGTTGGTGTCACAGAGGACCAGGCATTTGGCCCCGCCTTCCACGGCCGCTTCAAGGGTTTGGACGGCATAATCCGGGTTGGCCTTATACCCGTCGAAAAAATGCTCGGCATCATAGATCACTTCCCGGCCATGACTGATGAGATAGGACACGCTGTCTTGAATCATGGCCAGGTTTTCTTCCTTTGTGTTCTGCATGATGGATTCCACATGCAGGTCCCAGGATTTGCCGAAGATGGTTACCACCGGGGCCTGGCTTTGGATGAGGGCCTGGATATTGGTATCTTCTTCACAGGTTCTGTCCGGCCGCCGGGTGGAGCCAAAGGCGGCGATTTTGGCATTTTTCAACTGGATATGTTGGATCTCTTCAAAAAAATGCTGGGCCCCGGGATTTGATCCGGGCCACCCGCCTTCAATATAATGGATACCGGCATCATCCAGGCGCTTGGCGATTTTAAGCTTGTCCTCCGTGGAAAAAATATATTTTCCCCCTGCATGCCGTCCCTGAGGGTGGTATCGTAAAAAATGGCTTTTTTCATGGTTTGTCCTTCTGTCAATTGGCGCCCTATTTCCCGTTTTCCCTGGCCAGGCAATGGCCCCGGTGGAGGCGATTTCTATGATTCCCATGGGCTTTAAAAGGGAAACAATGGCCTCGTGCTTTTCCATGTCTCCCGACACCTCGATGGTATAATGGGTGAGCCCCACATCCACGATTTTGCAGCGGAAAATATCCACGATTCTCAGGATCTCGGCCTTTTTGTCGGGCTGGGCATTGACCTTGATGAGGGCCAATTGCCGCTGAACATATTTTTTATCGGTAAGATCATTAACCGTGATGACATTGATGAGCTTGTGAAGCTGTTTTTTGATCTGCTCAATGATCTGGGGTTCGCATTTGGTCACCATGGTGATCCTGGACACGTTGGGCTCAGCCGTGCTGGCCACGCTCAGGCTGTCGATATTGAAGCCCCGGCCTGAAAAAAGTCCTGCTATCCTGGAAAGAACCCCGGGTTCATCATCCACCAGAATGGAAAGTAAATATGGGTTTGTTTTCATCATGAGTATCCTTATAAATTAAACCAGAAGCATTTCCGTAATAGACCCGCCCGAAGGGACCATGGGATAGACAGACTCTTCCCGGTCTACGGTAAAATCCATGACCACGGTTCCCTTGGTGTTGAGGCCCTGGGCCAAAACGGCGGACACCTGGTCCGGGCTCGTGCATCGAAGGCCTGTGGCGCCGTAGGCCTCGGCCAGTTTTACAAAGTCCGGGGCATTTTCCATATTGGTGGAAGAATAGACCTTTTCATAGAAAAACTCCTGCCACTGCCTGACCATGCCCAGATACCGGTTGTTAAGGATGACGATCTTGACATCAATATGGGATTCCACAGCCGTCATCAATTCCTGGATATTCATCTGGATGGACCCGTCCCCGGCAATATCCACCACGATTTTATCGGGCCGGGCCGCCTTGGCCCCGATGGCGGCGGGAAGGCCGAAGCCCATGACCCCGAGTCCGCCCGAGGTGATGAAATGATTGGGCTGGTCAAAATGATAATACTGGGCCGCCCACATCTGGTTCTGGCCGACTTCCGTGGTGATGATGGCCTCCCCCCGGGTCAGTTCATAGAGCTTTTCGATGACATACTGGGGTTTGATCACCTCATGGCTGGGCTCATATTTCAATGGAACGGCATTTCCCCATTCCCTGATCCGGGACAGCCATTCCGGCTTTCCTTCGGCAACGCCCTTTGGGTCTTTTTCTTCCATAAGACGGATGATTTCCGCCAGGGTGGCCTTGCAGTCTCCCACAATGGGGATCTGGACCTCGATATTCTTATGGATGGAAGTGGGATCGATGTCGATCTGGACAATGACGGCACCGGGGGCGAATTTTTCGATATTGCCCGTGACCCGGTCATCAAAACGGACCCCGGCCGCGATCATGAGGTCACAGTGGCCGATGCTCATATTGGCCCGGTAGGTGCCGTGCATGCCCAGCATGCCCAGCCACAGGGGATCGGACCCGGGAAAGGCCCCAAGGCCCATGAGGGAGGCGGTCACCGGGATATTGGCCATCCGGGCCATCCGGGTCAGCTCTTCCGAGGCCTGGGACAGGATCACCCCGCCGCCGGCAAAGATTACCGGCCGTTCCGCCTTGCGGATCAGGTCCACCACTTTGTTGAGCTGTTTTTTATTGGGCTTGTAAGTGGGTTTATAGGATTTTAGAGAAATCTCGCCGGGTTCTTCAAATTCCACAAAGGTCTGGACAATGTCCTTGGGCAGATCCACCAGGACCGGCCCCGGCCGGCCGGAGCGGGCCAGGTAAAAGGCCTCCTTAATGGTGAACGCCAGCTTCTCCACGCTTTTGACCAGATAATTGTGTTTGGTGCAGGGCCGGGTGATGCCCACAATATCCACTTCCTGGAAGGCGTCATTGCCGATGAGGCCCGTGGGGACCTGGCCGGTGAACACCACCAGGGGGATGGAATCGCAATGGGCCGAGGCTATCCCGGTAACGGTATTGGTGGCGCCGGGTCCCGAGGTCACCAGGGCCACCCCCACGGACCGGTTGGCCCGGGCATAGGCGTCGGCTGCATGGACAGCCCCCTGCTCGTGGCGCACCAGAATGTGCTTCAGGCCATTCTGTTTGGCAAGGGCGTCATAGATGTCAATGACCGCGCCGCCGGGATAACCGAAAATCGTATCAACGCCTTCCGACTTAATCATCTTGATCAAAATTTGGGCACCATTCAGTTTCATGATTTTCTCCTAGGGTATATCTTTAAATACGGCGCCATTGCCGGCCGAACTGACCATCCGGCTGTACCGGGCCATATATCCTGTTTTAATCTTGGGTTCAGGTTTTTTCCATCCTGAAAACCGGGTCCGGATTTCTTCTTCGGAAACCAGCAATTCAATGGTTTTGGCCGGGATGTCAATCCGGATCCGGTCCCCTTCCGTGACAACGGCAATGAGCCCGCCGTCCGCTGCTTCCGGGGAAACATGGCCGATGGAGGCCCCCTTGGTGCCGCCGGAAAATCTTCCGTCCGTGATGAGGGCAACGCTTCCGTCCAGCCCCATGCCGGCAATGGCCGAGGTGGGGGTCAACATTTCCCGCATACCCGGCCCGCCGGCCGGTCCTTCATACCGGATGACGATGACATCCCCTGGATTGATTTTGTTCCCAAGGATGGCTTCGGTGGCCTCTTCTTCGGAATTGAACACCCTTGCCGGGCCCTGGTGTTTCAACATCTTTTCAAGGACGGCGGACTGTTTGACCACACAGCCTTCCGGGGCGAGATTGCCGAAGAGGACGGCCAGGCCGCCTTCCTTATGATAGGGCGTTTCAATGGGCCGGATAACCTCTCGGTCCTTGACAACAACGGTTTCAAGGTTTTGGCCCAGGGTTTGGCCGGTGGCGGTCAGGCAGGACAGGTCCAGCATGCCGTGATCGGCCAGTTCCTTCATCACCGCCGGGATCCCGCCGGCCGCATTCAGGTCTTCAATCCGGTCCTCTCCGCCGGGACTCAGGGAACATAAATGGGGTGTCTTTTTGCTGACCTCATTGATGAGGTTCAGATTGACGTCCACATGGGCCTCATGGGCAACGGCTTTTAAATGAAGCACGGTATTGGTGGAACAGCCCAGGGCCATGTCCACGGCCAGGGCATTCTCAAAGGCCTTCTGGGTCAGGATCTTGTCCGGTAGTAATCTTCTTTTGCAAAAGTTCCATGATTTTCATCCCGGTTTCCTTGGCCAGCCGGATTCTTTCGGACATGGGTTCCGGGATGGTGCCGTTGCCGGGAAGGGCCATTCCTATGGCTTCGGTCAGGCAATTCATGGAATTGGCCGTAAACATGCCGGCGCAGGAGCCGCAGGTGGGGGCAGGCGGCATTTTCAATGTCCAGGAGTTCATTTTCCGTCATCCTTCCGGACTGGACCGCCCCCACAGCTTCG
>JAAUSZ010000106.1 GCA_012031875.1 Desulfobacula sp.
TCATGATTAATTTTCTATCCCCAGGCACCAAGCCCATGTCAAGCCATAAAACCGGGGCATGATTTTTGATCCCGGTCATCCCACGGACATCTGCCGGGACGCCGGTGCTTTATCCTGAACAACAACCCGGAAACAATTCCATCATAGATAATTTCGAATCAAAGCCGTTTTGAATCCGGATTATCGATTTGACATATCAGGCCCTGTTGGCGATGATTTCCAAATTATCGGCCGGTTTGACGGAATGAACATAACCATAATCAAGGAGACGTAAATGAAAAAAAGAATTCTCGTGCTGCTCATCACATGGGTTGCCCTGGCGCTCGGCGCGTCATGGGCCGGGGCTGCCGACGCCTACCACTATATCCAGGCAAAAGATCTCAATGACCGGCTGGGCGCTGGGTCACCCATGATCATTGTCGATATCTGCACAAAGGAACAATTTGCCAAAGGTCATGTCAAAGGCTCCATTGAAACCAATGCCTACCCGGTGAAGACCGACGAGGAAAAAGCCCGGCTGGCTGAGGTGCTGCCGAAACTCAAGGCTTCCGCCGATGACGTCATCGTGGTCTGCCCCAAGGGGGGCGGCGGTGCAAAAAACACCGTGGATTATTACAAAGCCAACGGGATCGATGAAAAACGGCTGCTGATTCTTGAAAAGGGCATGACCGAATGGCCCTATGCGACTGAAAAAAAATAGCCATACCGATGTTTCTAAAAGATGCCGGCGCAACCCGGGCCTCTCTTGGCCTCCCCGGGCCGGCGGGGAGGTGTTCCCCCGGACTGGACCAGGCGCTCCGGCGCATGCAGGACGCCTGCACCCGTTGCGGAGCCTGTCAAAAATACTGCGCCTTTCTCCAGGAATACGGTACGCCGGGGGAAATGATGGACATCCATGACTTTTCAAGGCCTGAATCTCAGAAACTGGCCTTTGAATGCAGCCTGTGCAATCTCTGCCGGGCGGTCTGCCCAGAAAAACTGAATCCGGGCGGCCTGTTTCTTTCCATCCGGAGGGAAGCGGCCGGGTCAGGCCATGTGGATTTTTCCCCATACAAGGCCATCCTGGGCTATGAGAGAAAAGGAAGCTCCCCGCTCTTTTCCTGTTATGCGCTTCCCGCCGGATGCGATACTGTGTTTTTCCCCGGTTGCACCCTGCCGGGGACCCGGCCAAAAACCACTTGGAAGCTTTTTGAACATCTGAAAAAGCGCATTCCCCATCTGGGCGTTGTTCTTGACTGCTGCCACAAACCCAGCCATGATCTGGGGCGGCAGGCCCATTTTGAATCCATGTTCAATCGCATCCTTGACAATCTTACCGGAAACAATGTGCAAAAAGTGCTGACGGCCTGTCCCAACTGCCATAAAATGTTCAGCCGGTACGGCTTCCGCTTTGAGGTTAAAACCGTATATGAGGTGATTGATCCGGGGGATCTGCCGGTGTTCATTCCCGGAAACAGGGAGGTGACCGTCCATGACCCCTGTCCCATGAGAGAAGAAACCCATGTCCGGGCCTCGGTGCGAAACCTCCTGGACGCCATGGGGGTAAGCGTTACAGAAATGACACATTGGGGGAAAAAGGCCCTCTGCTGCGGGGAAGGAGGGAGCGTGGGCTTTGTAAGGCCTGATCTGGCCAGGAAATGGGGCCTTCTCCGCCAAAAAGAATCCGGGGACCGGACCATTCTGACTTATTGCGCCGGGTGCGCCGGGTTTCTGGGCCGGACTGCCCCGACCTTCACCTTGCCGACCTCCTGTTTTCACCGGAGGCGGCCTTCTCCGGCCCCATCAAGGTGGTCGGGGCCCCTTTTACCTATCTGAACCGGCTGAGGCTCAAACAGCGGTTACAAAAGTGCTTGAGCATGCAAAAGCCGCCGGATAGACAAGTTACAACCTGACGTCAATAGGTTTTTCTATCCTTTCCTATATCATCTCCAGGAAGGCCTCGATCCTGACCCTGAGCTGTTCGGTGTCGGATTCGGAATAATCGGTTTCCAGATGGAGAAACGGCAGGCCAAAGGAATCCTGCACTAGTTTAGCCACATGGAAGGATTCGATATTATAGGTATGGCAGGCCTGCCAGGTCAGGTCCACCACCCCGTCGATGGAAAAGGACTTGATCATCTGTGTCAGCATCTCCATCCGTCCCGGGTTGGGGCTCATGACGGAACAGGGGATGGACAGGTATTGTTCGGCCAGGGCCCGGACCGGGTCCCCGGTCTCATCCACCTGAAAGGTCTGTTTGTATCCGGAACAGCTTTCAAAGGCCACCACATTGGCCCCGCACTGCTCGATAATTTTGACCACCTTGTCGGAACCCAGGCCGATGGGCACGCCGGTCAGAAGGATCCGGGAGGTGTTTTCGGTATAGGGGCTTTCTTTTTTCTCAATCAAGGTTTGACAAGCATCGGCAATTTCGTTCATGAGATCGATGCCCTTTTCCTTGTCTGCAAAAACCCGGTCTTGAACAGGATTTCCACCAGTTCCGGGCCGGTCAGGGGGGAGGGTTTGGCTTGGGTCACATCCATGAGGCGTTTTTTGGCCCGGCGCTCTTTGTTTAAAAGGGCGATGCTGCGGCTGATTTTTTCCGGCGTGATCTGCCGGTCGGTGAGTTTTTCGAGGACGGCCACCAGTTTTTCAATTTCATCCTTCCAGGGGGAGAGGGATTTGGCCATATCCTGGTTCTGGGGAAGCTGAAGCACATGGACCGGCTTGATGGAGGCCATGATCTCAAACATCTTCTTTTTGCCGTCACAGGTGGTGTCGGCCACAATCATGTCGGAAAACCTGAAAAAGGGGCAGGTGTCCGTGGCGGCAAAACTATAGCTGCTTTTGATGAGGGGGCAGAGGTTCCGGGGCAGGACTTCTTCGGCCGCCTCAATGGGGGCTTGCCGGGTTCCGCACAGGGGTAGCGGGATGGCGTCCGCGGCCACGGCAAGCTCGGTGGGGGCATAGAGGCAGTAAAAGCCCACCACATGGTTTCCCCTTTGTTTATGGGCCTCGATATCCATCATATTCTGCTCGGTAATCTGCTGGAGTTTTTTGAACAATTCCTGTTTCATGGTCTGTTTCCTCTTTATTTTCTTATCATTTCTTGCGCCAAAAGGGCCGCACCCACGGCGCCGTTCATTTCAGGATGATCCGGGACCCAGATCTCTCTTTGGCTTTCCTCGGCCAGGAGCCGGGCCATGAACGGGTTATTGGCCACACCGCCGGTAAACACCACCGGGCCGTCCTGGGAAACCCGTTTCAGCATGGACAGTGCCCGTTTCACCACGGCAAGATGCAGGCCCCTGGCGATTTCATTGGGGTTTTCACCCTTGGCCACCAGGGAGGTCACCTCGGATTCGGCAAAGACCGTGCACATGCTGTTGATGGTCAAATCCTTTTTTGCCGTCATGGCCTCTGCCCCAAATGTTTCAATGCTGAAGCCCAGGGCCGTGGCCATGATTTCAAGGAATTTGCCCGTCCCGGCCGCGCACCGGTCGTTCATCTCAAACCGGGCCACCTTGCCCGCTGCATTGAGGCTGATGACCTTGCTGTCCTGTCCGCCGATGTCCAGGACCGTCCGGGCTTCGGGGAAAAAATAGACGGCTCCCCGGGCATGGGCCTTGATTTCCGTTATGGTGGGGGCGTCATGCTCGATTTCAAACAGGGTCCTGCCGTAGCCCGTGGCCAGGATGGCGTCATATTTCAGGTCGTGGATCAATTTCTTGGCTTGGCCGATGGGGTCAAAGCCGGTATCCGTCTTTCTTGTCTCCCGGATGATCCCGTCTTCCAGGACTGCGATTTCAATGGACCGGGAGCCGATGTCTATGCCTGCGCTGATCATAAAAATATCCCATTTTACTGTATCAAAGGTGATTCTTAACCGGCCGGAAAGGGGAAATCAAATTGATTATGCTGATACAAAAACGGGAATAAATCAGAAATTCAAATAGACTGGTTTTTTTTCGATTTTAATCCTATCCTTAAGGTCATGGAAATCAAAGAGGTAACAGATTCTGCTGCCTGGGACAGGTATGTGCTTCAGACTCCGGAATCCAAATATACCCATCTTTTCAACTGGTCCAGGGTCATTGAGGAAACCTATGGGCACAGGCCGGTTTATCTTGCCGCAGTCCGGCCGGTTCAAACCGGAAATCCCGGGATCTGCGGTATCCTTCCCCTGTTCCGGTTCAAAACCCTGGTGAATGGGCTGCGGCTGGTGTCTGTTCCGTTTTTCGACACGGCCGGCATCCTGGCCCGGGACCCTTCCATCCGGAATTTCCTGTTTAAAAAGGGGCTGGAGCCCTTATGTGGCAAAAATGCAGGCCTTTCCGCTATCACCTTAAGACAGGAGGGGATGCTGGATATCCCGGATTTAACCCCCATGGTCGGCGGACCCCGGATTTTTTCCGGCAAGGTGGGCTTGTCCCTCCCGGTCTCCGGCTCTCAACAGGAAATGATGGGCAAGTTCAAATCCAAACTGAGAAGCCAGATCAAAAAAAAGCGAGAAAAGCGGGCTGGATTGGAAAATCGGAAAAACCGAGCTGCTTGACGCTTTCTATACCGTATTCAGCCGGAATATGAGGGATCTTGCCTCTCCCGTGCATTCAAAGAATTTTTTTAAGGCGATTTTTCGATATTTTTACCACCAGGCCTTCATCTGCGTCGTGTTTCACAAAGCCAGGCCCGTGGCCGCCTCTTTCATGTTCAGGTTCAAAAAGACCCTGGCCAACCCCTGGGCCTCTTCGGTCAGGGAGTTCAGGTATCTGAATGCCAATCTCTATCTTTACCGGCAGATGATCGGGTTTGCCTGCAATCTCAAAGCTGAAATTTTGGATATGGGCCGGTCTTCAAAAAATGCCCCCACCTATCGGTTCAAAAAACAATTCTGCCCCGAAGAGCAGCCGCTTTACTGGTATACCTGGACCGTTCCGGGCCAAGGCCTTTTCCCGGCAGAAGAAACCCTGACCCTACCCGGATGGAAAAACTGCCCCTGGGCATGGCCAATCTGCTGGGGCCCTGGTGAGAAAGGGATATCCCTGTGAGCATGAAGATTACCATTCCCATGCCCCTTCTGGTCAGCATCGATGATGTGGGCTGGTGGAAGGGAGCAAACGGTTCAGGGGTGAACCAGCCCTTTCGGACAGGAATGCCCAGGGATCATGTGCCTGAAGACTATCTGGCCCTGGCGGACCTGGGAAGGCGGCTGGATATGCGCCTCCTGGCCGGGTTTGTTCTCTGCGAATGGGACAGGGGCCATATTTTGCGAAACTTGCCGTCCTCCACCTGGATGGGAAAAACTGGACAGCCCCGGGTGTGGATTCGGGCCAGAAAATAAGAGCGGCAGAGATCATCAAAAATGCCG
Organism: Desulfobacula sp.; assembly: GCA_012031875.1. GTDB lineage: Bacteria > Desulfobacterota > Desulfobacteria > Desulfobacterales > Desulfobacteraceae > Desulfobacula. The sequence goes on from JAAUSZ010000106.1 coordinate 5,348, forward strand.
AAAACCATATAGAGTTTGGTCTCCACGGCCTGGGCCACGAATTCTGGGACCAGGGGGTGATGCAACGCTCCGAATTCCACGATGCAGGATGCAGGATGAGGGACCCGGATGAAATCCGAAACCATTTGTCCTTTTTTTTTAGGATCATGGATCAGTACGGCTTTGGTTCCAGGCCCAAAACCTTTATTCCCCCGGCCCTGAAGCACAGCTTTGGAGATCCGCATAAGGGAATTCAGAAAATACTGGCGGAATTCGGAATCGAATCCGTCACCCTCCTGTTCAGCAAGGCCAGGCTGTATTCAAGCCCCCAGGCGGGAAAGATGGCCTGGGAAAATAATGTGCTGCTGGTGGACCGCGGAGAATCGGAAATTCCCTGGAACCGGGTGGCGGCTGGGCCTGAATTCAAATTTGACCGGCCGGTGATGGCCCTTCACTGGGCCAATCTTCTCCATCCTGACCCCGGGCAAAACCTTTCGGTGATCGAAAAATGGGCAGACTATATCAAAACCGGCAGCGCCAAAAGAGGAATGCTTTTGGTTCAGGACTCCGGGGCCTGTTTTACCCAGTATGGCCATTATCTCATGTCTGAGATTAAACAGGCCAATGGCGGTTTTTCCATTGACCTGGAATGGATGGACAAAGTTCCGCCAAGGCTGGCAAAAAAACCCATTTATCTTAAAGTGGACATGCCTCCGGGAACGGGCCTTGACATTTACGGGGCAGACCCCCAGCCCTGCCTGAGACCTGCCGAGCACCCCTTTCTCAAGCTTGCGGTCCCGGACCGGTCCAGACACATATTCATAAAGCCCCGGAGCCTGTCATAGAAAATCCTGATACAGATCAAAATCATCATTCATATTATCTTTTTGACATCAAGGGCCTGGTATCTATAATAAGTTCAGTTTAAATGCGTGGAATAAAAACAAATGAAATTTGAATATATCCTTGAAAAGGGCACAGGCAAACTGAACGAAGATCACCTCATTGCCGAAGGAAATATTTTCGGGGTTTTTGACGGGGCCACCAGCCTTGATAAAAAAACCTTTGAAAATGGACAAACCGGCGGTTTTCTGGCCTCGTCCGCCGCCAAATCGGTTTATAAAAAATCATTTCCCCCTGGTTGACTTGGCCAAAGGCGCAAACAAAGCCATTTATTGTCGGATGATGGACCATGGCGTGGATCTGACCCGAAAGGAAAATTTCTGGAGCACCAGCGCGGCCGTCATCCGGATTAAAGACAGGATGCTGGAATGGGTCCAGACGGGAGACGCCTATATCATCCTGATTTTCCATGACAACACCCATAAGGTTCTGGTGGAACAGGACGACCATGATTATGAAACCCTTTGCCTGTGGCCGGCAAAACAAAAACACGGGGCCTCTGAGGCAAAGGTATTACTGACGGATCAGATCCGGAAAAAAGATGTGAAATGAACCTGACCTACGGGGTTTTAAACGGTGAGGACAAGGCCTGTGTATTTTCTTCACCACGGCCATGAGCCCCTGGACCAGGTCAGGGAAGTGCTCTTGTTCACGGACGGCCTTTCAATTCCAACCGAAATACCCGAGAAAAAAAGGAATTTTACCCCCCTTGTCCGGCTTTATCAGGACCTGGGCCTGGCCGGCCTGAAAAACAGGATCAGACAAATGGAGGCCCTGGACCCGGAATGCAGCAGGTATCCCAGGTTCAAGCCCCATGACGATATTGCCGCCATCGCGATTCAAGATCCTGCCTTTTCTTCAACGGCAGGCCCGCTAAACCAATGCCGATGAATTTATGGCAGCTCACAATATTGGTGGCCGTCATTGAAAACAAAAGCTTTTCAAAAGCCTCTGAAGCCATCAACCTTTCCCAGCCCACGGTGAGCAGCCATATCAAAGAACTTGAAGAGTATTTCAAATGCCCCCTCCTGAACCGTCTTGGGAAAATTACGGAACCCACCCGGGCCGGAGAAATTTTATACCGGCATGCAAAGGAGATCCTTGCCCTGAGTAAAAAAGCCGAGGATTCCATCCTGGATTTCCTGGGAAGCTTAAAAGGGACTCTGTTTATCGGCGGCAGCACCATTCCCTCGGGGTATATTTTCCCAAAAATCATCGGGCCCTTTTCAAAACAGTTTCCGGACATTCATATTGAGATGACGGCCGGTGACACCAGCGCCATTATCGAGGAAATCAAAAAAGGAAAAATCGATATCGGTATGGTTGGGGCAAAGACCAATGATCCCCTGATTGTTCAGGAGGAATTCATCAAAGATGAGATGCGGCTCATCGTTCCTTTTGACCATAAATGGGCGAACAGGGATTTTGTCAACTGCCGGGATCTCTTTTCAGAGGCCTTTATCAAACGGGAAAAGGGATCAGGGACATGGCAAACCCTCCTGAAAAGCATGGACAATGCCGGCTTTGATGCAAATCATCTCAAAACCCCGGTCACCATGGGCAATACCGTCTCCGTCATCCAGGGCATCCTCCACCATGTCGGGATTTCCATCCTTTCCCCCATTGCCGTCCAGGATGAAGTCGATAAAGGCCGCCTGAAGGCTTTGGCCGTAAAAGATCTGGACCTGAGCCGGTTTTTCTATGTGACCACCTCCACCAAAAGATCCCTGTCCCCCATTTCCCAGAAATTCATGGAATTTGCCCGGCTCGCCCGGTAACCCGCACAAAAGGCTCACCCCTATGTTCAGGCCTTTGGATACCGGAATGGTATTTTTCTATAGGGATCGTCATATTCATCGAAATTACGAATTTGATAATTTTAAACAATATAGATAAACACTGAGCTGTTGATCCGGACCATGAACATGAACCGGATCAGAAAGCCATATCCTTTTGAGAGAGGGCTGTGTTTATGATGAAGTTTAAAATTACCGAAACCATCCAGGATGTCCATACCCATCTGGCCCTGAATCTTGAAATGGCCAAGGATGCGGGCAAAAAAGTGGTGGGGTGTCTCTGCTCCTATTCTCCCACGGAACTCATCCTGGCTGCAGGGGCCATTCCCGTTGGGCTTTGCGGCACCACCCAGATTCCCATTGCCAAGGCCGAAGAAATCCTCTCCCGGGACCAGTGCCCCAAGGTGAAATCCACCTATGGCCGGGCCATCTCCGGAACCTGCCCCCTCTTTCCTCTGGCCGACTGCATTATTGCGGAAACCACCTGTGACGGCCGTAAAAAAATGTATGAACTGTTGGAGCGGGAGGTTCCCCTGATGGTCATGGACCTCCCCCAGAAACCGGATTCACCGGCGGCCCTGGCCCACTGGACCGCAGAAGTCCGGAACACAAAAGCCTTTCTGGAAAAACAACTGGATGTCACCATTACCGATGATGATCTGTGGCAGGCCATTGAAAAAGGCAACCGCCAGCGCCGCCTTATGACGGATATCTACGGGTGCATGCGCCATGATCCCCCTCCCGTCACGGGCCTTGATTTTGTCAATATCACCGGCAAGCTCCGCTATTATGTGGATTTTGAAGATTATATTCAAACCCTTGACGCCTTTTATAATGAATTGCAGGATTGTGTAAAAACCGGACAATCGGCTCTTCCTCCGGGGCGGCCCCGGATCCTATGGACCGGGCTCGGCAGCAGCCTGGGCTGCAGCAAGGTATTGGAGCTGGTGGAAGACTGCGGCGGGGTGGTGGTCTGCCAGGAAGGGTGCGGCGGCATCACCCGCACCGAGGACCTGATTCCCGTCAACAGGAACGAGGACCCCATCGCCGCCATTGCCCAAAGGTATCTGCGGGTGACCTGCGCGTGTATGACTCCCAATTCCGGGCGTTTTTCCGACTTGGCGCGTCTGGTGAAGGAATTTAACATTGACGGGGTTATCGACCTGGCCTGGCAGTTCTGCCAGCCCTTTGAAATCGAATCCTTCCGGGTGGGGGAATTGATCCGGGACCGCCTTGGCCTTCCCTTTCTGCATGTGGTCACCGATTATTCAGAGTCGGACACCGAGCAGCTCCGGGTCCGCATCGAAGCTTTTATGGAACAGGTGACAGCCGGGAGGACCCTATGACTTTTATAAATGCCCGTCACATCAGCAAGACCTTTAACGGTAAAAATAATGCCGGACCCACCCTGGCCATTGCCGATATGAGCCTGGACATCCGGGAAAAAGAATTTATTGCCGTTATCGGCCCCAGCGGGTGCGGCAAATCCACTTTTCTGCTCATGGTGGCAGGTTTGGAAACACCCACATCCGGAGATCTGACCATTGAGGGAAAACCGGTAAACGGCCCGGACCACCAGCGGGCTATTGTCTTCCAGGAATTTCTGCTCTTTCCCTGGAAAACCGTCAAAGGCAATATTGAATTCGGCCCCAGGCTGAACCGGGTTAAAAAAGAAACCTGTGATGCCATGAGCCGGGATCTCATCCGCCTTGTGGGATTAGAAGGATTTGAAAACTGCTTTCCCCACGAACTTTCCGGCGGAATGAAACAACGGGTGGCCATTGCCCGGGCCTTGGCCAATAAACCCAAGGTCCTGCTTATGGATGAACCCTTCGGGGCACTGGACGCCCTGACCCGGGAAAGCATGCAGCTTGAACTCCAGAAAATTTGGCAGAAGGCCCGCTGCACGGTTCTCTTTGTGACCCATTCCATCACGGAAGCTGTTTTTTTGGCCGACCGGGTGGTGGTCATGGGCAGCCGTCCGGGTTATGTAAAAAAAATCCTGACCATTGACCTTGAGCGGCCCAGAACGAGAAAAATGTTCACCAGTGAAAATTTCCGGCATTATGAAAGAGTGCTCAAGGAAAGCATCTGGGAAGAAGATGGACCGGAGGAGATGGTCCCTGTTCAGGAAAAGAGGAGCGCCTGATCCGGCATGAACCGCACTTGGCGAAAATGCCTGTCTCCTATCCTGATGATCCTGAGCTGGGAAATCATGACCCGGGCCGGGTGGATCGAAAGCTGGTTTTTGCCGTCTCCTTCCCTGGTATTTCAAACCCTGTATGAAATGGTGGTATCCGGCGAGGTGCCTTATCATACCGCCATCAGCCTGGGCAGGGCCGTCACCGGTTATATGACTGCGGCCGTGATCGGGATCGGCCTGGGGCTACTCATTGCCTGGTCTCTTATCATTGAAGATTTTTTCGATCCCCTCATCGAGCTGATCCGGCCCCTTTCCTCCTTTGCCCTGGTGCCCATCCTTTTTCTGTGGTTCGGTGTGGGCAATACCTCAAAGATCATCATTATTTTTAAATCCTGCTTTTTCCCCATCCTTTTAAATACCATTGCCGGGATAAAAGGGGTGGACAAAAAACTGATCATGGCGGCCCGGTCCCTGGGCGCCAACGGAGGGCAATTGTGGATCAGAGTTTTGGTCCCGTCGGCCCTGCCCATGATCATTACAGGACTCAGGATTTCAACGGCCATGGCCATGATGTCCCTGGTGGGCGTTGAAATGCTGTCCAGCGATTCCGGTCTCGGCTTTCTGGTCATTGATGCCCAGCGGACCTTTGACACCAAGCGGGTCTTTGCCGGCATCATCGTGCTCTCGGTCCTTGGATTTTCCGTGGATCAGGCTGCCCGAAGAATTCAGGCCAAACTCTTATCCTGGCATACGGAAACCTCTCTTGGAGGAAAATAAACAAACACAAGGAGTTGTTCATGCGTTACCTGTACCGATGTTTTATCAAAACCACCCCCCTTTTCGTGGCGGCAATGCTGATGATCTCCCTGACTCAGGGCATCACCGAGAGCCGTGCGGAAGACCTCCCCACCGTAAAACTCGTCTATTGGCGCAGCATTGATGACCTGCCCCTCTATGTCGGCGTTGAAAAAGGCTTTTTCAAGGAAGCCGGGGTCAACCTGGAACTGGAATATATCAGCGGAGAGCCCAATACCCTGGCTGCGGTCATGCGGGGCGACGTCAGCGGAGGTTATATTTCCCTGTCCTCCCTGATCAAGCTGGCCGAAGAAAAGGCCCCCATAAAAGTCGTGTCCTGGATGGGACATGCCCATAAAGGTACCAAATGCGGGATTCATGTCGGCGCCCAGACCAAATACAAAACCCTGGAAGACCTGAAAGGCATCCGCATTGCCACCAGCGGCAGCGTTATGGTGAAAACCCTGTTGACCCATGCGGTTCATCTGGGCGGCTATGCCTTAAAAGATATCCGGCCCATGTGGGGCGGCACCCCGGAGAACCCCATGCAGCACGAGGCGGCCCTGAGGTCCGGGGGAATCGACGCCTTTATTGTTTGAGATCCCCTGGCAGCCATGCTGGAATCGCATGGAGCAAGTCGTATTCTCGCGTCATTTCATGACATCAGCGCCCATTGGATTTTTGCCGGACTTTATTTTTCCGATAAATATCTTACCGAATATCCGGACCATGTCCGGAAAATTATGGCCGGCCTTGTGAAATCCTTTGAATTCATCAAAACCCATGAAAAAGAATCCCGGGCCTTTCTGACCAAATATACCAAGGTTGAAGAAGATCTGTGCATGATCTCGGCGTTGAGGGAATACCAGGCCGTCGAACCCCCGGAAAGAATCAAGGAGCAGATCGATCTGATGGCCAAATACGGGTATATCAAAACCGATATTGCCATTGATACCATGATTGACTACCGGTTCCTGCCCGAAGAATTAAAAATCAGGGGCAGTCATCTTCCGATAAACCATAGGTGTTCAGAAAGGAAAGCGCAAATGAACAGAATATATAGCTATTACAGGGTCTGTATCGGAATGCTCTGCGTTCTTATTCTGACCGGATCAGCCCTGGCAGAGTCCCGTTTTGAAAAGGGGTTCAGGGAAATCGCCTGGGGAACCCACAAGGATCAGCTTCCGGACCTGGGGCTCAGCAAAGGCGCCCTGCAAAATATTTATAAAACCGGGCATTCCTCTGCCATTTTCATGGCCGGCAGTGGACATCTATCCATGGATATGGACGGAATTCCCCTGCTCTCCATTTTCCTCAATTTTCATGACCAGACCTTATTCGGTGCCGACCTGGTCTTCAGCCCGGAACACAGAGAACAAGTTCGAGCCCTGATGACCAGGGAAACAGGATCTGAGGGGGTAAAGACGGAAACGGAAAATCAATGGAAGACCGAGGCCCTTACCATTATTTTAACGGACCACGAACTCATCATCAAAAGCGAGGCGTTTAATCCCGACAAAGCTGCCTCCGGCAGCATACCCGGCAGCCCTTTGCAGGATATTCCCTGCTGTCCGGCCAAGGGCTGAAACCGGAAGGTATTGATTATCTCTATTAGGTTTTGAAATCATATCCAAACTACCGATTTGACTATCCATGAATCCATCAAATATAGGTATTACAGAATTTACCCATAGGGTTTAAACGGATAATTAAAGGAGGTAGAATTCATGACCAAAAATTTTTTCGGCACCCGGACGGGCATTATCCTTGTGGGCGCCATTATCGGAATCCTGGCGCCCCTGCTTCAAAAATTGGGCAACCCCGGCAATATGGGGATCTGCGTGGCCTGTTTTGAGCGGGACATCGCTGGCGGCCTCGGGCTCCACAGGGCCGAGGTGGTTCAGTATTTAAGGCCGGAGATCATCGGCTTTGTCCTGGGGTCCCTAGCGGCAGCCCTGCTGTTCAAGGATTACCGGGCCAGAACCGGTTCCGTGCCCTTTGTCCGGTTCATTCTCGGGGTTTTCGCCATGATCGGGGCCCTGGTCTTTCTGGGATGCCCCTGGCGGGCGCTGTTAAGGCTCGGCGGCGGGGACTGGAACGCGGTCCTGGGGCTGGCCGGGCTCATCTGCGGGATCTGGATCGGAACCCTGTTCCTGAAAAATGGCTATAACCTGGGCCGGACCCAGAAAACGCATTTTACGGCCGGTCTGCTCATGCCCCTGGTCATGGCCGGGTTCCTGATCCTGATGCTCATCTATCCCCAGGTGGCCCAGGAACCCAAATCCGGTGTCCTCTTTTACAGCGTCAAGGGGCCTGGAGCCGGACATGCTCCGCTGTTCGTTGCTCTTGGAGCGGGACTCCTCATCGGTTTCATGGCCCAGAGAAGCCGGTTCTGCACCATGGGGGCCTTCCGGGATCTGATCCTCTTCAAACAGGTCCACCTGGTCTCCGGGGTCCTGGCCCTGGTGGTCATGGCCGTGGTTATGAACCTGATCCTGGGGCAGTTTCATATGGGCTTTGAAAAACAGCCCGTGGCCCACAATCTTCATGCCTGGAATTTCATCGGCATGGCTTTGGCCGGTCTTGCCTTTGCCCTGGCCGGGGGATGTCCGGGACGCCAGCTTTTCCTGGCCGGAGAAGGGGACGGGGATGCAGCGGTCTTTGTTTTCGGCATGATCACCGGCGCCGCCTTTGCCCATAATTTCGGGCTGGCCAGCTCCCCCACGGGCCTGGGGCCCCACGGCATGGCTGCCGTGGCCGTCGGATTCGTCGTCTGCCTGTTCATCGGGCTTACCATGAGAAAAACCAATTAAGGAGGATATATGGCAACCACTGTAGACGCCAGGGGGCTTTCCTGCCCCCAGCCCGTGCTCATGTTCATGGACGCCGTAAAATCAGCGGCGGATAAGGAATTTACCGTTCTGGTGGATAGCGAGGCTTCCATGGAAAACGTCACCCGGGCCGCGGAAGGCAAAGACTGCACCGTCACCGTCACCCAAGAGGCGGACGAATACCGCCTGACCATTGTCAGGAACTAAGAAAGGATGGCTTTTGCTGAATTTCAGCCTGTTTAAAAGAAAAAAACCGGCCCGGCAGGATGCCGGGGCCCGGGCCGGTCTCGGCATCCTGGTCTTTGAACATACCAGCGAGGTGATCCGGGCGGAAAAGCTGCTCCGGTCCGAAGGATGGGATATCAAGGCCATGGGGCCGCCGCCGGAGATCCAGACCGGCTGCGATCTGGTGGTCCGGTTCCCCCTCATGGAGCAGCTCAATATTCTCCGGCTGCTGGAAGGGGCCAAAATTCATCCCCTGCAGACAGTGCCGGTGACGGGCCCCCTCCTGAAACCCGTGGACCTGTTCCAGGTCAAGGATTTTGGCGATTTCCTCATGGTCAGGGCCGCCAATATGAAACTGACCATTGAAAAAAAGACCCAAAAGATCGTGAACATCTCCGGGGGCGGCTGTCCGGATGTGCCCTATCTGGCCTATGAAATGGTGGGCAAAACCCTGTCCGACTCCCCCCGGCCCCTGGATATCGGGCATACCCTCTGCGGCTATGCCCTGGGCCTGGCCTTTGAGGAGATGCAGAAACAATGCTCGGCATTGTAGGCACCGTGCCCGACCTCAGCCTGGACCTGACCCTGGGCCGGGCAAGCCTGGAAGGGAACAAGGTGGTGATCCAGGGCCGGCCCATCCCGGTGAACCGGGGAACCCCGGCCCTCATCGGCGCCGCCTTCCAGACCCTGGCCGTATTCGGAAAAAGTGAGCTGACGGCCTTCCTGGCCGGGGATACAGGGCTTGGCCAGGGCAGCCGCAAAATCTACCACCACCTGGTCCATGAAGACCTTGCTCCGGAGATCCAAACCCTTGTGTTTCATTATCTTCAGCCCGATGTGGACTGGCATAACCGGGTTTTGTTCAAGCTGGCGGAATTGGACCCCCGGCCCGTCCTCATTGCCGATGCCGGCTTTATGTATGCCGCCAAGATGAGCGGCCAGGCCGGGTCCTATGATCTCTTCACCCCGGATGCGGGAGAACTGGCCTTCCTGGCCGATGAAACCGCTCCCCATCCCTTTTATACACGGGGCTTTATCCTGCACACGGACAACCGGGTGCCCGACCTTGTCCGGCGGGCCTATGATCATGAAAATGCGGCCCAATGCCTTTTGGTGAAAGGGGCCACGGATTATATCATGGATAAGACCGGGCTTTTATCCTCGGTGGATGGTCCCTCCACCGAGGCCATGGAAGCCATCGGCGGAACCGGGGACACCCTCACCGGCATTGTCTCGGCCCTGATCGCCATGGGGATGAAGATTCCCGAAGCCGCCCTGGCCGCAGCCAGGATCAACCGCCTGGCCGGGCTTGCGGCCAATCCGACCCCGGCCACCCAGATCATGGATATCATTGCCCGGATTCCGGCGGCGGCGGAAACCGTTTTAAAGGCAGCCCCATGACCGGAAAAGGCAACTGCATTGATCCGGACATGACCGTCCTGGATATTGTCTCGGCCCACAAAAATACCATTGAGGTCTTTAAGGAATTCGACGGCCAAGCCGGGGCCTGCATCTGCTGCACCTCTCTTTTCGTCAGCCTCAGGGCCGTGGCGGACACATACCGGCTGGATCTTGACCTTTTGCTGTCCGAGCTTGAAAAAGCGGCGGAAAAAGAAAGTTGACCCTTTCAGTCCTGTTTTTTACCGGCGGATTCATCGGGCTCCACGTGGATTTCCACATCAATGACATCGGGACCGTTTTCAAGAATCTCTTTTTTTATGGCCTCGGCGACCTCATGGCCTTCAAAAACCGTCATATGGCCGTCCAGGACAAGGGTCAGATCCACCTGGAGGCTGCTTCCCGTATACCGGGTCCGTATCCCGTGAACCCCCCGGACCAGGGGATGCAGGGAGGCCAGCCGCCGGATTTCGGTGCAGATTTCCTCGGGTGCGGCGGCATCTGAAACCTCTTTCAGGCCGGTAGTGATAATTTTCAGGGCCGCATGAAAGATCAGGGCCGAGACAAAAATAGCCCCGGCCTTGTCTAAAAAACGCCATTCCGGAAACACCATGGCCGCGCCCACGGCGATGAGGGCCGGAATGGAGCTGAAGACATCCAGCCGGTGATGCCAGGCATTGGCCACCATGGCCATGCTTTTAACGCGCCGGCCGACCC
>JAAUSZ010000346.1 GCA_012031875.1 Desulfobacula sp.
TTGCCCTTTATCTTAAACACCACAGCCCTGCCTATATCCAGGAATACCTGCCGTGGACAGGGACATGAGAATCATCATCATCGGAAAAAAAATCAGGCTGGCTTTCTGGCGGATCAGCACGTCGGACAATTTTAAAACCAATGTTTCCCAGGGGGGAAGAATCTCTTTTGACCCCCTGCCAAAGGAGGCCCTGGACCTGGCCGAAAGAACCGCTTTAAGCTGCGGTTGGGATGATGTGGGCATTGATATCGTGATGCATGGGGGCCGGCCCCATGTTCTGGAGGGCAATATGAAATACGGAACAAAGGGATTCCATGCCGCGGGAATTGATTACAAGGCCATGCTGGCGGGGTTGATCCTTAAGGGAGAGATTTAAACCCTAGCGCAGCCCCGCGTCTTCATCATCCTCTTCCCATTGGACCAGGTATTTTTTAATATCCGCATGTTTTGACCCGGCCCGGGGGGTGAATAACAGATACCCCAACTGTTCCACGGAACGGGCCAGACAACTGAAAAACGCTTTTTCAACCCCTTCCCGGTCCGGCTTTCCCTCAGGCAGGACCCGCCCTTCAAAGATATGACGGGTCAAATGCCCTTCCGGGATAAAACAGTCACAGACCGCGGCCTGCCATTCTTCCGGAAAATTGGCGATCTTCCACGGGATCAGGTCTTCGGGCCTGAATATGGCTTTGTTTCCGGGATTGAACGGGGAGTAAAGGACCTGCATGTTCCGTTTTTCAAACTGAATTAATGATTTTAACAGCATTTCCAGGTTATCTGAAAAAATCCATTCCTCGGGTTCCAGCATGACCGGAGGGAATTCACTGCTGGTCAAGGCAAACCGGAAGGGCCCCTGCTCTTTCCAGAACAGTTTGAATTCCTTTGAACTTGAAAGGATCTGTCTCACCGGCATGGTTTCGTTCATTTTTGAATTCATCCGCATCCCTATTTATAGGTCAAGGCATATGATGCAATTCTTTTATCCGGATTTTTTTCACAAAGCAATAAAAGATCGAAAAAGGCTTGTTTTGTGCCTGCCTTGAAATCTTCCCTCCCCCGGACAACTGAAAAGCATAATTTTTGAGTTGACAAGGAATATAAAAATATTCTATTTCCCCATGAAACCGGAAGAATTGCCGGTGCAATGGTCCCGATGGCTTAACCGTCTGAGGGCCAAAGATGAGAAATGAACCGTATTTTTGAGGCAGGAGATGCTGACCGGCGGAAAAAAAACATATTCCGCCCCATGCAAACAAACACATACTGACGGGAAAAAATGCATAAACGGCTCCACCTTCTTTTTCTGAAAATGCGCACCTCCTTGGTTTACGGCCTGATCCTCATCTTGTCGGTGACTCCTGTCTTTGGTGTGGAGACCAAGACCTCTTCTCCCGTATCCGCCGTCGGCCTGACGGAGCAGCAGTTTGAAAACCAGTTAAAACAATTTGTCGGCATCCCCTACCGCAGAGGGGGAACCACCACCAACGGCCTGGACTGCTCCGGCTTTGTCAGGCTGGTCTATGACCAGATTTTCGGCATTGACCTGCCCCACAGTTCCTCGGCCCAGTTTAAATTTTCCGATCTCAAGAAAATCGATAAAAATGAGATGCAACCCGGAGATTTGATCTTCTTCGGCAATAAGGGGAAAAAAAGGATCAACCATGTCGGGGTGTATATCTCGGACAATAAATTCATCCATGCCAGCAGCACCGACGGCATCAAGGTTTCCGGGCTGGATGAGAGCTACTGGAAGAAAAGATTCGTGGGAACCAAACGGCACGAAGATCTGACCTCAGGTTTTGATTCCGGCAGGTTCCGGTTTGAAAGCACGCTTCAAATACCGATCCATGACAACGGCAGCCTCATCAGCTACCGGAGAGATGATTTCGACGCCGATGATACGGCCATCCAGGGAGATATGGATAACCCCGCGTCGGAAACCCTGAATTTGAGTGATTCCCGGCAGTATATGCATGAAATAGGCTATGCCCATACCCTGGCAACCGGGTTTGATATCAATCTGAGCGCCATCCATGAAAATTTTGAGGTCTATTCCGCATGGCCTGAATTCACCTCAGCCTCCCCGGATACCGGCTATCTGGCCTATGATTCCTTATCCGACACGGCCGACAGAATGGGCTTCAAACTGGCCGGCGCCTTCCAACCCAGCCGCTGGCTCAGCATCTCCCCATCCATCACCTATTATGATTATGCCAAAGAAAACGAGGATATCTTAAATGCCCCGGAATGGCTGTTCGGCTTGAATACCGTCCTGGTCCCCTTTCATAAACAGTGGTCCCTGTCCATGCTGCTCCAGTATTCTGAAAAAGATAATTTCAAGGACCTCGCCTCCCCTTACAGCCGGTTCAGCTCTCTTGACCTGGCCGTCAAACTGGGGGTCCATCTTTCAGACAACCTCCAGTTCTCCATCATGGGCGAACATGATAAACGCTCCACCGCCTACGGAATTTCCGGTGATTCCCTTATCATGGATTCTGAAACCAGCAATGTTTCCATGTCCTTTGATTTCAGCTATTAGTCAAGACCCGTTCCTGTCTTTGCAGTCGGCTTACACCGGATAAGCCTGAATTTTTCCCCTTGACCTTGGATTCATCTTTTGTTAACTATGCTGACTTAAAATGGTTAACGAAGAAATCCACATAAAGGATGAAATCCTCAAGATCCTTTTTTCGGCAAAGGCGGAAACCGTGTCCGGGGTCCGGCTCAGTGAAATGCTGAACATCTCCCGGGTGGCGGTGTGGAAACATATTTCCGCCTTAAAGGAGGCCGGGGTCCATATCGGGTCCCGGCCCAGGGGATATGTTCTGCCCAACCCGGAGGATCTTCTTTTTCCCTTCTGTTTAAGGCCGGATTCCAAAACAGGATTTTCCATTTCCAGGAACTGGGGTCCACCATGGATCAGGCCAAGGTGCTGGCCGGAGCCCAGGCCCCCCATTTCAGCGTAGTCATCGCGGAAAATCAGACCACGGGACGGGGGCGCCTCCGCCGGCAATGGTCTTCATCCAGGGGAGGGCTCTGGTTTACCCTGATATTAAGACCCGAGGTCCCCGCGGTCATGTCCTATTTATATAATTTTGCCGCATCCCTCTGCCTTTCAAGGACCTTAAATCGCCTCTTCAACCTGGATGTCAGGGTGAAATGGCCCAATGACCTTCTCCTGAACGGCCGGAAGCTGGCCGGACTTCTGTCGGAAATGGAAACAAAGGGAGATATGGCTGAATTCATCAATATCGGGATCGGCCTGAATGTCAACAATGAGGTCCGGGAATATGAAGCCAATGCCGTCTCCATCAAGGATATCCTGCAAAGGAGGTATCCCGCCGGCTCATCCTGGAAACCTTTCTTGC
>JAAUSZ010000347.1 GCA_012031875.1 Desulfobacula sp.
TGATTCCTGCTGGGCCCCAGTTTTCACCCTACGAGGCCTTTGCCGTGAAACGGTTTTAAACATGGGTGAGCCCTGCGGCCTTGAGGGGTTGAAAAAGCCCTGAATTACAGGATGTACTCGGTTATCAACAAACAATCCATCGTTGACGAAGGGCCGGATAGTTTTGTATTTCAGATGAATGATTGCAGGGTCCAGTCGGCAAGAAAGAGAAAAAAACTGGAGGATTACCCCTGTAAATCGGCCGGGCTTGTGGAATACAGCTATTTTGCAAGGGCCATAGATGAGAGGATTGAAACCGAATGCATCGGATGCCCCCCGGATCATCATCCGGAAAATTGGTTTTGCGCGTGGCGGTTCAGTATCAAACATTAAAGAATGAATCCATTATAAGGACATCATAAAGAAAGGTTGGTATTATGGGAGTGACATCGGATAAGATTCAGGAACTCATGAGCAGGGAAAAGGCCGTGATGGCCATGGGAGGGGAAAAGGCGCTTGAGAAAAGACGCGAAAGCGGAAAATTAAATGCCCGGGAAAGACTGGACACCCTTTTTGACAAAGGAAGTTTCCGGGAGCTGGATATGTTTGTCACCCACCGGTGCACCAATTTCGGCATGGAAGATGTGGACATCCCGGCCGACGGGGTGGTCACGGGGCATGGCCGGGTGGACGGAAGGACCGTATTTGCCTATGCCCAGGATTTTACCTCCAGGGCCGGTTCCCTGGGGGAGATGCAGGCCAAAAAGATCTGCAAGGTTATGGACATGGCCTTAAAAGCAGGGGCCCCTCATCGGAATGAACGATTCCGGCGGGGCCAGAATCCAGGAAGGGATCGATGCCCTGTCCGGATACGGTGAGATTTTCTTCCGGAATTCAGCCGCCTCCGGCGTGATTCCCCAGATTTCCGCCATCATGGGGCCCACGGCCGGCGGAGCGGTCTATTCCCCGGCCATGACGGATTTTGTTTTCATGGTCAAGGAATCCAGCTATATGTTCATCACCGGCCCCAATGTCATCAAGGCCGTGACCGGGGAAGAGATCTCCTTTGAAGACCTGGGCGGGGCCATGACCCATAATGAGAAATCCGGCGTGGCCCAGTTTGCCTGCGATTCCGACGAGGACGCCATTTTGCAGATCCGGAAACTGTTGTCCTATCTGCCTTCCAATAATATGGAAGACCCGCCCTGTGTTGAGCCCAAAGATGATAAAAACCGCATGGACCCCTCCCTGGACACCCTGATCCCGGACAATCCCAACCGGGCCTATAATATCAAGGATGTCATCGTTTCCATCGTGGATGACGGGGAATATTTCGAGCCCCACCAGTATTTTGCAAAGAATATCGTGGTCTGTTTTGCAAGGATGGGCGGCCGTCCCATCGGCATCATCGCCAACCAGCCCAATTTTCTGGCCGGATGCCTGGACATTGATGCTTCGGATAAGGCCACCCGGTTCATCCGGTTCTGCGACGCCTTCAATATTCCCATGCTCACCATTGCCGATGTTCCGGGGTACCTGCCCGGAAGCAACCAGGAATGGGGCGGGATCATCCGGCATGGGGCAAAGCTGCTCTGGTGCTATTCCGAGGCAACGGTGCCCAAGCTTCTTCTCATCACCCGGAAAGATTACGGCGGGTCCTATCTGGCCATGTGCTCCCGGCATCTTGGGGCCGACATGGCCTTTGCCTGGCCCACGGCCGAGATCGCGGTCATGGGCGCGGAAGGAGCGGCCAATATCATCCATGCCAGGGAGATCGGCAAGGCTGACGACCCGGTGGCCAAACGAAAAGAGAAAATCGTTGAGTATAATGAAAAATTTTCCAATCCCTATTGTGCTGCAGCCAGGGGCTATGTGGACGCCGTGATCCGGCCTTCGGAAACCCGGCCCCGCCTCATTGATGCCCTTGAGGCCATGAAGACCAAAAGAGAACTCCGGCCGGCTAAAAAGCACGGGAATATACCGGTATAAAGGAATCAGAATGGATAAAAAGAAAATGTCAGCAGCCCTGGCCGCTGTGGCCATGGTGATAAAAACCCGGGAAGAAGCCCTGGCCTGTTCCGCGCCTGAAATTTCAGAGCCGGAAACACAGGCGCCTATCCTTACCCAACCGGCGGCCCAGCCGTTCAATACCTGGGGAATATCGGGAAGGCAGACCCAGATGCAGGCCAATGCCATGATGCAGCTTCGCATGTTTAAATAATAAAATGATATTTTAATAGAGTCGGGAGACCACAGAATGAGTGACCATACACAAGTGAAACAGGTTGAGATGAATTATAAAAAAGACCGGCCCAAGGCCAAAAATCCTTTGAAAATTGAGGATTTATCCCTGAGGGACGGCCACCAGTCCCTTTTTGCAACAAGGGGCAGAACCGAGGATATGATCCCGGTGGCGGAAAAAATGGACCAGATCGGTTTCTGGGCCGTTGAAGTCTGGGGCGGGGCCACCTTTGACACCATGCACCGGTTTCTGGGGGAAGACCCCTGGGAAAGGCTTAGAACCCTGAAACGGTATTTTAAAAAGACCCCCTTTTCCATGCTGCTCCGGGGCCAGAACCTGGTGGGATACAGAAACTATGCCGATGACGTGGCAAGGCTTTTCGTGAAAAAGACCGTGGATAACGGCATGGAAATTTTCCGGACCTTTGACGCCCTGAATGATTACCGCAATTTTGAAGCCGTGGTTCCGGTGATCAAGGAAAGCGGGGCCCATTTCCAGGGATGCATCTGCTATTCATTGACGGAACCCAGGCTGGGCGGAGAGGTTTATAATCTTGACTATTATATCAAAAAGGCCAAAGAGCTTGAAGCCATGGGCGCGGACAGTATCTGCATCAAGGACATGGCCGGTCTCATCGCCCCCTATGATGCCTATGAACTCATCAAGGCCCTGAAAGCCAATGTCAAACCCATGATCCATCTTCACAGCCATTTTACCTCGGGCATGTCGCCCCTGAGCCATTTAAAGGCCATTGAGGCCGGGGTGGATATCATTGACACCTGCCTGACCCCCTATGCCTACCGGACCAGCCATGCCGCGCTGGAACCCTTTGTCATGTCGCTTCTGGGCACCAATCGGGATACGGGGTTTGACATCAATGCCCTGGCCGAGATCAATGAAATCCTGGAACGGGATGTATTGCCCAAATACAAGCATCTCCTGGATGACACCAAGGTGTCCGTGATTGACATCAATGTCCTTTTGCACCAGACCCCGGGGGGCATGCTGTCCAACCTTGTGAACCAGTTAAAGGAAATGGATGCCCTGGATAAGATTGATGCGGTTTACAAAGAACTGCCCCGGGTCAGAAAAGAACTGGGGCAGATTCCCCTGGTCGACCCCACCAGCCAGATCGTAC
>JAAUSZ010000348.1 GCA_012031875.1 Desulfobacula sp.
CTTCCGCCCTCAGGTTTTCCGGAAAAACCGGGGCCTGTGCGCCGAATCCGGCCCCGCCAGCCTTTGTCTTTTCCCGGAACCCTTTTTTTCCACCCAGGTATTCCATGAGCGGCAAAGGAAGCTCAAGGCCGAGCATGCGGTAGAGCCCGATATTGGACTCGTCCGCATCCACCAGGAAGACGGATCTTCCCCTTTTTTCCATATTGGCGGCCAGCAGTGCTGCCACTGTACTCTTGCCGCTGCCGCCCTTTCCGCAGATCAGAAATTTCATATTACGAGTTCCTTGCCGTTCAATCGTTTATATCCACTCCAGGACAGGCCCTTTCCCGTCCGGCTCATGCTTCAGGTGTATCACAGGTTCCCTGATTTTTCTATCGATTCCCTATTCTGGAAGACCCGATGATGTGTTCAAACATTTGAACGGGTTTTGCTGATGTCGCAAGCTTTGTCATGAGTTTGTCACAAGTTTCCGTCATAAGATGTCGCAAGCTCATCCCCTTAAAAAGTAAACCAACTGATTTGTTGCGCCTTCACTGCCAAGCAGTTCCTTTTCAATCATTATTTTAAGATCACGCTGCAAACTGTGCCGGTTTACCGCCGGGCATAGCCCTTCATAATTCCGGATGGTCAGCTTTTCATGCCGGAGGATGTATTCAATTGCTTTTGTTTGCCTTTCATTCAGGTGTATCACAGGTCTCCTGATTTTTTGGTCATTATGGCTATTTCTCCATCGTTTTTTAACGTGCTGCTTTTCAGCGGGCGCGGTTTTATGCGCTCCGATGCAAAAGCCTTGTTATGCGGATTTAATCTATAGATTTTAACCCCTTCTTAATGAAAGGTGACAAGATTTTTTTGAAATTGATAAGATTTTCAACGTGCCATGCTTTAATCTGTATCAGTTCCTGTTCGTTTGATTCAATTGCCCCATCTCTATATACCGAAATTCTTGAAGCCCTTTTATCATCAAGCCTTTCCCACACAAGCTCTTTACCAAATTTCGAATGTATCTCTTCCTTTTGAGCGAATAGCAAATCAAATAATGCCTTATTTTTTTCACCATCGCCAACATCAATATAAAGCTCCGTGCGTGCCTTACCTCCTTGTACGAAAACGGCACCAAAAGTTGTGCCTGAGACGCCAGAAGAAAAGGAGTACCAATTTTGCGGCTGGCCAATCTTTGCATTTGTAAACTTGTGCTTTTCTCTAAGCTCATCAATTAATGCCTGGAAATAATTGCGGTACATTTCTCCTTTCGCAGAAACAGTGCCATCGGTATGCCGTTTTTTCGATTTCTGCCATTCGCTTGGAGAAACGACTGGCTTAAAACTATAGGCAGGCTTTGAATCATCTATTTTAAAGATTTCGATAACAACTCCAAAAAATTGCGTGTCTTCATCAGTTCTTTGATTTAACCATTCAAGGGTTTGCCTGTGTTCATCTCGTATTACCTCTGCAATCCATACAACTGTTGATGCGCTGTAACCAGCAGCATATGTCAGTAACTTGCCAAGATGATCGTGATCCGTTTGTGTTAGTTGATTTTCAATTATGACTGTGTGCCCAGAACCCAAATCTTTTGCCAGCAAATCTAATGAAAAATCACCAACGGCTGCTTCCATATCCATGAGTTCTAATTCCATTCCAAGGGCTTCACCAAGTGCGCCAATATTATCCGCAAGCCATGGTGTAAAATCCTTTGCTTCTTTAGGCCAAATGTCCCTAAGATTTAGCTTCTTAATTTTCCCAAATTGCATATTTACCTCTCGGATTACTGGACGTATAACGACTATGCTTACCGGCCAGGCGGCGTTTTATCGCCTGGTCGGGTAGAGCATTTTGTTGTGCTATTTTCAAGTATACTGCCCCCTCTCATAATTAGAAATCAACTTTATACGGTATTAATGTGACTGATCAGATACATGTTTTTTGCATTTATATGAATTGTCACATTCTGAAATGGATGGCATAATTGAGTCTATTTCGAAGACTTTTGCTCCGCTTAAAATCGCATCTTCCGGATTAAATAAAACAATATTGTACCCTTTTTTCATTAAAGAACTTTTGTAAATAATGCCATCATATCCATTATTTTTAAATAATTCAGATAGATATTGAGTAGGGATATAGTTTATTGTATCATCTGCTGATCTAATCGGTTCTGAAAAGGAACTATTTATTGCACCCCACACAGCCTTTTCACGTTCTTCTGAATTCAGCTTCTCTTCGCATCCGCCCCAGTAGGGGATGAGCGTTTTTTTATCTTGCGAAACATCTATACATTTTAATCTTTTTTTAAGCTCGAAATAGCCAATTGAAACCTTTTGCCCTATCCAAGCTTTTACTTCCAAAATTGCTGTTTTCTCTTCATTTGAAAGGTAGAGATAGCTAATTCCCCGCGGATTTATCCTTCCGTTTTTTGTTCGCTCTGGTGGTGGGGCTCCGAGTTCTCTTGGACAATGAGGGCCGGTTTTAATAATTGGCAAACCATTTTCACCCTCTGATTCTTTCTCATAACTACCAACTCTGGCGCGCACATATCTGGCTCCCTCCTCCAAAAAGGTTTCTCTTTTTTGGGCAGATGAAAGAAGGGCGGATTTAAAGTCTGTCCATTCTTTATTCAAAATGTACCTATTTGTTTTCTTAAGAAATAAACAAAATTTGCCCCAATCATAAGGACTTTTAAATTCTCGATTATTCATGTGATCCCTTTGTGTTAGACCGAGATTACATTTTATATTAAATATTCTCAGGCTCCATTTTGAAGCACAACAAGTTATTGTGTGGTTCCATATACCGCTCAAATTTTGGATATCTGCCTGGATCATCTGCTGAAATTAAAAATATCCAATAAAGATAATCCCTTGTCCTGAATAGAAAATTCCATATCACTGTTCTCACCGGTATGCAAAGGCTAAATTCAATTTGGTGCATGCTTAAAATAGTATGCTTGCCCGCCCATTCAAACAATTTCCCATGAAACCGCCAGGATTACAGCAGGCTGGAAACAAAAGGGAGGTGTAGCGGTAAAATCGCCAGGGCGGTGATCCGCTAAAAAATGCAGGTCTGCGATCAAATTTCTTTTGTTTAGGAAAAGAATTATTTATACTCTGAACCATCTGCTCTCAATTCGCTGCTCTGATGACAAAACAAATTTCCAAGGTATTGTCGATAAGGAGATCGGTATGGCACAGACCCGGATTCTCATCGTGGACGATGAACTGGTCATCCGTGAATCCCTTGCCGGGTGGCTGAGGCGAGACGGCTATGAGGTCGACGCCGTGCCGGCGGGGAAGAGGCCTTGGACCTGCTGAACAGAAGGGGTTTGACATCATTCTGCTGGATATTCAACTGGA
>JAAUSZ010000349.1 GCA_012031875.1 Desulfobacula sp.
CTCACCGGGAAACTGCACATATTTTTGCTCTTCTTCATTCCAGCACAGGCCAGAAATCCCACTGCCCTATCATTGTCCTCGACCACATGAAAACTTAAGGGCCTGGAATATGAATCATGAAAACAGGAACGGACCTGCCAGAGATCAAAAAATCCTTTGACCGGCCACAGTTTTTTCCATATGAATTTACATTCGTCAGGGTCTTCGTATATGGTGGTCTTCATAAAAGCGCCTAGTGTCTGAGCATTAATGAATAGGGCATGAACCCGCTGTCCATGTATGGCCCGACATAAGCATAACCTGTGCCATTTTTAAAAAGAAGCCGAAATAATAAACAAGTTGTGTATAATCAACAGGTTAATTCCTATAAACGTTTTTGACACAGTAAAAATTATCGCAATCTTTTACTGATCACCAAGAAAACGGTATTTTTAATCCGAATTATTCCGGATTCCATGGAAAGATTTAAAAATTCAATAAGTTTATAAAGAAGCCCCCTGCATTTTTTGCTTGGCCTTCCCCCTATTCTATCGTATATATGGGCCATGGCGCCACCGGGTTTGTGGTAAATTATTACCGATAGAGGAAAAAACCATGCTGATCAGGCTCGTCTGTGCCGTTAAAGACAAGAAACTCCATGCCGATCTTGAAAAACGGCTCTCCACCTTTGATGTCCAGTTAAAAATGTGCGGCCGGCAAAAGGCCCCCTGGCAGGATCTGGTCAGAAGCTGCGGCGATGTTTTCGTGGTCAGCAAGGGTCTGATCCCCAAACCCATTGAATCCAGCGTGGGCATGCTCAACAACCTGCCGGAAAAACCCACCACCATCATCCTCCATGACCGGGAATCCTCCGAGGAACATGCCAATCTCCTGGCCTCGGGCGCGGATGTGGTCCTGTACACCGGGATTTCCATGGACAGCCTGGTGGAAGCCATTGAAAGCACCATCGAGTCCCGGCGGCAGTTAAACTTTGTGGACCGGTTTGACCAGAGGGGAAGGATCAAACCCAAAATCAGCGATTTTATTTCAAACAGCGAAGATATGCAGCTTTTCCTGGACGAGGTCCAGCAGGTGGTATCCACGGATTCCACCCTGCTGCTCCTGGGGGAGACCGGCGTCGGCAAGGAACATCTTTCCAAAGCCATCCATGCGGAAAGCCACCGGTCCAAAGGGCCCTTTATCGCCATCAATATGGCGGCCATTCCCGAGCCCCTCATGGAAAGCGAACTCTTCGGCCATGAGCAGGGCGCGTTTACCGGAGCCGTCCGGTCCCGCAGGGGGGCCTTTGAACTGGCCCACGGGGGAACCATTTTCCTGGATGAAATCGGTGAAATGCCCATGCACATGCAGTCCAAGCTTCTCCGGGTGCTCCAGGATTTTGAATTCACCCCCGTGGGCGGGGAGACCTCCATTTGGGTGGATGTCCGGGTGATCGCCGCCACAAACAAAGACCTGGAGGAAGAAATTTCCAAAGGGCATTTCCGCCAGGATCTCTATTACCGGCTGGGCGTCATCACCCTGACCCTGCCGCCCTTAAGAAAGCGGAAAGAAGATATCCCGGCCATGGCCAACCATTTTTTAAATGTCTACAGCAAAAAACTGGGCCGGGAAATCAACCGGTTCTCCCCGGAGGCCGTTGAAACCCTCTGCGCTTACAGTTGGCCGGGGAATATCCGGGAGCTGATCAATGTGATTGAAAGAGCCATTATTCTCTGCAAATCCGACACCATCACGCCTATTGATCTTCCCAGCACCTTCCAGGCCGGGCCCGCAACATCCTCAAGCCTTCTGGGAGGCAAGGATCTGGAAATCAACGCCTGGAAAAGCAAAACCCTTTCCGAGGTCAGGGATCTGGTTCTGAATCAGGTCGAAAAAAAATATCTGGAAATGATCCTTGAAAAAACCGGGGGGAAAATCGGAGACACTGCTCAAATCGCCGGTATTCATCCCAGGGGGTTATATGGAAAAATGAAAAAGCTGGGGCTGGATAAGTCAAGTTACAAATATCGGAACCCTTAACCGCCGGGCCTCCTGTTCTGCGGACCTGTATGGCCGGTTTCCGTCTGTATTGTTCTGCCGGTCAGGATTTTTCCGGGCCATTCAAGCTCTTTTTCATTCATAGACGATTCCTTTCAGGCAAGGGAGGGGATGACACCGAATGTCCTGTTTGGTTTTTTATTCATCTGCGCCATCACTCTCATGACGGGCCTTTCTTTGCCCGGCACAGCCTGTCCATCCCTTTACCAACAAGGGTTTAAATCAATATCAGCCCCTGCTCTTAAACAGTATGGCGCATGACTTGCATTGGCATTGCTGATAAGGACAAATTTATGGGTAGACCACAAACCATCATTAATGGTATCATCGTTCCTTCAGAATGGAATGATAAAGGGGAAATTCAGAACATTGCCGTTGTCACCTTTGATGAGGACACTTTTCTGATTGCGGACAATCATCATGCAAGAGCCCTGATGAATTCTCTGAGGAAGACCGTCACCCTCTCAGGAAAGGTATCCATGAAGGGCGCCCAAAAGGAATTCCGTATCTCCAAATTTCAGATCCATGACCCTTAAATCGTCAGATACCGTTTTTAACCGGTATCCGTCTAATCAGGAGGAGCGAAGATGTCAAAAGAAAGAAACACCAAAAAAGACGTAAAAAAGAAACCCGCCAAAACCGTGAAAGAGAAGAAAAAAGACAAGCTTGAAAAGAAAAAGGAAAAAACCGGGCTGATCAATTAAAGGGAAGGACCGATCCTGTGTGTTCCCCCTTGGAAAAGAGGGAACACACCCCGCCAAGAAGAATCTTTGATTAAAAACCCGCCCTTAAACACCGCTTTGATCCAATTTTATCCAAGGCTCTTTATATTTGACACCATGGTCTGTTGCTGATACTAATATTCCTTAATTTCAGCCTGACTCCCGTTATTGTGAAAAGGCTTAATAAGAGCTGATCGTTAAAATGCTACCATGAGAGATATTCTGGTCCTATCCACCCGGGCAGATGATTTTGACCTGGTTTCCCAGGTGGTTTCCAAAACCCGCAAGACAAAATATGCAAAAGACATTGAAACAGCCGCCGCGCTGCATCAAAAATTCCCCTTTGACCTGATCATTGCAGATCTTGAACTCTTGGAGCAAACCCAGGGAACCAGTGCTGCAAATTTTTTGAAAAACCCTTTTACAAAGATCAATTCCTTTGTCCAATTTGTCATCCTCTGCCCCAAAGAAGAGGTTGAAAGGGCTGTAAGAGCCGTCAATGAAGGGGCCGCCGGGTACCTCACCTATCCCATTGAAGAAAATGAGATCCGGCTCCTCTTGGATTCACTGGACAG
>JAAUSZ010000107.1 GCA_012031875.1 Desulfobacula sp.
ATTATCCTGCGGTTGTTAAATCAGTTCATGCTGAATGACAAAAAAGCCCATTCAGCATGAAATCATAAATATTACATATTTGCCTTGATAAAATCCACCACGGCCTTTCCGTCAATACCCTTGCCGCTTGTGCTTTTGATGTACTCATCAACGACGGGGGACACGGCTTTTTGCCATTTTTCAGATTCCTCAGGAGTCTGGGGCAGCAATTCCCCGCCCTTTTCTTTGAGAAAGGCAATCCCGTCCTTATCAATCTGATCCCAGCTTTCCCCGTGTTTTCCCGCCCATTCGGCATTGATTCCCTTAATGGCGTCCTGGGCTGCCGGTGACAGGGCCTCCCATTTCGCCTTGTTCATCATGACGGCAAAGGTGGTGGTATAGGCTGTGGAATAGTTTTCCGTGACATATTTTACAACTTCACCCAGTTTCCAGCCCTTGTTGGATTCCAGGGGGTGAAGAGATCCGTCCACAACGCCTTTTTGCAAGAGTTCATAACTTTCATTCATGGCTTTGCCCACGGGCGACCCGCCGAGAGCCGTGATGATGGCGCCGCTGGCGCCGGTTGTACGAACCTTAAGGCCCTTCATGTCCTCCAGGGTGACGATTTTTTTCTTGGTTGTGTTGAGAAGCCCGGGACCATGGGCGTGGAGATACATGATTTTGGTATCGTCAAATTCCTTGGGTTGAAATTTGTTCAAAACCGCGTTGGCCACCTTGGTGGCCTGGACCCCGTTTTTATATCCCATGGGAAGATCAATGGCGGCAGACACCGGGAACCGTCCCCCTGTATAGGCAAGAACCGTCTGACCGATATCTGCAATCCCGCTGACAACGCCGTCATAGGTCTGGGGGGCTTTTACCAGGGAGGCTGCCGGGTAAAATTTAATGACTACCTCGCCATTGGTTCGTTTTTCAACTTCGGCACACCAGCTTTCGGCAAGCTGGCTTTGGCCGTGGGTGGGGGGAAAGAAACTGGCATAGGTGAGTTCGGTTTTTGCAAAGGCGGGAAGGGTAAAAAATAAACCCAGGCAAAGGAATAAAAAAGCCGGTAACGTGATTCTCTTCATTTTGTTGACCTCCTAAAAGTGTTTGTGGTGGAGCCAAAAACTAATTAGTAACCCTAGTATGAGTGAGATTTTATCGTATCCCTGATGTCACCCCCTTTCCTGGATTCAGTCGTGAAATATTAGTGTCACAATATAACTATAAATAAGCTATCATCGGTAACTATATTTAAAAGGAAGAAGCCATGTCAAGGAAAAAATTGGGATTACAAAATAAAACCAGGATCAACCTTGTTGACTCGTCAACCACTTATTTTAGGGCCGCATTGTATGGCCGGCAGAAAGTTTTTTTGATACCGCAGCGGCTGCTCAATTTTTTTATTACCCGGGCGGCATATTTTCAGTTTTATGAGGATGAAAACAAAAATTCTTATCCGTATAGATGTCCATCAAAACTAAAAAGGTATAAAAAAACTTGACACGTAGCTGCAATGTATCTATTAAGTATCCAAGCAATCACTGATGATGTTTTACCGGCCTGCCTGCATACAGGAGTTTAAGCAATATGGCAATGGACAATGAAAAAGAAGAAAAAGCCGAGCCGGACTATACCCGCCGGAAGGTCAAATTTGAGGTTTACGGCGAGGAAATGATTGAAAAGGTGGTCAACTCGAGCGGAAACAGCGGGCGGGTATATCTGCCGCCGGAATGGATCGGCACAAAGGTCAAGGTTATCAAATGTTGAAAACATAACAAACGGTTCAATTAAATTAAGATAAAGGAGAAAAACATGGGAAATATTCCTGAGAAAATCTGGACTTGGCAGATGGTCAACCCCAATAAAAAGGACAGGGAAACAGGACAGGTGACTCCCGGCAAACTGGAGAAAAAACAGATTGCTGTGCCTGAACTCAAGGCCGGAGAGGTTTTGGTTGAAGTGGCCGGCTGCGGGATCTGTCATACGGACCTGGGCTATTTTTATCAGGGCGTGCCCACGGTGAACAAACCGCCGCTGACCCTGGGCCATGAAATCTCCGGCAGAGTGGTGGCTGCCGCGGATGATGTTAAGGCATGGGACGGCAAAGAGGTCATTATTCCCGCGGTGATGCCCTGCCGGAAATGCCATCTGTGCAAGACCGGCCGCGGCAACCGGTGCCTGGACCAGAAAATGCCCGGCAACAGCATGGGGATTTACGGCGGGTTTTCCAGCCATATCCCGGTTCCGGCCATTGATCTTTGCGAAGTTAAAAACCGCGGGGCCATCCCCCTGGAAAAACTGGCCGTTGTCGCGGATGCCGCCACCACCCCGTTTCAGGCGGCGAAACGCGCCGATGTTCAGGTGGGGGACAATGTCATCGTCATCGGCGTGGGCGGCGTCGGCCAGTACATGGTCCAGATTTTAAAAGCCCTTGGCTCGGCCACCGTCGTTGCCATTGATATCAACCAGGAGCGCCTGGATACCATGCTCAAGAACGGCGCGGATTTCGCGGTCAATTCCATGGGCAAAACCCCCAAGGAAATTGCAGAGATTCTCAAGGGTTATCGAAAAGAAAAGGGCCTGGCCTCCACGGGATGGAAGATATTTGAAGTTTCGGGAACAAAGCCGGGCCAGGAACTGGGTCTTTCCCTCCTGAGCTTCACCGGCAAAATGATTGTCGTGGGATTCGGTCCCCACCAACTGGAATACTCCATTTCACGGCTCATGGCCTTTGATGCGGAGCTGATCGGCACCTGGGGATGCCTGCCGGAATATTATCCGTCCGTCCTGAGCATGATCACCAGCGGAAAAATCAATTTTGAAGGCTTTGTCCAGACCCGGCCCATGAGCACCATTGTTGAAAGTTTTGAAGAGGCCCATAAGAAGTCGCCGGATCAGAGAATTGTCCTGATTCCGGATTTTAACTGATCATTGTATTCATGTTATTTAAGGAAACCGGATTATGAAACTTGAAGGAAAAAAAGCCATTGTCACCGGCGGCAGCCGGGGCATCGGAAAAGCCATCGCCCTTTTATATGCAAAAGAAGGCGCCGATGTGCTGGTGAACTATCATTCCAATGACAAGGCCGCCAGAGAAACCGTGGCGGAAATTGAAAAACTGGGGCGGAAAGGCGTGGCCGTGGCCGCTGATGTGGCTGACTACAAGAGCGCCCAGAACATGGTGGATGAATGTGTGAAACAATTGGGCGGGGTGGATATCGTGGTGAACAATGCCGGCGTGTCCAGGCCCTCCCTGCTGCTCAAGATGACGGAAGAAGACTGGGATTATATCATTGACGTCCACCTGAAGGCCGCGTTCAATACCACCCAGGCCGCAGCCCGGTATATGAAGGAAAAAAAATACGGAAAGATCATCAACGTGATCTCCACGGCCGGCCTTTTCGGAACCGTGGGCCAGATCAATTATGCATCGGCCAAGGCCGGGATCATCGGGTTCTCGAAATCCGCCTCCCGGGAGCTGGGCCGTTACAACATCAATGTGAACGTTATCTGCCCGGGCATTACCAAGACGGAAATGACCGGGAAACTCCAGTCCGATGAAAAACTGAGACAGATCTATGAAAGCCGGATCCAACTCGGGCGGTTCGGAGAACCTGAAGAAGTGGCCCCGGCCTTTGTATTCCTGGCTTCCGATGATGCCAGCTATATCACCGGGCAGGTCCTGGGCGTGGACGGCGGTTATGTCGGTTAAACAAATCAATGAACAGACCCTAAGCGAATGAAAAGGAGGATTATATGGCTTTAGAATGGATGCCCAGAGAAAATGAACCCAAGGACCACAGCCTGCACCGGAACCCCCACTGGGGAACGGAAGCGCCCTGTGTGATGTATGAAAAAAAACCGCTGACCGATCCCAAGGGCAATGCGGTGGACAAATTGTTCGTCGCATGGATCACCCTGAACAACCCCAAACAGTTCAATTCCTATACCACGGATATGGTCAAGGGCGTCATCGCTGGATTTGAAAACGCCTCCCTGGACAGGCAGGTGGTTGCCGTGGTCTTCACCGGCACCGGCCCCTATGCCTTCTGCACCGGAGGCAACACCAAGGAATATTCTGAATTCTATTCAAAACGGTGTGACGAATACGGCCAGTACATGGAACTGTTCAACCACATGGTGGACGCTATTCTGGCCTGCAAAAAACCGGTCATCTGCCGCGTCAACGGCATGAGGGTGGCCGGGGGCCAGGAAATCGGCCTGGCCTGTGACCTGGCCGTATCTTCAGACCTTGCCATCTTCGGCCAGGCCGGCCCGAAACACGGCTCAGCCCCGGCCGGCGGGTCCTCCGACTTCCTTCCCTGGTTCCTGACCGCGGAAGACGCCATGTACAACTGTGTCTCCTGCGAAATGTGGTCCGCCTATAAGATGAAAGCCAAGGGCATGATTTCCAAGGTTGTGCCCGTATTGAAGGTGGACGGAAAATGGGTGCGGAACCCGACCATCATCACCGATTCCTATGTTCAGGACGGAGAGATTGTCTACGGAGAATCCAAAACCGGAGACGACCTCAAGGCCGGCCGCGACTTTCTCAAACAGCACCAGGCCAATGCCGATTTCGAACTTCTGGACAAGGAAGTGCATAATATCATCTGGAAATTTGCCAACCTGTTCCCGGGCTGCCTGATCAAATCCATCGACGGCATCCGCCAGAAAAAGAAATTCTTCTGGGATACCATGAAAA
Source organism: Desulfobacula sp. (assembly GCA_012031875.1). Classification (GTDB taxonomy): domain Bacteria; phylum Desulfobacterota; class Desulfobacteria; order Desulfobacterales; family Desulfobacteraceae; genus Desulfobacula. Next base: position 4,688 of record JAAUSZ010000107.1, read on the forward strand.
ACGACCACAGGCATTGGCTGGCCGCCAATATGTCAGGAGAGGCCTTCCTGGGGTTCGGGGCCTTCAATACCAAGAAGATCACGGGCCAGGATACGGTTGATTTCATCAAATTCCGCCAGAATGTGGCCGATTCCATGATGTGGAATGATGAAATGTTTGCTTCGGTCCTGGGCAAACCCCAGAAATAGAGGGGATTCCTTCTGATTGCAGGTCGGATATGGCGATATTGTGACCTGGGGTAAACAAATGGTTCAGGGCCGGTTTTGAAAGCCCTGAGCCATTGTCATTTTTAGGGTTCAGGAGACCTTGGCCGCGGCTTTGCCGAGGCTAAAATTTTCCGGTTTTTTTCTTGACACGTAGTTATTTTATAGCTTATATATAGTTACATTGTACTGGGGATAAGGATGATTCCTATTGCCAAGGAGAATTATCAGTCTGTTATTAAAAGCGTTTAGCATGGATTTTGATAAAAGGGGTATACAAAATGAGGTACGCAGAGACAGGGTTTAATCTGGAAGTGGATTTAAGCCGGGGAAACATTGAAAAGGTCGCCACAGACCCGAAGGATACCGAACTTTATCTGGGGGGCCTGGGCACGAATGCCAAGATATTGTGGGACAGGGTTCCGCCCGAGGTTGAGCCTTTTTCTCCTGAAAACTTATTAATCTTCAGTGCCGGGCTTTTGTGCGGCACACCGGCGGTAGGGTGTAACCGCACCATTGTGTCCACCATATCCCCCCAGACCAATCTCATGGCATTTTCCATGATGGGCGGATTTTTTGCACCGGAATTGAAATATGCAGGGTATGACAAGGTCATTTTTCGCGGCAAGTCCCCGAAACTGGTGTATCTGTGGATCAACAACGACACCGTCGAGATCCGGGACGCCTCTCATCTGAAAGGCAAGGGCGCCATTGAAACCGCAGAAATCATCAGAAAAGAATTGAAACAACCCAAGGCCCAGGTGGCGGCCATCGGCATGGCCGGTGAAAACAGGGTGTATTTTGCCTCCATTGAGCAGGGCCGGTCCAGCGCCAGCCGGGGCGGCATCGGGGCCGTCATGGGAGATAAAGGGGTTAAAGCCATTGTGGTGCGCGGCACCCGGGACGTCAATGTTGCAAATCCTGCTGAATTCATAGGGCTTTGCAACGAGGTGATGGACTATATCCAATTCAGGAATGCCAACCCGATTCCCGGAGTCATGCCGATCCTGGCCGGACTTGGGTCACCCCAGGAGATGAAGGTCCATGATGAAAAATGGCATACGGAAAATTTCAGTTGGGGAAATTCCCGTGTTCGGCGGAAAGGGTTCTGGACCGATGATGTCGCCAGGGAATGGACGGAAACCCTGGATAAGGCAAGGGTAAGGCTGATTTCCTGCTATAATTGCCCCATGACCTGTGGGGCAACCATTTCCATGCCGGGCCTGCCGACCTATATGATGAAATGTTTCACAAAATTGACCTATACCATGGGGGCTTTTTCAAACCTTGATTTTGGTTTAAGAATCGCCCAGAAGGCCACCGAATACGGCGTGGACGGCTTTTCCGCACCCCAGGTCATGGCCTTTGCCCTGGAACTCCTGGAAGGCGGTATTTTAACCGATAAAGATTTTCCCGGAATGCCGGAAGACAATGAGGGCAGATTTTATTGGCTCCTGGACAGAATCGTCCGCCGGGAAGGCATCGGGAATCTTCTGGCCAATGGAACCCATTGGGCCGCCAAGGAGATCGGCAAGGGGGCGGATGCCTATGTCCACAATAATATCAAGAAACACGAGCAGCTCCCGCTCAAATTGTCCATGCTCAACCCGATTTATTATCTCATGTATTGCACCGGAGAAAAAATCAATATTACCCAGATTGAAGGCCAGTTTCCCCAGGCGCCTTTTCCCACGCGGGAGGAAAGAGAAGAATTTGTAAAGGACTGGTTCCAGGTCCCGGATGAAAAATTCAAGCAATATTTCCTGGATTGGGAAATCCGCGGAGAAAATTCCATGCCCTTTTATCCGACCGTGGCCATGTGTTGTGATATTGTGGACTGGCAGGAACGGATGCATTATATCGATGACGCCCTGGGTCAGTGCGCCGGTTTATCGGCATTCCCCCTGAAACCCCCCTATCACATTCACAATTACCCGAAATTTATATCCGCGGGTGCCGGGATCGAAATGGATGAGGAAAAGCTGTCCCAGGCCGCCAAGCGGTACCGGACCCTGGTCAGGGCCATCAATATCCGGAGGGGCATGAGGCGAAAAGATGAGAACCCCCCGGAAAATCATTGGAAAAAAAGGTTCCCTGAACTCGAAAAAGAACTCTTAGACACCTATTACAAATTCAAGGGATGGAACAATGACGGGATACCGACCATTGAATCCTTAAAAAAGCTGGGTCTGGATTACGTGTCAAAAGATTTACTATCCAGGGGGATACTGACGGAGGGCGAGGGCGAAGATGCTCCCGGCCAAAACGCTTTGGCGCAGAAAGAGAATTATTAGAGGGGGGGAGATGAGAACCTTGAGCAGCGATAAGAAAAAGAAGACAGTAAAAACAATACGAATTGATGCGGATAAATGCAATGGTTGCCGGGCTTGTGAGGTCATTTGCTCGGCCTTCCATGCAGAACCCAGATACAGCAGCAATAATCCTGCCCGGTCCCGTATCCGGATCATCCGTGAGCCCATAAGAGATCTGTATATCCCTGTTTATGCAGGAGAATATACGGTGGCTGAATGCGCCGGCAGAGACAAATACATCATTGACGGCAAAGAATATGATGAGTGCTCTTTCTGCCGGGCGTCCTGCCCGTCCCGGGACGAGTTCAAGGAACCGGATTCCGGCCTGCCGCTGAAATGTGATATGTGCGAAGGCGAAGAAGAACCCCTGTGCGTCAAATGGTGTATGCATGATGCATTGATCCTGGAAGAAAGGGAAGAGGACGCCGAAGACACGGAAAAGCAGGAAGACCTGGAAATCGGCCTGGAATCCTTGGCAACCAAATTCGGCATGGACAAGGTCATGGATGCCGTGGCCCGGCTGTCAAAGAAGGAATAGAACAACAGGGCAGGAACAGTCGGATGAAACATCAGGCCAATATAAAAGGATAGAAGGATAAAAAATTGGAAACCATAGCCCCCTTCATAGAAGTGATAGATGAGATAAAAGCGTCCGGCGGAGAGATTTTTAAGATGTGCTTTCAGTGCGGACTGTGCGATTCGGTCTGCCCCTGGAACCGGGTGAGAAGCTTCAGCATGAGAAAGCTCATCCGGGAAGCCGCCTTTGGTCTCTCCGAGGTGGAAGGAGAAGACATCTGGCGCTGCACCACCTGCGGCATGTGTCCCTCCCAGTGCCCCAGAGGGGTCAAGCAGATTGATATCAGCGTGGCCCTGAGACGGGTGGCGGCATCCTACGAACTGTTTCCGGCCTCGGTCAAATCGGCCCGGACCGCGAGATCCAGCCTCATCTCCGAAGGCAACCCCTTGCAGGGCGAGCGGGCCAAACGGGCCGAGTGGGCCAAGGCCGCGGGCGTCAAACCCTACGCGGAAGGCATGGAAGCCCTGTATTTTGTGGGCTGCTATCTGAGCTATGACCCGAGGATGAAAAAAGTGGCCCTGGCCACAGCCAATCTCCTTAAAAAAGCCGGGGTGGACTTCGGCATCCTGGGAGAAAAAGAAAACTGCTGCGGAGAAAGCATCCGGAAAACCGGGGCCGAAGAGACCTTTAAAAAACTGGCCAAGGACAATATCAAAACCTTCATCGACCACGGGGTCAAAAAGGTCATTGTCTCTTCCCCCCACTGCTACCACACCTTTAAAAACGAATACCCCGAATTCATGGTCCATTTTGACGTGGTCCACATCAACCAGTTTTTGTTCCAGTTGATCCGGGAAGGACGGCTGACCCTTAAGGGCGAACTGCCCAAAACCGTCACCTACCACGACCCCTGTTACCTGGGCCGGCACAACGGGGTCTATGACGAACCCCGGGACGTCCTGCAAAGCATCTCCGGACTCACCCTGGTAGAAATGGAAAACCATCATAAAAACAGCCTGTGCTGCGGCGGCGGAGGGGGAAGGATCTGGATGGACACCCCAAAGGAAGAACGGTTCTCGGACATAAGGCTCAAACAGGCCAAAGAGGCGGGAGCCCAGATCCTGGCCACCTCCTGCCCCTACTGCATCACCAATTTTGAAGAAAGCCGCCTGAACCTTGCCTATGAAAATGAGATCGAGGTCAAAGACATCACCGAAATCATCAGTGACCTGGTTTAAAGAATAGCGCATCAGCGGGCCATAAAGGCCCGAAGCATATAGAGGAGACAGACAGTGGAAAACGAAGTATTGCCGACGGAAATCATACAACAGTTTGCAACGGGCCTTAGTGACAAAAACTTTGGCGACGTCCTGATTGTGGGCGGGGGCGTCAGCGGTATCCAGGCCTCCCTGGACCTTGCCACAGCCGGATTCAAGGTGTACCTGGTGGAAAAAGGACCCAGCATCGGCGGGCATATGTCCCAGCTCGACAAGACCTTTCCCACCAACGACTGCTCCATGTGAATTCTCTCTCCCAAACTGGTCGAGGTCGGCCGGCACCCCAACATCGAAGTTTTAACATTCACGGAAGTAGAGAGAGTCGAAGGAGAAAAAGGAAATTTTACCGTCACCCTTAAAACCCGCCCCCGGTATATCATCGAGGATAGGTGTACAGGCTGCACCACCTGCGTCAAATACTGCCCCGTGCAATACCCGGACCGGTTTAACCAGGAAATATCCATGAACAAGGCCGTCCATGTCTATTTCTCCCAGGCCATCCCCCTGGTGGCTTATATCGATGACAGTTGCCTCTTCTTAAAAGAAGGCAAATGCGATATCTGCCGGGGCGTGTGCAAGATGGACGCCATTGATTTCAAACAGACCCCCAAAAAGGTGGATATCCATGTGGGCGCCATCATCTTATCCTCCGGCATCACCCCCTTTGACCCCTCGGTCAAAGAAGAATATAGGTACAAAGAATATGAAAACGTCGTCACCAGCATGGACTATGAAAGACTCCTATCCTCAACGGGCCCATACGAGGGCAAGGTGTTAAGAAAGACCGACAAAAAACACCCCAAAAAAGTGGCCTGGATCCAATGTGTCGGCTCCAGAAGAGTCACCCCCGGGGACAACAGCTATTGCTCCGGCGTCTGCTGCACCTATACCCAAAAACAGGTCATTTTAACCAAAGACCATGAACCGGAGTCCGAATGCACCATCTTCCACAACGATATCCGGTCCTTCGGCAAAGACTTTGAACGGTATTTTCAAAGAGCCTCGGCCTATCCCGGCGTCGAATTCATCCGGTCCTATGCCGCGGTCACCAAAGAAATCCCGGGGTCCAAAAACGTGGTGGTGCGCTATGCCACCCCCCAGGACGGGGTCAAGGAAAAAGAATTTGACATGGTGGTCCTGTCCGTGGGCCTGAACCCCCCGGCCGCGTACAAAGAAATCTCGGAAAAATTCGGCATTGACCTCAACTCCCACGGCTTTGCCAAGACAGACTCTGCCAACCCCATTAAGACCAATCGGCCCGGCATCTTTGTCAGCGGCGCGTTCCAGGGCCCCACCGACATCCCGGAATCCGTGTTCACGGCCTGCGGGGCCGGGTCCCAAACCGGGGAACTCCTGGATTACAGAAGGGGCAAACTCAGCACCCAGCGGGTGTATCCCGACGAACGGGACGTGTCCCAGGAAGACCCCCGGATCGGCGTCTTTGTCTGCCATTGCGGGGCCAATATCTCCAGCGTCGTCAATGTGCCCGCCACCGTGGAATATGCTCTCACCCTGCCGAATGTCGTCTATGCCAAACAGCAGATCTTTTCCTGCGCTACCAACTCGGCCAAAGAAATTACGGACCTGGCCCGGGAAAAGGGCCTCAACCGCGTGGTCATTGCGGCCTGCTCGCCCAGAACCCTGGAACCCCTGTTCCGGGATACGCTTCGTGAAGCCGGCCTCAACCAGTATTATCTCGACATGGCCAATATCCGGGAACACTGCTCCTGGGTCCATTCCAAACAAAAGGAAGAAGCCACCCAAAAAGCCCGGGACATCGTCCGCATGTCCGTGGCCAGGGCCTCCCGGCTTGAACCCCTCCAGGAATTCGACCTGCCCGTCAACAAAACCGCCCTCATTGTCGGCGGCGGCATTGCCGGCATGACCTGCGCCCTGTCCATCGCGGCCCAGGGCCATGAAGTCCATATCGTGGAAAAGGCAAAGGACCTGGGCGGCATGGCCCGGCGCCTTCATACCACCCTGGAAGGCCTGGATGTCCAGACCTATCTGGATGACCTCATCCAAAAGATCTATCAGAATCCCCTCATCCATGTCTCCCATGAAGCCACCGTTCAAAACGTGGAAGGGTACCTGGGCAATTTCACCACCACCATCAAAACCGAAGGAAGGATCAAAGAGATCAAACACGGGGCCTCGGTTTTGGCCATCGGGGCCGAAGAATACAAACCCACGGAATACCTCTACGGGCAAAATGAAAATGTCTTCACCCACATGGAACTGGGCCAGGAGATCGCCAAAGGCAACGACACCGTCCTGGGCGCTGAGACGCTTGTCATGATCCAGTGCGTGGGCTGCAGGAATGAGGACAGAAATTACTGCTCCCGGGTCTGCTGCGGCCATGCCGTGAAAAACGCCCTCAAACTCAAAAAACTGAGTCCCGACATGAGGATCTATATCCTGTTCCGGGACATGAGAACCTACGGGTTCAGGGAAGACGCCTACAGGGAAGCCTCGGAAAACGACGTCAAATTCATCCGGTATGAACCCGAAGACAAACCCGTGGTGGAAGAAGTCAAAGAAGGCAAAAAGACCGTGCTTCGCGTCACGGTCCCCGATTATATCCTGGGCAAGCGCCTGGAACTGGACGCGGATGTGATCTCTCTGGCCGCCGCCGTCATCCCTTCGGCATCCACAAAGGAAATCGCCGGCCTTTTTAAGGTCACCTTAAGCCCCGACGGGTATTTCAAGGAAGCCCACGTCAAACTCAAACCCGTGGAATTTGCCACGGACGGGGTCTTCCTCTGCGGCACGGCCCATTATCCCAAACATGTGCCCGAGACCATCAACCAGGCTTACGGGGCCGCGGGCCGGGTCCTCACCCTGTTGTCCCGGGACACGGTCACAGCCTCGGGCTCCGTGGCCAAAGTCACGGAATATGACTGCGTCTCCTGCGGGGCCTGCATCACGGCCTGCACCTACCAGGCCATTGAATTTGTGGACACCCCCAAGGGCAAAAAAGCCTGGGTCAACCCGATTCTCTGCAAAGGAGACGGGCTCTGCAATGCCAAATGCCCGACCAATGCCATCATCCTGAAACATTTTACCAACGATGCCCTGCTCGGCCAGATTGATGCGGCCTCTCCGGCCCAAGAGATCATGGCGGAACTGGATGCCGTCCTGGAAGAGGTATAATATGACAATCAACAAAGGAGGCGCAGATGAGTGCTGCTCTTGAATTTAAACCCCGGATCCTGGGCTTTGTATGCCATTGGTGAGCATACGGTGCTGCGGATCTGGCTGGAGTTTCCAGACTACAATATACCAACGAGATCAGACTCATCCGGGTCATGTGCTCGGGGCGAGTGGACATCGAGTTTATCCTCAGGGCCTTTGCAAACGGACAGGACGGGGTTTTTATCGGCGGATGCAAACTGGATGAATGCAATTATGTCACCCATGGGAACTATGATGCTTTGAGCAATACATACCTCACCAAAAAAATACTGAAGCACCTGGGCATCAACCCGGAGCGCCTCCGGATCGAATTTATGTCCGGGGCCGACGGGCAGCTTTTGGCCGAAAAGACCGATGAGTTCACCCATCAGATCAAGACCCTGGGCCCCTTAGGCGCCGGCGAAGGACTGAAAAAAGAAGAAGTGATATTCAACCTGGAGGCAGCCCGGAAACTCATCCCCTATATGCGGCTGGTGGAAAGGGAACGGCTCCGGGTCCCGGTCAAATCCAAAAAAGCCTATAAAGACTTTTTTGAATCCGAAGAAACCAATGCCCTGTTTGACAAGATATTTTCAGAACAACTGGCCGTCAGCCGGATCATCCGGCTCTTAAAGACCGCCCCGCTGTCCACGGGGGCCATTGCCGAAAAGCTGGGGCTTAAGCCCTCGGATGTATCCCGGCATATGATCACCTCCAGCCGCCGCGGCATGGTGCGGTATGATACGGCCGGCAAATGCTATACCCTGGTTCAGGCATGATACGGATTTTATAAGGAACGCATTTTATGGAAATTGAGAAAATCGATCAGATTATTGACAAATACCATGCAGAGGCCGGCAACCTCTTGCAGATCCTGCTGGAGATCCAGAGCAGCAACAACTGGCTTCCCAAGGAAGCCCTCAAAAGGGTGAGTGAACGGCTGACGGTCCCCCTGACCCGGATCCAGCATATCGCCACCTTTTACAAAGCCTTTTCCCTGGTGCCCAAGGGCCGGCACAAGGTGCATATCTGCGTGGGAACCGCCTGCCACGTCAGGGGCGCCACCCGGATCCTGGACACGGTGGAGGAAGCCACAGGGATCAAACCCGGAGAAACGGACCTGGACATGAAGTTCAGCCTGGAGACCGTCAACTGCCTGGGCTGCTGCGCCCTTGGCCCGGTCATGGAAGTGGACGGCAAGGTCCACGGCAAAATGTCACCGGTCAAGACGGCGGAAGCCTTAAAAACTTATGAGTAGGGGAATATTATGGCGCGGTTAAATACGCCTGAAGCACTGCAAACCTTCAGGCAAGAGCTGTTATCCAAGAAAGATCCGAACAATACCTGCGTATCCATCTGCGCGGGGGCCGGTTGCGTGGCCTCCGGAGCCGACGAGGTCATTGCGGCCTTTAAAAAAGAAATCGACCAACGGGGCCTGACCGCCATTGTAGAAACCAAGGGCACGGGCTGCCCCGGATTTTGCGAGCGGGGCCCGGTGGTGGTCATCTACCCGGAAGAAATCTGCTACCTCCAGGTCCAGGCCTCAGACGTGCCCGAGATCATCCAAGAGACCATCCAAGGCAAAAAGGTCATCGAACGCCTCCTGTTCCAGGACCCGGCCACAGGAGAGCGGGCCGTCACGGAATCGGACATCTCCTTTTACAAAAGCCAGCAGAGAACGGTCCTGTGCAACAATATCAAGGTAGACTCCAAAAGCATAGACGACTATATCTCCATCGGCGGATACAGCGCCCTGGGCAAGGCCCTGGGCAGCATGACCGATCTTGATGTCCTCTCTGAAGTCAAAAAAGCCAACTTAAGGGGCAGGGGCGGTGCCGGGTTCCCGGCCGGGGTCAAATGGGAAGGCTCCCGCAATGCGCCCGAACCCATCAAATACGTCATTGTCAACGCGGACGAGGGAGACCCCGGCGCCTTCATGGACCGGGCCCTTTTGGAGGGCAACCCCCACGCCATCCTGGAAGGCCTCATCATCGGCGGGTATGCCGTCAAAGCCAATGAAGGCTATTTTTACGTGCGCCAGGAATACCCCCTGGCCGTCATCAATATCACCCATGCCATCAAACAGGCCGAGGTTTACGGGCTGATCGGCGAGAACATCCTGGGCTCGGGCTTTAACTTCAAGGTCCATGTACACCAGGGCGCGGGCGCCTTTGTCTGCGGAGAATCCACGGCCCTCATGGCCTCCCTGGAAGGCAAGGCGGGAGAGCCCCGGCCCAAATATGTCCGGTCCAATGTCAAGGGCCTCTGGGAACGACCTTCCGTCCTCAACAACGTCGAGACCTGGGCCAACGTGCCCCTGATCATCAATAACGGGTCCGACTGGTTCACCTCCATCGGCACCGAATCCAGCAAGGGAACAAAAATATTCTCCCTTGTCGGCAAGATCACCAACACAGGGCTGGTGGAAGTGCCCATGGGCATGCCCTTGAAAGAAATCATCTACAAGATCGGCGGCGGCATCCCCGGGGGCAAGAAATTTAAGGCCGTGCAGACCGGCGGGCCTTCGGGCGGCTGTATCCCGGAGAGCCTTTTGGACCTACCCGTGGGGTTTGACGAACTGACCCGGGCCGGGTCCATGATGGGCTCCGGCGGCATGATCGTCCTGGATGAAGACACCTGCATGGTGGATGTGGCCCGGTATTTTATCAATTTTTTGACGGACGAATCCTGCGGCAAATGCGTGCCCTGCCGGGAAGGCCTTCGCCAGATGCACCGGATCCTGACCAATATCACCCGGGGCAAGGGTAAGGAAGGGGACATCGAACTTTTGGAAGAACTCTCCGAAACAGCGGTGGAAGCCTCTCTCTGCGCCCTGGGCAAAAGCGCACCCAACCCCTTCTTAAGTACCCTCAAATACTTCCGTGAAGAATACGAGGCCCATATCAAGGAAAAACGGTGCCCGGCCCTGTCCTGCAAGGAACTGATCCATTTTTACATTGACCCGGAGAAATGCATGGCCTGCGGCATGTGCAAAAAGCAATGCCCGGCCGGCGCGGTCAACGGAGACAAAAAGATCATCCACCTCATTGACCAGGACAAATGCACCCGTTGCGGCACCTGCTTTGAGGTCTGCCCGGCCAAGTTCGGCGCCGTGACCAAACTCTCGGGCGTACCGGTCCCCTCGCCCCTGCCCGAAGACCAAAGAACGATTAAAAAAAAGAGTAAAGAAAATGATTGAATTTGAGATAGACGGGAAAAAAGTATCGGCGGATCCGGGCATGACGGTCCTGGAAACGGCCCAGAAAGAAGGAATCCACATCCCCACCCTGTGCCACCATGAGAAACTGGAACCCTTCGGGGGCTGCCGGGTCTGCATCGTGGAGGTGGAATCCAGGGGCTGGACCAAGCTTGTTGTGTCCTGCGTCTATCCTGCCGAAAAGAACATCATCGTGCGGACCCGCTCCCCCAAGGTGGACCGCATCCGTAAAACCATTATCGAACTGCTCATGGCCCATGCGCCGGACTCGCCCCCGCTCCTGGAACTGGCCGCCGAATACGGAGCCGTCCCCAACCGCTACGAAAAGGACCCCTCGTTCTGCATCCACTGCGGGCTCTGCGTCCGGTACTGCGCGGAAGTGGCCCAAAAGAACGCCCTCGGTTTTGTAGACAGAGGCGTGCACAAGGAGATCAGCTTTATCCCGGAGATCGCAGCCAGGGGAATGCCATGCGTGCAAGGAATGCTTCCCCCTGTGCCCGACCTCCTACCTCCAGGCCGCCTTTGTCCTCACCCAGGCCCTGTCGTTCCCTGAACCGGCAGTGAAATAG
>JAAUSZ010000108.1 GCA_012031875.1 Desulfobacula sp.
CTTTGAAGCGGTGATTTCTTTCCGGGTATAATAGGGCACCACCTTTTTAGCCACCTCATTCACCCTTGCCGCTAGGCGTTTATGGCCCTTGTACTGATCGGAAAACAAGGGCAGATCAATTTCCAGAAGATCGTCAGGTTTGGAAAAAAGCGGGTGGGGGAATTCATCACTCCTTTGCAGCCTGCCTTCATAGGTGGGCTCAAAATACCCGGTAAAAAGGACTTGGCCGTTCTCATTGCCGATGGCTTCATACACCAGGAACCGGTCCTTGATGAACCCGTTCATTTCTTCTGTGGAAGGATGGGTTCCCAGAAAGGCTTTAAGGGTTTCAAGGGATCGGATCATATGCCCGGCCGTGTAAATTTCCTTTTCATAGGTAAATTGCCTTTCCACGGGGACTTTTCTGAAATAGATCAGGCTGTTGTCCATGGATTCCAAAAGGCCCTGATAGTCCATATGATCCATGAACAAGGGATATTCTCCCGGTTTTAATTTTTTTAAGGGGCCTGCTTCTTTTTCCTCTTTGATGGCCGGACGGCACCCGCAAACCATGCAGATAAAAATCAACGCACAGACCAGTTTTTGATAGGTCAACACCCTCTTATTCACTTTCCTCATATGACTTATTAAACTCCCGGGTCTTGGTTTTTGAAAATTCCAGGGGATGAAGGTCTTCCATGGTTTTTCCGGAAACCTTCAGGGTCTCCAGTTTTCTGGCCGTGGACATGACCCTGGTCTCCATGACGCCCACGGTCCGGTTGTAACCGGCCACACATTTTTCAATGTCCTTGCCGAGCTGGTTGATATTGTCCGTCATGCTGCAAAGCCGTGAAAAAAGCTCCATGCCGAGAGTCCTGATTTCTTCTGCATGCTCATGACTTTTTTCCTGTTTCCACGAATAGGAAACCGCCTTTAAGAGTGCAATCAGGGTGGTGGGCGTGGCCAGGACCACCCCTTTTTCCATGCCTTTTTCGATCAGGTCCGGATAAACCGTTAGGGCGGCGGAGAAAAAATTCTCTCCCGGAATAAACAGGACCACAAATTCCGGGGAAGGTCCGATTTCCAGGAAATACTGTTTTGAGGCCAGGTTGGAAATATGGGCCATGACCTGGCGGCCGTGGTCCTTCATCCGTTCCTGCTTCTCCTTTTCGTCCCGGGCTTCAAGGGCGTCCAGGTAAGCCATGAGGGGAACTTTGGCATCCACAATGATGTTGCGGTTGCCCGGCAGGGTAATGACCATATCGGGCCGGACGGATCCTTTTCCCCCGCCGGAAGCAAGCTGCTCTTCAAAATCACAGTATTCGCTCATGCCGGCAAGCTCGGCCACCCGTTTCAGGGTCATTTCCCCCCACCGCCCCCGGACATGGGGAACCCGCAGGGCCTTTACCAGATTCCCGGTTTCAATGGAAAGATGGTTCTGGGTCCGCCCCATTTCCAGGAGCTTTTCCGTGATGGAGCCGTAGGCCTTTTCCCTTTCCTTTTCCATGAGGGTCAGCCGGGTCTCATATTTGTCCAGGACCTGGCGGACCGGATCAACGGTTTTGATGATCTCGTTTCCCTTGATGTCAAAATCCTTCCGGGCCTCCTTGACATAGGAGGAAAAATACCGGTCTGCAAGTTCCATGAACCGGGTTGAATTCTCAAACAAGGCCTCACTGGAAAGGGTCTTCATCTTTTTGGAAAAAAAGAGAGTTCCTGACTTGGCCAGGACGGCGCAGAGGACCACCCCGAGACCGAACCCGGACAGGAGCCAGGCCAGGTTCTCAAGGGAGACCGGGCTATGTTGCAGTATAGGTTCCGCTTTTGCCCCCGGATTTGAATTTAAGCCGGATATCCGATATCCTCATGGCCTTGTCATAGGATTTACACATGTCGTATATGGTGAGGGCTGCCACGGAAACCGCGGTCAGGGCCTCCATTTCCACCCCGGTTCTGCCGGTCAGGGACACTTCGGCCTCAATATCAACGGCATGGGCTTTGGTGTCAAAGGAAAAATCAACCCTGGCATGGGTGATGTTCAGGGGGTGGCACATGGGAATCAGGTCCGAGGTTCTTTTGGCCGCCATGACCCCGGCGATTCTAGCGGCTTCAAGGACATTTCCCTTTTTGACCTTTTCATCCATGATTCTTGCAAGGGTGTCCGCTTCCATGGAAATCCTGCCGCCGGCAACGGCCTTTCGATGGGTTTCCGTTTTTTCCCCCACATCCACCATTCTGACCCGACCATCCTTGTCCAGATGGGTAAATTCCGTCATTTTTCAGCCTGCGTAAAAAACTGTTTTTTGCTCGTCACCTGGGATTTGACAAGGTTCAGGGTATCGGTCAGGCTCGCGATGACGTTTTCCCGGATATTTCCCGCCACCACCAGGAACATGACATCATCCCCCACTTTCAGAAGCTTTCCTTCATTGATATGAATAAGGATCTCAACGATCCCCGGCCGTTTTCTCTGTTCGCTGATAATCCGGGACAGCCTTTCATGGTCAACGCTTATCTCAAGGCCCGTTACCTCATCGCCTTCCCGGGAGGTTTCCCGGACCACCCCGTTATGGCATAAAATCATCCCGGCCTTATGGTAGTCCGGATGCTTTTTGATCTGTTCCAGCATTGTCTGGATATTCATGGTTTTCTCCTTAATTCATTCCGGATTCTTACCGGCCATCATCCTTGCCCGTTCAAGGTCTTCCGGGGTGTTCACATTAAAGATAAACTGAAGTTCCGGGTCCAGGGACCTTAATTCCGTGATGGGGATCTCCTTTACCCTGCCCGGCCTGAAAAATTTTTTAATCATATAGATATCTTTTTTGAGATTCTCTTCGATGAGGGGAAGGCATTCCTTTGAATAGGCTGCGGACAAGGTTTCAAGCCCGTCATCGGTTCTCGGCACAATGACGTCATAGCCTTTCTCAATCCTTCCCACAATATGCTCCACCACGGACGGCCTGAGAAAGGGCGTATCACAGGCCGTGGCATAGACATAGGGATAAGAGGCGTAGAAAAGCCCGGCATGAAGGCCTGCCAAAGCGCATCTGGAAGAAATGATATCGGTGACGATGGTCATGTCCCAGCCGGCAAAATCCTCAGGGTCATTGACCACAATCATGACTTCCTTGAAAAGGCTTGAAAATACCTTGTAAATGCTTTCAAGGATCATCTCCTCCCCGATCTTCCGGAATGTCTTTTTTTCTCCGGGCAGACGGCTGTTTTTTCCGCCCGCCAGGATCACGCCCGTCACATCAAATTTCATCCTCACCTGTCCCGACCCTCGTTCATTTTCCATCCTATTCTGATTATAGCAAGTCAAACTTAAAATCAAGGTGTTGCCCCCCATAAAAAAGATGATAAGGATTTTAAAACGCATATAAACCAAGGAAAAGCCCTGGATATGAAAAAACAAAAAACCCTTTTGAATGAACAGGATTTTAAACGGGTCATCACCCGGATCTCCCATGAAATCATTGAAAAGCACAGGGGAACAAAGAACCTTGCCCTTGTTGGGATTCAGACCCGGGGGGATTTTCTGGCCAAACGGATAGCCGACCAGATCCGGCAGATCGAAAATGTCACCCTTCCCGTGGGCAGCATGGATATCAATATGTACCGGGACGACTGGACAAAGATCAGCCGCCAGCCCACGGTAAGGCCGTCCAATATCCCCTTTTCCGTGGATGATATGGACATTATCCTGGTGGATGACGTCCTCTTCACCGGCCGGACCATCCGAGCCGCCATGGGCGCCCTCATGGATTTCGGCAGGCCCTCCCGCATCGAACTGGCCATCCTCATTGACCGGGGCCACCGGGAACTCCCCATCCAAGCGGATTACAAGGGACTTTCCATCAACACCGAACATGAAGACATGATCAACGTCCTTGTGGCTGAACATGACCAACAGGACCTTGTCTATATGGAACAGGATTAAATCATGAGTACGTCGGACCATAAAAAAAATGCGCCGGACCATATCCGGGTGGCTGTTCTTTCCGTCTCCACCACCCGGGGCCTGGACCAAGACGAATCCGGGGCCTGGATTAAAAAACAGGCCAAAAAGGAAGGCCATGAGGTCGTGATTCATCAGGTGGTCACCGATGACATTGCCGCCATCCGGGAGTTGATCCTGCATGTGACCGAAAAAATCTCCCCGGACGCCGTGATCATGTCCGGCGGCACCGGCATCAGCCCCAAGGATGTGACCATTGAGGCCGTCAAGCCCTTGTTTGTAAAAGAACTGACCGCCTTTGGCCCTCTTTTTGCGCAACTCAGTTTTGAAGAAATCGATTCCGCGGCCATCCTTTCCAGAGCCACGGCCGGGATCATCGGGAAAACCCTTGTCTTCTGCATGCCGGGCAGCATCAAAGCCTGCAAACTGGCCTGCAACGCCCTGATCTTTCCTGAACTTGGACACCTCTTAAAACACATGAAGGAATAACTCGTGAACCCCATTGAAAATTTTATCCGGAACTGGACTGAAACCGAATCCGGGACAAAACAGGCATTTTCCGAACTGTATGAACACCTTAAAACCCTTGACGACACCGCCCTTGACTTTAATGAACGGCCGGGCGTCAGCTTTTCGCTTCGCCCGAAACACAAAAGCCAGAAAACGCGTTCCCTTTTGCCATGGTGGATGTTATTGATGACAACCCTGACGAAAGATGGCTCTCCGTATGTTTTTACGGGGAAATGGTCACGGACCCGGACGAAGCAGGCGATCTCATTCCCGAAGGTCTGCTGGGCGAAGACGGCTACTGCTTTGATCTTTCCGAGTATGACGAAGACGGGATCCAATATTTAAAGCACCGCCTTTCAGAAGCCCATGAAAATTCCAAGGAATTGTGCAGTAAAGAATGTTAATCGGCCGTGGTGCTTTCCGGCAGAGGTCCTGCTGAAAAAAACCGGCTTCTAAAGGTTTGATAAAATTCCCGCTCCCCATTTTGTCCGGTGAGTTATTGTAACCGAAAGGGCGGAGCTATTTCCCGGGATACAAAATCTTGTCTATCTTGTTGAAATTTATATTAAAAAAGAATACCATGCCAGAGCGATATATGAAATGAGATCATTGCATATTGGATTGAATCATCGAAAACGAACTACAACTCAATGACTAATATGTTTGCCAATGGTGAACATGTATGGGCACTGTTTGTAGGTCATCTCTGTATCGAGAAATTGCTGAAGGCCTGCTATGCTAAAGAGCATTGACACTCTTTAGCCCCAAGGATACACGATCTTTATAAATTGGCTCTAAAGTGTAACCTTGAAATGACCGAGGAGCAGAAGGATGCACTTCAGTACATTACCCTGTTCAACATTGAAGCGAGATATGAAGAGTACAAGTGCGAGTTCCACAAAAAATGCACCAAAGATTTCACAGCGAAGAATATTAAAACAATAGAAGGACTGCGAACATGGATGCTGGAAAAGATAACCAGATGATCTATAAAAAAATACAGCAGTATATATTACTTCTGAAAGCCAGAAATATTCACATACTCCAGGCGCACATGTTTGGATCATATGTAAAAGGCACCGCAGATGAGTGGAGCGATATCGACCTGGCTCTCGTCACCGATAGTTTTGTAGGAGACGCATTTGATTTCCGTTTTTGCTAACAAAATTAGCCAGGAGTATTGATCCGGATATAGAACCACATCCATATCTGATTTCAGAATTTAATGAAAATAATCCGATGGCAGTGGAGATTATGAGAAATGGCTTGAGGATTGTATAGAATTGGTCGTGTACCGCCACTCTTCCCATTAAAAGAATAGGATCTGGGTTAAAACTTATTAGGAGCATGATGAAAAAAGCGCTCATTACAGGGATCACAGGGCAGGACGGGGCATACCTGGCCGAATTCCTGCTCAAAAAGGATATGAGGTCCACGGCATCAAGCGGCGGGCCTCACTTTTCAATACCGACCGCATCGACCACCTTTACCAGGACCCCCATGTGGAAAACAGGAATTTTATCCTCCACTACGGGGATCTCACCGATGCCACCAATCTGATCCGGATACTTAAGCAGGTCCAACCCGACGAGGTATACAATCTGGCGGCCCAAAGCCATGTGGCCGTATCTTTTGAATCCCCTGAATACACGGCCGATACTGATGCCCTCGGCACCCTGCGGCTCCTGGAAGGTATAAGGCTTCTGGGCCTTGAAAAAAAGACCCGGTTTTACCAGGCCTCCACTTCCGAACTCTACGGCAAGGTCCGGGAAACCCCCCAGACCGAAACAACCCCTTTTTATCCCAGGAGCCCCTACGGCGTCGCCAAACTCTATGCCTACTGGATCACAGTTAACTACAGGGAAGCCTATAACCTCTACGCCTGCAACGGCATCCTCTTCAACCATGAGTCCCCCCTGCGGGGCGAACCTTTGTCACCCGGAAGATTACCCGGGCCCTGGCCCGCATCAGCCTCGGCCTCCAGGACTGCCTTTACCTGGGCAACCTGGATGCAAAACGGGACTGGGGCCATGCCAAAGACTATGTCCGGATGCAATGGCTCATGCTTCAGCAGGACAAACCCGAGGACTATGTCATTGCCACGGGGAAACAGTATTCCGTCCGGGATTTTGTCAACACGGCCGCCAAGGACCTGAACATGGAAATCGACTGGCAGGGCAGCGGTATCGATGAAAAAGGCGTGGACAAAAAAACAGGTGTTTCCATTGTTGCCGTTGATCCAACCTATTTCAGGCCCACGGAAGTGGACACCCTTCTCGGAGACCCGTCCAAGGCCAAGCGCAAACTCGGGTGGGAGCCAGAGATCACTTTTGAAAACCTGGTGAAAGAAATGATCCGGGCCGACCTTGCCAATGCGAAAAAAGACCATCTGTGCCAGACCCACGGTTATAACACCTTTGACTATAATGAATAAAAATGAAACAAACCGATAAAATTTTCATCGCCGGGGCAAGGGGCCTCGTGGGTTCGGCCCTGGTCCGCAGGCTTGAAAAAGGAGGGTTCACCCACCTTTTAACCCCTTCCCATGCAGAGCTGGATCTCATGGACACTCAGGACGTATCTGCATATTTTACAGAAACCAAACCGGATCATGTCTTCTTTGCTGCGGCAAAGGTCGGCGGAATCATGGCCAACAGCACCTATCCGGCAGATTTTATTTTCCAGAACCTGGCCATCCAGACCAATATCATCCATCAGTCCTTTGCCCATCAGGTTAAAAAGCTGCTGTTCCTGGGTTCCTCCTGCATCTATCCCAAACTCTGCCCCCAGCCCATGAAAGAAGAATATCTTATGACCGGCCCCCTGGAGCCCACCAATTCCGCCTATGCCGTGGCCAAAATCGCAGGCATTGAAATGTGCTGGGCCTACAACCGCCAGCACGGCACAAAATTCATCCCGGTCATGCCCACAAACCTCTACGGTCCCAATGACAATTTCGACCTTCAAACCTCCCATGTTCTGCCAGCCCTGATCTCAAAATTTCATGAAGCAAAACAGAACCGTCAACCTTCAGTTACGGTCTGGGGAACGGGAACCCCCAAAAGGGAATTTCTCCATGTGGATGACCTGGCCGATGCCTGCCTCTTTATCATGACGAAGATTTTTTCCGATGAAGATTATAGAAACAATCCTCTTTTCAATATCGGCACAGGCGAAGATATCAGCATCAAGGAGCTGGCCGAACTGATCAAAAAAATCACCGGATTTGACGGAGACATTGTATATGACCCTTCAAAACCCGATGGAACCCCCAGAAAACTTCTGGATGTTTCAAAAATGAATGAACTGGGCTGGCAAGCTCAAACCTCTCTGAAAAAAGGCATCGAAACAGCCTATGCTGCTTTTCTGGAAATACGATCCAGTCGTTCATAAAATTTTTTGTGTGCATCCCCTCTAAGTGTTTTCTTTCATTAATAGATATCGCCATATGAACTGGGCTCTGGCTGATCAGGCCATGGTGAGCGGTGTCAATTTTCTTACCGGAATTCTTCTCGCCCGTTATTTAGGGCTTGAAGAATACGGCAGGTTTACCCTTGCCTGGATGGCTGTCCTTTTATGCAACAGTTTCCAGCAGGCTGGAATCATTGCGCCCATGATGAGCATCGGCCCCAAACAGAAAAAAGAAGATGGGCCATCTTATTACGGGACACTTTTCATTCATCAACTGATTTGGTCTTCAACCTGCTTTTTTGCCCTTTGGTTTGCAGGATGGATCAGCAGTTTGATTTTTCCAGATTGGAATACAGGCAGCATTGCACTGCCTTTGGCTGCTGCTTTGTTCTCATGGCAGTTTCAGGATTTTATCCGGCGTTATTTTTTTGTCACCGATGAATTAGGCCAGGCCTTTCTCAACGACGCCATAAGTTATTTGGGGCAGGTATTCCTTTTACTTTTCCTTTTTAAAATTTTGCCTCTGAATACCCCCAGGGTGCTTTGGCTGATATCGGGCACATCAGCGATTGCAATAATAGCAGGAATGATGAAAATCGGTTCTATTACCACAACTCGCAGCATGTTTAAGGAAATGTCAAAAAAGCACTGGGATTTCTCAAAATGGATGATTGCGTCTGCCATGATGCAATGGATCTCCGGAAATTTTTATCTGGTGATCGCCGGGAGCATTTTAGGTCCGGTTGCGGTTGGAGGCGTAAAGGCAGCTCAAAACATAATCGGGGTGACCCATGTTCTGTTTCAGGCCATGGAGAATTTCGCCCCTTCCCGTGCTGCAAAAGAGCTGGCCAAAGGTGGAATGGCCGCCATGTCGGCATATCTTCGAAAACTGACCCTCATCGGCACATCGGCAACAACCGCTGTTGCTTTAATCGCATTCAGCATCCCCGCCATTCTGCTCTCATTGCTGTATGGGCCTGAATCCGGAGAATATGCCTATGTTTTAAGATGGTTTTGCCTGGTTTATATTTTCAGCTTTCTTAGCATGCCGGTCAGTTCAGGTTTGCGGGCTTTGGAAAAGACCAAGCCCTTGTTTTACTCGTTTTTTTGTAGGAGGCTTCAGTCTGGTATCTGCCTATCCACTGATTCATTATTTCAAGCTCCATGGTCTTATGGCCGGATTATTAATTTCAAAACTCGGCATTGCCCTTTATCTCTACCAATCCTTGAACCGATCATTTCTAAAGGGATAGCAGCATGTCGCCCGGCGAACATTTTCTGGCCTTTGTCAGATATCTGGAAAAAAGAAACATCCCCTACGCCGTTCTTGGCGATACAGCAGACTATCCCCATGACATACATTCAGACGTTGACATGGTATTGCTGCCTAAAGACTATAAAAATTGCGCGGATATTATCCGGGAATTCACGGAACAGACTGACGCTGTATTGGTACAGCTTCTTCAACATGAATTCTGTGCGTCCTATTTCGTTCTGGCCTGGAAAAATAAAGATGAAAAATTGTCTTATATTGCCCTTGATATTTGCAGCGACTACTATCGAATTGGTAAACCGCTCTTAAGGGCAGTTGATCTACTGAGAAATACAAATGCCGGGGCAGAGAAAGGACATCAAAGCCTTTTTAAAACCCTTTCACCGGAAATGGAATTCATATACTATTTTATAAAAAAAATAGATAAGGGAACAATAAATGAACCCCAGTTTAAACATCTTCAGAAACAATTTGTAACATATCCGGAACTCTGCATTAAAAATTTGGAAATCTTCTGGCCCGCTGAAACTGCAAGCAACATCAGTCTATGGATAAAAGATAATAAATTTTCTATATTACATGATGCAATGCCGGAATTAAAAAAACACCTTATAAAAAATACCAGGCCTTCAGCCAGGGATTTTTTCAGAGAAGCCGGCCGAAAAATCAAACGTGTTTTTCAACCCACCGGTATTATAATTGCTCTCCTTGGCCCGGATGGATGCGGCAAAAGCACCTTGGGCGCTATACTCCAAAAAGAACTTGCTCCTGCATTCAGAGGGATTCGTTGTTTTCATCTGCGTCCAAATTTTTTCAGCTTTAAAAAAGGCGGGACAAACGCCCCTGTCTATGATCCCCATGCTCAAAAACCGCGCAGCGCCATTGCTTCCGCCTTAAAATTAATCTATTTCCTATTGGACTATGTCTTGGGGTTCATATTTGTTCTTTATCCTTTGAAGGCCCGTTCCCACCTTATTTTATTTGATCGCTATTATCATGATTTGATGATTGATCCCAAACGGTATAGATATAAAGCTCCCATGTGGCTTGCCATGTTGATCGGGTATCTGATTCCGAAACCGGACCTGTTTCTGGTGCTGGATGCACGGCCCGGATCATACAGTCAAGAAAACAGGAAGTCCCTTTTTCTGAAACCGAACGTCAACGGAATGCCTATTCTAATTTTACACATTGGGGCTCTCAGCATATTGTTTTGAACACCGACCGGTCCATAGAAGAAACAGCAAGCGAAATCAATGATACCGTTCTGAAATTTATGAACAAGCGCATAAACAATAGAGTGATTTCAAATTGAACCGGGAACGGGAAGCGATTAATATCCTTGGACTGATATTCAATGATGCTTCGGAGAAAATAAATTATTTCGCAGATTCTAATGAATCATATACATTTTTCACCATCCCCGGCCAGGGGAATTTGCGATGGATTATCCCGGATGATCCCCGTTTTGGAATTCCAGTCTTATGCCAGTGGAGACCTTATAAACCCTGGTCATACATTAAATGGAAATTAATACTGTTTCTGTATTCAAAAGATTATTAAAAAAAATCCAAGGCATCGGCACACTGGAATTTATCCCTGAGAAAGCACATGCTCAAGATGCCAAACCCAGACAAAAATTAGTTCCCGTAATTTATGTCGGCACGCCGGGCCCTCATCAGAAAGCGGTTGCCACATTTATTAACCCTGTAACCGGCATACCTGTAAATGTGGTGAAGGTCGCTTTAAAAAAAAGCACCCTGGAAAATTTGACACGGGAAGCCGATATGCTGAAAAAAATAGCCGAGTTCAATGTTCCCGGAATACCTAAAATTATCAGCATTGAAGATAATGGCGCTAAAACAGTTCAAACGGTAATCTCCGGGCGCCTGACATCCAGGAAATTGACAAAAGCCCATATTAACTGGCTCTTGAAACTTCCGCGATTTGAAAAACCACTACATTTGATGAGCAAAAACAAATAGTTCAGGATATGCTTGCTAAACAGCAATCCGCATTTACTGAAATGGAAAAAGATTCCATCCATAAGGTTTCCGAAACGCTTCAAGGCAAAAGCCCGATTCCTTTTCTGATCATCCATGGTGATTTTGCACCCTGGAATCTTAAACGGCTGACAAATGATGAGATCACGGCCATTGACTGGGAAGACTCAGATCTGAATGGATTGCCGCTATGGGATCTCAGTCACTTTTTCTGTATCCAGGCCCACCTCTTTGGAGGCCCAAACCCTTTTAAAGAAATCCTTGAGTCCCCTTTAGTTGCACTATATATGAAAAGGATAGGTTTGGCCCAAAACAATATCAAGCAATTTTACACGCTATATCTGATAAAAAAATTCATCGGTTCCGGCCTTTTTTCCACAAATTCTTATGGAGCCTTCCTGATTCAACAGATTCACCGGATCAGCCGACAATGAAAATATTGCTATCCGCATATGCCTGCGAACCCAACAAGGGATCAGAACCAGAGGTGGGATGGAATTGGGCCATTGAGTCGGCAAAACTGGGTCATGATGTATGGGTGCTCACCCGGGCCAACAATCAACATTCCATAGAAAAAGAGTTGATACAATATCCATCCAGAGCAAATCTTCACTTTATTTATTATGACCTTCCGGCCTGGGCCATCCGGCTTAAAAGATTGCCGGGCGGAATATATTTGTTTTATTCCGTCTGGCAATTTGGTGCTTATAAACTCGCAAAAAGAATACACACCTCTGTGAATTTCGATATTGTTCATCATGTCACGTTTGTAAGCATACGGTTTCCCTCCTTTATGGGCCGCCTGAAAACACGTTTTATATTAGGACCTGTCGCTGGTGGGGAAACAGCACCCAGAAGATTACGCGCCGGTTATCCCATAAGAGGTGTGATGCTGGATTTACTTCGGGATGGCGCAAATTGTTACATTCGGTTTGACCCGCTTATCAGATCAATGTTGAACAAGGCCGAGACAATTTTTGTAACGTCTGACCAGACAAAAAACTGATCCCTCCAAAATTCCATTTTAAAACCAAGGTTAAATTAGCTATAGGGATCAGTGATAAATGGCATGAACAAGATGTCAGGGTAGCATCAAAATCGTCTGAAAAATTTAAAATACTTTTTGTCGGGCGGTTCCTATACTGGAAAGGTATGCATCTGGGCCTTCGAGCAATAGCTGAAGTTGCAAAACAATTTTCCGATATTCAACTGACAATGGTTGGAGAGGGGACCGAAGAATCCGAATGGAAAAAACAGGCGCAAGAACTTGGTATTGCCTCAAAAACAGAATGGATACCCTGGCTTTCAAAACAGGATCTCATCAAATTGTACCAAACCCATCATCTCTTTTTATTTCCCAGCCTGCATGATTCAGGAGGAATGGTGGTTCTAGAGGCATTGGCCCAGGGACTTCCGGTCGTCTGTCTGGATCTTGGAGGACCAGGCGTTATCATTGATGGCTCCTGCGGGATAAAAGTACCTGTTGCTTCGAAATACCAAGATGAGGTTATCGATTTTCTATCAAAAAGTATCGAAAAAATAATCTCTAAAATAAATTGTATGAGGTTATTAAGAATGGTTCTAAAGAACGTATTAAAAAATTTGCCTGGAATCATACTATAGAAAAAACATATAATAATATAAATATACTGGAATTTTTAAAAAAAGAGGGGTGGAAATGAAATCAAATGATAATTTTCAGTTTCATCCCTTATCTTTTTTGTCGTGGATATCAATTTTAAAGGAAACGGGAATATTAGGGTTTGCCTTTATCTTTGCTTCTATTTCTAATAAATTTTTTGACATAAGAGATTCAGCTTCAGTAATTTCTGGGAAACTATCAACTGCTATGCTTTTCAGAGGGTTTTCTATTGCCATAGCGATCCTCCTAATATTCCCCTATTTGAAAGTCATAAGATTACCAAATAAAATTGGGCTTAAGACTATATTTCTTTATGTTATCTTCTCCCTACTATCTATTTTCTGGTCATATACACCTATTGCAACAGCAGGGAAAAGCATCGAAGTGTTAATTGGTATGGTAACTATTTTGGCAGCATCAAGCTGCAATAACAACCGCAAACGCTTAATGAGTTTTTTTAATATTGCAATATACTTGATGGCAGTTCAAGTTCTAATAGCTTTTTTGGGATGGTTTTTAGGATTCTCTAAATTTATTGAACCGACCTTTGGGGGGTTGTCTATTATTACTCATAGCAGAATTGCAGCGCCATTTTTATCTGCTAATAGTGTTGGTTACTATTCTGCCCTAATTATTATTGTCATTATTAATGCAATACCAAAGAGGGTAAAGCTGTCTCCACTTATTCTTGGATATCTCCTCTTTTTTATTGCTACATTGCTACTTTCAACTAGTCGCACATCAATTGGCATTGTTTTGCTTGGATTATTATCATTAGTTTATTTTGAAAATAAAAAATTGTTCACTTTATTGGCCATACCACTTTCAATAATACCTATAATGGATTTCACTGATCTTGCCTCCTCTATTTTCAGTTTTGTTCAAGGCAATCAAGCCGCACATATTACTTCAACATTGAGCGGCAGAACAATCTTGTGGCAGCACGCTTTAGAGTTGTGCAAAGAAAACCCTTTCTTCGGTTCAGGATTTGGTATTGGATCAAGAGTATTGTTCTCTCTCTCTAACTTGAAAGGCTTTAGCGATACTATTTCTACAGCCCATAATGGTTTCCTTGAAGTTTTTATGGGGGTTGGTGTTTTGGGTTTCCTGCCTTGGTTTATTGCACTAATCTATTACTTATCTGTCTCATTAAAAAACTATAGTGATCGAAAATCGAATCTTTCCATCCTCTGGAGTATATGGCCAGTTATTCTTATCTCTTCTATAATGTCTGTTGGGATTGGGGGTGCTTCCAGTGAATTATTTCTTCTTTTTTTAATAGTACTAAGCTATCACGATATCAAATCGAGTGATGTTCAAGTTAGAATCAGGCTCA
This sequence comes from Desulfobacula sp., assembly GCA_012031875.1. Taxonomy (GTDB): domain Bacteria; phylum Desulfobacterota; class Desulfobacteria; order Desulfobacterales; family Desulfobacteraceae; genus Desulfobacula. Next base: position 14,116 of record JAAUSZ010000108.1, read on the forward strand.
GTTTATGAACATCCTATTAATTCATAACAGTTATATTAATCAAGGAGGGGAAGACTTTGTTGTTAGAATAGAAACTAACTTATTCAAAGCAAAGGGCTTGATATATAAAACTTACTGTATTGAGAACATAAAGATAACAGACCTATCTTCAAAAATCAGAATTGGCTTAAAGGCACCATATTCGAAAGACCAAAAACAAATCATTTTTAAAAAAATCATCGAACTTAATCCTAATATTGTCCATGTCCACAATTTTTTCCCGCTGTTGACACCCTCTGTCTATGATGCCTGTATTGAAGCAGGCGTGCCTGTTGTCCAGACCCTTCACAATTATCGAACCATATGTCCGGGGGCTCTTCTAATGAGGGACGGAAAAATATGTGAAATCTGTGTAACCGCTTCCCCTTATAACGGCGCTCTTCATACGTGCTACCGGAATTCCTTTTTTGCTTCCTTTGCTGTTGCGCGGATGGTGGCATACCATCGAAAAAAACTCACCTGGCAATACAAAGTTAATCGTTTTATTGCACTTACTGAATTCGGTAAAAATAAATTTATTGAAGCGGACTTTCCGGCAAACAAAATAATCGTCAAACCGAATTTTGTTGAAGATCCGTTAAAATCAGAAAAGTCGATCCATCCTAACCGCAATGGGAAAGCTCTTTTTGTCGGCAGGTTAAGCCCTGAAAAGGGGGTTGATATTCTCAACAAGGCTTGGAAAAATATTCATTACCCGCTTGAAATTGCAGGAACCGGGCCGCTTTTCAGTGAGCTAAAGAAGAATTCGCCGGACAATATCACTTTTTTAGGGCAATTATCCAAAGAAGAAGTGACCCATAAGATGATGGAATCCTCATTTCTCATCATGCCTTCGATTTGTTATGAAGGTTTCCCCCTGGTTATAGTCGAAGCCTTTGCCTGCGGGCTGCCGGTTCTGGCTTCAAGATTGGGGAGCATGGAAGAAATCATCCAGGACGGAATCACGGGAATGCATTTCAAAGCCGGGGATGCAGACGATCTGGCAGAAAAGGTCAGTGCCATGCTTGCCTCTCCGGAGAGGCTGATCCAAATGGGTATCAATGCCAGAAATGAATATGAAACAAAATATACTCCTGAAAAAAATTATGAATTGCTGATGGACATATACAATAAAGTGATCGAAGAACATAAAACCGGTGGATATGCGAAACCAATATAAATTATTAAATATGTGTGTGGATGTCACTTCGTATCCTCATGCATCCGGTCAAATCATGGAATGGGCTTTGGCTGAATCCGGCAAATACATCTGCGTTTCAAATGTTCACATGTGCATGGAATCCTTTGACAGCCCTGATTTTTGTAGGGTTGTGAATGGGGCCGACCTGGTGGTTCCGGACGGGAAACCCCTGGTATGGGCTCAAAAACTGCTGGGAGAAAGAAAGGCTGCCCAGGTCAGGGGCTCGGATTTACTCTTAGCTGTCTGCAAGGCAGCCGAGAAAGCCAAAATTCCCATAGGCCTTTCCGGGGGAACGGAAAAAAGCCTTTCCGGCTTTATCCTTTTTTAAAAACCACATATCCTGATCTCAGTATCCCCTTTGCGACTTCCCCTCCTTTCAGAGAGTTAACACAAAAAGAAGATACCAGCTATATCCAAGCCATTAATGCTTCCGGAATCAGGATTCTTTTTGTCGGTATCGGCTGCCCCAAACAGGAAAAATGGATGGCAAGCCATAAAGATCAGCTTCATTGTGTCATGATCGGGGTCGGAGCCGCTTTTGATTTTTTCAGCGGGCAGAAAAAACATGCCCCCCGCTGGATGCAGCAGG
>JAAUSZ010000350.1 GCA_012031875.1 Desulfobacula sp.
GGGTGGTCTTCCCGCATCCGTTGGGGCCCAGAAGGCAGAGGATTTCCCCCCTTTGAGACCCTCAGGGTCACATCCTTGAAGATCAGGGCCTCTCCAAAGGAAAAGCTTCCGTTTTCAAGGCTGATGAAAGGGGCCTCCCCGGTACTTTCCCCTACCATTCCCGTCCCCTTGTTTTTTTTAAGAGATAAATAAAAAACGGGCCGCCCATGAGGGAAGTCAAAATTCCCAGGGGCATTTCACTGCTGCTGATGAGCCGGCTGATATCGTCCACCAGCACAAGAAAGGCAGCCCCCATGCAAAAGGTGACGGGGATGAGATCCCTGTTGTCGTTTCCGACTATCATCCGGCCCATGTGGGGCACCACAAGGCCCACCCACCCGATGACGCCGCTGACGCAGACAGCCCCGGCCGTGGCCAGGGTGGCGCAGACAATGACGAAGATCCGGTTCAGGTTTACGTTGAGGCCGAGGGAATGGGCTTCCTTATCTCCCATGGCCAGGATATTCAACCGCCATCGGATGACCACCAGGCCCAGGGAGCCTGCAACCATGGGAAGGCCTGCCGTGAGGATCTGGCCGTATTCAGCCCTTGAAAGGCTCCCCATGAGCCAGAACACAATGGCGGGAAGTTCGTCATAGGGGTCGGCCACATATTTGAGGAATGAAATCAGGGCTGAAAAAATTGAACCCACAATCACCCCGCCCAGGACCAGGGTGACGGCCTGGGTGGAGGCGGTGATCCGGCCGATGAAGAAACACAGGAATACGGCCAAAAGACCGAATCCAAAGGATAAAGGGTATACATAGAAAAATTGGTCAAAGAGGATAAGGGCCAGGGCCGCTCCGAAGCCCGCGCCGGAGCTGACGCCCAGCATGCCGGAGCTGACCAGGGGATTCCGGAAAAGGCCTTGAAAGGCCGCGCCGCTCACGGCCAGGCTTCCGCCCACAAGGGCGCCCAGGATGATCCGGGGCAGGCGGACATGGAGGACAATGCCGGCATGGGTAGGGTCCATGTCCGGCCGGTGAATGGGGATAAAGCAAGGGCCATGATATCGGAAACGGAAACCGGATACCGGCCCAGGAAAACGGAAATACAGACAAGGGCCAGGGGCAATCCTGAAATCAGGATATAAAAGCCTGTCCGGTTATTCCGGGTCAGGTTCAATATGCTTTTGCTTCCTGTTTGGTGAGGGTCCGCAAGGGGATGCCGGTATGGGCGGCATCCTCGTTGGCAATGGCCACAATCACCTGCTGGTGTCCCATCCGGACGGTCTTTGTTTTATCAGAGCCGATCCGGACCCGGGAATTCATGGGCAGGGGAACCCCATCGCGAGTGACGACCCGGTTAACAAAAGGATAGGCGCACAGGGTTTCAACACTGACAATATCTCCCGGCCGGCCAAAATGATACCATCCCCTGTAGCGGCCGTCATTTCCACAAAGCCTGAGCCCCACGCCGGCCAGGGCGCCCACAACTCCCTGGCCCGTTCCTCCGTGTTCTGAAAGATGGACTCCGGTTTTTGGGCAAGGGCATAGGCCGCCGTCTTGGAGGATACTTCCACTTTGCAGGTCCTGCCGAATTCAATCAGGGCCTCCCGGTCTATATCTTGCCCCATTTTTGCCACACAAAGACCGGGGTCGGAGCCTTTTTCCGACCGGTCTTCCAGAAAACCGACCATCATCTCGATCACCGGTTCAATGATTCCCTGTTTCAGGGAAAGCTCAAAACACATGGAAGAATTATGGGAGGTATAGGGGATGTCTTCATGGACAAAGAGCTGGTGGCGGCTGATGGTGCTGGTACGGGCCAGGCCCTTTTCCTCGAGGATCTTGCACAACCCTTCCACAAGCCAGCCTGTTCCTCTGGTGCCGGGCATGTCCGTATCGTCAATGCAGACCAAATAATTCATGGTCATCTCCGTTTAAAATGTCATGCGGACCCCGGCATAGCCGGTGCGTCCGGCCTGGGGAAGACCATAGGATTCTTCATAATTTTCATCCAAAAGATTGTCAACCCCCAGATATATGAAGAAATGATCTTTATATATGTTTTGTTCCAGCTTCAGATTTACGATGGAATAATCGTTCAGTTTCCCTTTTCTGAAGGTGTCTGAATAAAAATACTGGTCCGCGATATACATAAAATCAGCATGGGCGCTTAACCCAAAGCCAAAGGTATAGCTCAGGTCCACCGTAAATTTATGTTCGGGCCGGTATTGCAGTTCATCCTTCAGCGTTCCCGGGGATTTATCCTTGGTATGGAGCAGGGAATAGCCCAGGCCGACGGAGCCGGTTTCCAGAAAAGGTTTGAAAAGAGAAACCTCGAATCCCTTGAATTCATATTCTTCATTGTTTTCATAAATACTGGTTGAATCATCTTTCTCAATATATTGTTCCACATTGTTCTGAAACACCGTCAGGTTAAGGTCCAGGTCCTTGAACAATCTCTGGGAAATGCCGGCTTCGTAGTTTTCCGATTCTTCAGGCTTCAGGTTGGGGCTGCCGGAAGTGGCGTCATAGAGTTGCTGGATGGAAGGAAACCGGATTTTTCTGGCATAGGACGCCCTGAGGGTTGTCCTGTCGGTGAGCTTCAGGCTGGTGCCGAGCATATAGCTTCCCTTGTCCACGTCGGTGCCGACATCTTTGGTTTGCCAGTGATGACTGTATCCCGTCACTATATCCAGTTTTGAAAAGGGTTGAAACCGGTATTCAAGAGCAGTTGAATAGATATTTAAATCCCGGTCGTAATGGTAGGGCACCAGGGGACCGTTATTGACCAGTACTTTTTTGTAATCAGACGTGTATTCATCTTTTTCTCCGGACAAAGAAAGCACGGTTTCTCCGTAGGATTCAAGATCCATGCTGGTTTGAAGCGTTGCCCCTTTGATGGAAGTTTCACTGGAGTCGGTATAATTGTTTTTCTTTTTGATGATGCTGTAGGTGGCGTCATCATACCGGGCCGTATCCTGATCCTGGGTGTTGGCAAAGGCCCAGCCCCGGAATCCGAAAATTCCTTTAGGATTATAGCTCATGGACACCTGTCCGGAGAGGGTTTCAAAATCTTCGGTCCTGTCGTATTTGGGTGCTTTATAAAAGGGGTTGGTAATATCTGAAATTGTGTTGGGCGGCGCGCCGTATTCACCTGTTGAGCGTTGCAGGGTCAGGCCGATTTCAGCCTCGTCGTTCAGTTCATACCCGAAATTGCCGAAGAGGCTCAGGCGTTCATCATCACTGTTGGCCCGGTGCCGCCGTTTTCCAGGGCCGTGGCCGTGAAACT
>JAAUSZ010000351.1 GCA_012031875.1 Desulfobacula sp.
TCCTTCCAGCGGGCCTGGAACTTTTCTGCGAAGGGAATGGCTGGCCATGTGCGATGACCCGGCCGTGGGGGCCAGGGCATGCCCAGGCTGGTGGGATGCGCGGCCCTGGAATATATGATCGGCGCCAATTCCGCCTTTATGCTCTATTACGGCATGACCCACGGGGCGGCCAAACTGGTGGAGGCCTTTGGCACCGAAGACCAGAAAAAACGGTATATGAAAAAAATGTTCGCCGGGGAATGGGGCGGCACCATGCTCCTGACCGAGCCCGAAGCCGGTTCCGATGTAGGGGCGCTGACCGCCTCGGCTGTCAAAAACCCGGACGGCACCTATTCCATCAAGGGGTCCAAGATTTTCATCTCCGCCGGGGAGCATGATCTGTGCGAGAATATCATCCACCCGGTCCTGGCCCGGATTGAAGGGGCGCCGGCCGGAACCCGGGGCATTTCCCTGTTCCTGGTGCCCAAATACCATGTCAAGGATGACGGATCCCTGGGGGAATTCAACCATGTGGTCTGCACCGGTCTTGAACATAAGATGGGCATCCACGGCAATGCCACGGCCTCCCTGTCCCTGGGGGAAAAGGGGGATTGCATCGGCACCCTCCTGGGGGAAGAAAACAAGGGCATGCCGGAAATGTTCCGGATGATGAATGAGGCCCGGGCCTTTGTGGGCATGCAGGGCTTTGCCGTGGCGTCGGCTCCTATATGTATGCCCTGGAATACGCCCGGACCCGGGTCCAGGGAAGACATATCCTGGCCGGAAAAAATGCCGAGGCCGAAAATGTGACCATTATCCAGCACCCGGATGTGAAGCGCCAGCTTTTGAACATGAAGGTGTATACCGAAGGCATGCGGTCGCTGATTTATTATTACGGCAAATGCTCGGACATTGTCCACACCACCGGGGACGCAAAGCTAAAAGCCGATACGGCCGCCCTCATCGAGGTCCTGACCCCCATTGTCAAGGGATATGTGACGGACAGGGCCCTTGAGGTCTGCTCCCACGGGGTCCAGGTCTTTGGCGGATACGGCTATATCTGCGAATACCCGGTGGAGCAGCTCATGCGGGACTGCCGGATCTTCATGATCTATGAAGGCACCAACGGGATCCAGGCCATGGATCTTCTGGGCAGAAAACTGTCCATGAACAAAGGGGAAAGCTTTGCCTATTTCCTTAACCAGATGAAAACCACCATTGAAGCGGCAAAAAAATAGACGGGCTCCAGGCCATGGCCGAAAAGACGGCCCATGCCGTATCCCGTTTGGAGGCCCTGGCAAAGGAAATGGGTCAACGGGCCGGATCTGAACGGGTTCTGAACGCCTATGCCTTTGCCCATCCCTTCCTGGAAGTGACCGGGGATGTGACCTTTGCCTGGATGCACCTGTGGCGGGCTTCCATTGCTGCGCCCAAACTGGCACAAAAGGCCGGGAGCCTGGACAGGGAAGCGGTCCAAAAGGCTGCCCAGAATAATAAGGACGCAGCTTTCTATGCAGGACAGATGGAATCGGCCAAATTTTTTATCCATACCCTTTTAACTGCCACCTGTGGTAAAATGGATGCCATCCTGGAAGGGAACACCAGCGTGGAAGACATCCTGGATGTCTCCTTCGGAACAAAATAAGGGAGGAACCATGTTTGACTATCTGCAAAAAGCAATGCTGACCGGCGTGGGTCTGGCCCTGAGGTCAAAAGCGGAAATTGAGGATCTGGCAAAAGAATTTGCCAAGACATCCAGCATGAGCCAGGACGAGGCCAGGGATTTTCTCAAGGATTGCCAGGGCAAATATGAAGAGGCCAGGGCGGAATTTGATAAAAAACTGGAGGCCGGCATTGAAAAGATCCTGAAAAAGCTGGATCTGCCGTCCCGGTCCGATATCAAAGGCCCGTCAACGACCGGATGGACAGCCCTGACCAAAAAACTGACCGATGAATAGGCCCATGGCGGCGGGACCGGCATGCTGAGCATCAAAACCATCGGCCGGGTGGGCAAGCGGTACCGCCATCTGCTGCGGTACCAGCAGAGTCCTTGCCGTTTAATTTTAAAATACGGCTTTGAAAACATCATTCATGCCATGAATATCGACCGGTATATTGAATCCGGTCTTCAGCTCATTCCCTTTGTCACCCGGCATGAAAAGGTTGAAAAGCTGTCCAAAACCCAGAGGATCAGGATGGCCCTGGAAGAACTGGGCCCCACCTTTATCAAGATGGGGCAGGTTCTGTCCTCCAGGCCGGACCTGATCCCGGTGGACCTTCTCCAGGAACTGGCCAAGCTCCAGGACCATGTGCCCCCCTTTGAGTTTGAACAGGTCAAAACCATTATCGCCTCTGAATTCGGCCTGCCCCATGACCAGGTGTTCCGGTCCATGGAGGAGACTCCTTTTGCCAGCGCCTCCATCGGCCAGGTCCACCGGGCCACCACCCGGGACAATGAACCCGTGGCCGTCAAAATCCAGAGGCCCGGCATCCGGAAAACCATTGAGATTGATCTGGAAATCATCCACCACCTGGCCTCCATCATGGAGAACAATATTGAGGAGGCCGCCGTTTTCAACCCGGTCCGGATCGTGGAAGAATTTGCCAAAACCCTTGAAAAGGAGCTGGATTATGCGGTTGAGGCCTCCAATATGGAACAGATGGCCCGGCAGTTTAAGGATGACCGGACCATCCATATTCCGGGGGTCTTTGCCGCTGAATCCGGGGAACGGGTCCTGACCATGGAATATATCGACGGCATCAAGGCCGATGACATCGATGCCATAGATGCTGCCGGGCTGGACAGAAAGCTTCTTACCCAAAGGGGGGCCGACTTCATCATGAAGCAGGTCTTTGAACACGGATTCTTCCATGCCGACCCCCATCCGGGCAATATCTTCATCCTGGAAAAAACCGGATCTGCCCGGTGGATTTCGGCATGACCGGCTTTGTGGACAAAACCACCCGGGAAATTTTTGTGGATCTCATCCACAGCATTGGGGTGAGCAATCATAAGCTTACGGCCCGGCTGTTATGCGAACTTGGGGAATATGAAAGCCGGCCGGACCTGCCCCGGCTGGAAAAAGACGTGGCCCTCTTTGTGTCCCTGCACCTGTCCAAGGCCTTGAAAGACATCAAAACCGCGCGGATGCTGAACCAGTTCCTGGAACTGTGTGCGGCCCACAAACTCCGCATTCCGCCGGATTTCTTTTAATGATGAAGGCCTTTATTTCCATTGAGGGGGTGGCTAGGCGCCTTGACCCTGACTTTGACATGATTTCCCATGCCATC
>JAAUSZ010000109.1 GCA_012031875.1 Desulfobacula sp.
AACAGGTCCCGGGCCTTTGGATAATTTTCCTTCTCAAGATAGAGTTTCCCAGGCGCAGGAAGGCCTCCTTGTTTTCAGGGTCCAGGGAAAGGACTTTGTTCAGCTTTTCAAGAAGCTCTGTTTCATTGAAAGCGTCTTTTTTCAGCTCGATGAGAAGCATGAGGCCGTCTGCGTTTTCCGGGTTGATCCGGACCAGTTTCTCAGCCGCGGCCAGGGCCTTTTCCGTATCCTGGCGCCGGAGATAGAGACCGACCAGATCCCAGGTGATGACAAAGGATTCCGGGTCCATGGCCAGGGCCTTTTCAAGGGAAGCGGCGGCTTTGTCAAACTCATTGTTTTTCAGGTGGAGCCGGGATTCAAGATAATAATAATTGGCCGATAAATCTTTGTCTTTCCCGTTGGCTAGGGTTTTGTCTGCTTCAGGCCGGCCTTGTTGCGTCGGCGGGGCCATGGGGACGCAGCCGGTCAGATTAAAGATGAAAAGGGCGAGAAAAAAAATATATATAACGGGTTGTTTCATGGTTTTCAGTCTCATTTCACGGATAGCAGTGATGGTTACCGGCTGTGGTCATACATGTCAAAATCCGGCATATCTTTTTTGAAAAAGGCCTTCATTTTTTTTAAAATATTGTTTTCAATCTGGCGGACCCGCTCCCGGGAGATGGTATATTCTTCCCCGATTTCCTGGAGCGTTTCCGGGCTGTCGGAAAAAATACGGCGTTCGAAAATTTCCAATTCCCTTTCATTCAGGCCTTTTTTAAACTCATCCACCTTGGCCCGGAGGATGTCCTCGATTTCTTTTTTGGCCATCTGGTCTTCCGATGAATCCGACTCCAGATTGATAAATTCGATTCTTTCCGTATTGGAATCGTTTTTCAAAGGCTCATCAAGGCTTAAGTCCCAATTGTCAAGCCGCTGGTCCATATCAACCACTTCCTTGACGGACACTCCCAGCCGTTCCGATAATAATTTAGGCTTGGGGTCAAAGCCCTGTTCTATCAATCGCCGCTTTTCTTTTTCAGCCTGAAAAAGAGCTTCCGCTGTCCCTGGGTGGTTCCGATTTTCACCATACGCCAGTTGTCCATAATGAATTTCAGGATATAGGCCTTGATCCAGAAAGAGGCATAATAAGAGAATTTGACGTTTTTATAGGGATTGAATTTTTTAACCGCCTGGACAAGGCCGATATTTCCCTCCTGGATCAGATCCAGAAGATTCTGCATCCAGATTCTCTGGAATTCCAGGGCGATTTTTACAACCAGGCGAAGGTTGGAGGTCGTCATGATATACGCGGCTTCCTGGTCCCCTTCCTCCTGGATCCGTTTCCCCAGTTCAAGTTCCTGCTCCCTTGTCAGGAGCTTGTATCTGCTGATTTCATTCAGGTAGCTTTGAATGGGATCGGATTTTACGAGGGCTTTCGAACTTGAAACTTTTGCCTTATTTGCAGGGATGAGAAAATCCCCTTTGGTCAGTCGAGTATTGTTCTGATTTTCCTGGTTGATGGCATTCACCTTTAATAATACCTTCGGTCTTTTTAAGAAAGGGAAAGTATACCATTATCCTGATTGTGATAAAAGCAATATATTGAAAGCTCTAAAAAATTTCCAGCCGATTTTTTTATGGACAATTCATCCCGGATCTGGTAGAAGACCTTCTTGTTTATATTTGCGCCCGTAGCTCAGCTGGATAGAGCAACGGACTTCTAATCCGTAGGTCGGGGGTTCGAATCTCTCCGGGCGCGCCACGAATGACAAGGGTTTTCAGCTTTTAGCCGAAAGCCTTTTTTATTTGGGGTGTGGATTAGGCCGGAGTCTTCCTTTTTCAGGGGAGATCAAACAGGGCCCAGGCGATAGAACCGGTTGGGGGTAACCGCTCCGGCCATTTCATCCAGCCTGCCTTTAAGGGCTTTGACCTCATCAAACCCCTGGGTGCGCAGGTAGGCGTATCCCATGGCGGCCCGAAAGCCGGTGAGACAAAAGGTGATGATGAATTTGTCCTTCGGCACTTCTTCAATCCGGTCCGGCAGTTCGTTGATGGGAATATGCAGGGCAAAGGGGAAGAGCAGGTGGTCATGTTCTTCTTTGGTCCTTAAATCCAAAAATACAAAATGGCCATGGCCGACAAATTTAACCGCCTCCTCCACCGTAATCCCGTATTCACCGAATACCAGGAATTCAAGATCCATTTCGCGCAAAATATCGGCAAAGGGGACCGGGTCTGAAATTATCATTTTACAGCATCTCCTTTAAATTGACGTTGGTATGTACAAGCCTGCAAATTATCTCCTGCCGCTGCGAAGAAAGCCATAGCCCGCCCCGATCAAGCCTCCGGCAAGATGGCTGAATTGTGAAATTTTGTCCGGCTTAAGAATCGAGGCCACTTCGCCGCCGGTAAAAATCACTGCAATCAGGATAAAGGTCAGGGGGATTTCCCCGGCGCTGATATTTGAAAAAGAACTGAGCAAAATCAGCATAAAGGCGATCCCGCTGCCGCCCATGAGGGAATTGGAAAATAAAAACGCATTGAGCCATGCCGTGGATATGGCGGTCACCAGAATCATTTCAAGGATTTTCCCCGAACCGTATTTTTCTTCAAGCAGGGGCCCGACAAGCAATATGATCATCAGGTTCCCGATCAGATGGGTCCATCCCCCATGGCCGGCAATATATGAAATGGATCTCAGATAGAAATACGGATTTGAAAAGGATATACGGGCAGGAGAGGAAAAATAGCTTACCGAGAGGACATGCCTGAAAAATACCAGGACGCCTATCGACAGGATGGCATAGGTCAGCACCACAGGCGCATTGTATTTGATTTTCATGGATGGTCCTTTTTATGAAATATCCCGGTTTTCCAATGCAGATCTCTTTTTACGGGCCGGTAATTGTTTGATCTGATATTCAAGTCTGAAGGCCTCGCCTTTCATGAGATTGCCTTTGACGGCCACCACCTCCACCGGCAGCCTGGCCCGTGTATATTTTGAAGCCTTTCCCCGGTTATGTTTTGATATCCGGAGTCCGATATCCGTGGTGACGCCGCAATACAAAGAATTATCAGCGCATTTCAATAAATAGACAGACCAGGATGTCATGGTTTTTCCTTTTATATGCCTTTAAAATTGAGCGATATATTTACGTTTGTTGATACGGGTTGTCAAGGGAATGATCTGATCCCCGCGATTTGACTTTGCCTTTATCCCTGCATATTTTAAGTCCAGGTTATCGGCCGTGTGTTTTTAAATTACCTTTTTTTGATCAAGGAGGAATGATGGCTGCTTATACGTGTAAAACCTGTGGAAAAATATCATCTGAAAGCGGACATTTATGCGACCCGACAGAAGCCGGGAAATTATACACCTGTGAAAGTTGCGGGCAGCAAGCCAAAAAGAAACAGCACCTGTGTAAACCCAAGGCTGCAAAATTTGAATTTTTTTGCGGCGGATGCGGCCGGGGGGCTGTAAAAAAAGAAGACCTGTGTGATCCTCAGCCCATGCAATAGGATTTGAAGAGACCATATGCCTTTGATTGGACGAGGATTGCCCCTGTTAAAATTTAACAGGGGCAATCCGGGGATGTGTCTTACCGGCTTTCCGGGGAATTGTGTTTTCCGGCCCGGAAGATACGTCTTACGATCACGAAAAACAGGGGCACAAAGAAGACGGCCAGAAAAGTGGCGGAGATCATTCCGCCCATGACCCCCGTCCCGATGGCGTTCTGGCTTCCCGAACCCGCGCCTTTGGCCGTGACAAGGGGCAGAACCCCCAGAATAAAAGCCAGGGAGGTCATGAGAATGGGCCTCAGCCGCAACCGGGTGGCTTCAAGTGTGGCCTCCATGAGGCCCATGCCTTTTTCCATCTGTTCCTTGGCAAATTCCACGATGAGGATGGCATTTTTTGCGGAAAGCCCGATGGTGGTGAGCAGGCCCACCTGGAAATACACATCATTGGACATCCCGCGAAGATTGGCCGCAACAAGGGCGCCGATAACCCCCAGGGGGACCACCAGCATGACGGAAAAGGGGATGGCCCAGCTTTCATACAGGGCGGCCAGACACAGGAAGACCACAAGAAGGGACAGGGCGTAAAGGGCCGGCGCCTGTGATCCGGACATTTTTTCCTGATAGGAGACCCCGGTCCATTCATAGCCGATTCCGGCGGGCAGATTTGCCGCCATGTCCTCCATGGATTTCATGGCATCTCCGGAACTTTTCCCCGGGGCGGCCTGGCCCAGGATCTGCCGTGACGGCATGCTGTTAAATCGCTCAATACGGGGGGACCCATAGATCCACCGGGTGGATGAGAAGGTTGAAAAAGGCACCATTTCCCCCTTGCCGTTCCTCACGTGCCAGACATCCAGGTCCTTGGGGTTCATACGGAAGGGGGCATCGGCCATCATATATACTTTTTTGACGCGGTTTTTGTCGATAAAATCGTTGATGTATGAGCCGCTCCAAGCCGTGGCCAGGGTGTCGTTGATATCTGAAACCGCTATCCCCAGGGCTCCGGCCTTATGGAAATCGATATCCAGCTTGAATTGGGGGGTATCATCCTGGCCGTTGGGCCTGACCCCCGCCAGCATGGGGTTTTGGGCCGCCATGCCCAGGAGCATGTTCCGGGCTTCCATGAGCCTTTCATGGCCTAATCCGGCCCGGTCCTGGAGCTGAAAGTCAAACCCGGTGGCATTCCCCAATTCCAGGACGGCCGGGGGAGGGAAGGCGAAAATCATGGCGTCTTTTACCCGGGACAATGCGCCCATGGCTTTTCCGGCCACGGCCTTGGCTTTAAGATCCGGCCGTTGCCGAAGGCCCCAGTCCTTGAGCTGAACAAAACCGATGCCCATGTTCTGGCCGCTTCCGGCAAAACTGAAACCGGCAACGGTAAACAGGGATTTGACCGCGTCTTTCTGTTCCTCAAGAAAATGGTGCTCCACCTGTTTTAATACTTCGACGGTGCGCTCCTGGGTGGCCCCCACCGGCAACTGGATCAGGGTGAACAGAATTCCCTGGTCTTCTTCCGGCAGAAACGAGGTGGGCATGTGGAAAAACATATATCCCATACCCAGAAGGATGGCCAGATAGATGACCAGATACCGCTTGGATTTCTGAAGTATTTTTCCGACCGCGGACTGGTATAGGCTGGAGCCGGTGTTAAACCATCGGTTGAATCCCCTGAAGAAAAGAGACAGGGGGCCTCTTCCCGACGGGGTATGGCCTTTGGAAACGGGCTTGAGCAGGGTGGCGCACAGGGCCGGGGTGAGGATCAGGGCCACCAGAACCGAAAGCACCATGGCCGACACAATGGTAATGGAAAACTGGCGGTAAATCACGCCGGTGGCGCCGCCGAAAAAAGCCATGGGGACAAAGACAGCCGACAGAACCAGGGCGATCCCGATGAGGGCCCCCGGTGATCTGGGTCATGGATTTCCGGGTGGCTTCCCTGGGGGGCAGCCCTTCTTCGCTCATGACCCTTTCCACATTTTCCACCACCACAATGGCATCATCTACCAGGAGGCCGATAGCCAGAACCATGGCAAACATGGTGAGGGTGTTGATGGAAAAACCAAAGGCCGACAGAACGGCGAATGTTCCCAGGAGCACCACGGGAACGGCAATGGTGGGAATCAGGGTGGCCCGGAAATTCTGGAGAAAGAGATACATGACAAGGAACACCAGGACAATGGCCTCGGCCAGGGTTTTAATCACTTCCTCAATGGAAATCCGGATAAAGGGGGTGGTGTCATAGGCCAATTTGAATGTCATGCCCTGGGGAAAGTATTCGGCCAGGTCCTTGAGTTTGGCTTTGATGATATCCCCTGTTTTAAGGGCATTGGCATTGGCAGCCAGTTTGATGGCAATCCCGGCGGCAGGGTTGCCGTTGAACCGCGCCACGGAATCATAATTTTCACTTCCCAGTTCGATTTTCGACACATCCCTTAAATGAACCGAAGATCCGTCAGGATTGGTTTTCAGGAGAAGGGCCTCAAAATCTTCCGTGGTTCTCAAAAGGGTCTGAGCCGTGATGGTGGCGTTCAATTCCTGGCCCGGAACAGCCGGGGTGCCTCCCAACTGGCCGGCGGAGACCTGGATATTCTGGGCCTTGACCGCGGCTTTCACGTCATTGGGGGTGAGGTTGTAGCTTTTAAGCTTTACTGGATCTATCCAGATCCGCATGGCATACTGGGACCCGAAAAGTGTCACGTCGCCTACACCGGGGAGCCGGCTGATGACATCCTGGATATTGGCGGCCACGTAATCACACAGGTCATAACGGTTCATACCGCCGTCTTCGGATACAAATCCCACCACCATGAGAAAGTTACGGGTGGATTTGGCCACCCGGAGTCCCTGCTGCTGGACGGTCTGGGGCAGGAGGGGGGTCGCGAGCTGGAGTTTGTTCTGGACCTGGACCTGGGCGATATTGGGATCGGTTCCCGAGGTAAAGGTCATGGTGATGGTGGCCATTCCGGAAGAATCGCTGGTGGATGTGATATAATTCAGGTTGTCGATCCCGTTCATCTTTTGTTCAATGATCTGGGTCACCGTGTCCTCGATGGTTTTTGCCGAAGCGCCCGGATAGATGGCCGTGATGCTGATTTCCGGCGGTGCTATGGCCGGATACTGGGAAACGGGAAGATTTTTAATGGCCAGACCGCCGGCCAGCATGATGATGATGGCGATAACCCAGGCAAAAATGGGCCTGTCAATGAAAAAATGGGCCATGGTGTCTCCTTTACGGTTTTGCTTCAAAGGGCACGGTTTTCACCATGCTGCCGGGGATGGCCTTCTGGAGTCCCTCCACAATCACCCGGTCGCCGGGGGCAAGCCCTTCACGGATCAGCCAGCGGTTTTCCAGGGCCCGGTCGATTTTGAGTTCCCTGATATCAACCTTGTTTTCCGGGGACACAACCATGGCTGTGGGAATCCCTTTGGCATTCCGTGTGACACATCGCTGGGGCACCAGGATGGCGTTTTCATTGATGCCTTCTTCAATTACGGCCCGGACGAACATGCCGGGCAAAAGGATGAGGTCGGGGTTGGGGAAAACAGAGCGGAGAATCACGGAGCCGGTTCCCTCATCCACCGTAACATCGGCAAACTTGAGGAGACCTTCCTCAGCATAAGGGGTTCCGTCTTCCAGGATCAGTTTGATCCCGGCCTCATGGCCTGCCCCTTTTCTAAGGGTTCCGCTGTCCAGGCTCTGCTTGAGCCGGAGCAGGTTGGTGCTGGACTGGGTGACATCCACATAAACCGGGTCCAGTTTCTGGATCACGGACAGGGCCACGGGCTGAAAAGCCGTCACCAGGGCCCCGGTGGTAACCGAGGATTTTCCGATCCGGCCCGAGATGGGGGCCTTGACACGGGTATAGGCAAGATTGATGCGGGCCCGCTCCATTTCAGCCTTGGCGGAAATAACATCGGTTTCCGCCTTTTTGCCGGCCGCATCGGCATCATCAAAATCCTGCCGGCTGATGGCGTTTGATCCGATCAACTGCCGGTACCGTTCAGCCTTGGCCCGGGCCGGCAGAAGGAGGGCTTCCGCCTTGTTCAAGGCTGCGGCCGCAATGTCGTAAGCGGCCTGGAACAAGGCCGGGTCAATCTGGTATAGGACTTCTCCTTCCCGGACTTCGGATCCCTCGGTAAACAATACCCTTTGGATGATTCCGCCGACCTGGGGCCGGACTTCGGCCACCAGAAAGGCGGATACCCGTCCGGACAGTTCAGTGGTGACGGCCGCGCGTTCAGGCTGAAGGGTCAGCACAGACACCTCGGCTGCCTGGGGTTCGGCCTTTTCGGCCGGCGCGTCTTTCGGCCTGTCGCAGGCCAGAAGGCCCCAGACCATGGATATGATTCCCAGAAGAATCATGATGCCGACATTTCGATTTTTTTTCATGCAACACCTGTTATTAATTATTATTTATGTATTCGAATTTTTTATATTCACACTATCAAATGTGTGGTTTTGGGTATTCAGGAACAGTCATTTCAGGCATTAAATTTTGATGCTGTCCCAGCAAGCCGAAACGATGGTATCGGAAATGGCTTTGTCAAGGACCACAAATCCCAGATGGTGGTCTCTGACAGCCCAGGCAATCGGCGCAAAGGCCAGATTCAAAAAAATAGTCACAGGAACGGTTTTCACAATTTGATCCGTCAGTCCTTTTTTGTAGAGTTCCTGGAACAGGTTGTATTGATCGCCGGCTTTACCCAATTCATTCCGCCGCATTTCATTGCCGTAGGGGGAATTGATAAACTGTTCATTGTATTGGAATTTCAGAGGGTTTTGGATAAAAAAATCAATAATGCGGTGGCCGATGTGAAAAAACACTCCCGAAGAGGCTGGTCCCTAGAAAAGCCGTCCAAAAGAAAGTCCATCATCTCACCGTAAATCATCTGATGGACGGCCAGAATGAGGACATCCCTGTTTTCAAAATACCGGTAAATCGTTCCGGTGCCCACCCCTGCGCTCTCTGCAATCTGAGCCATGGGCGCGCCGTGAAAGCCCTGTTCGGCAAGCAATTTCAAGGCGGATTGTAAAATGACGTCTCTTTTGTCTGCTTTTTTCATAAAATCCCTTTAAGAATGAACATTCATTCCGCTTTTTACAGGTCATTGGCAAAGGTGTCAAGACCTTTTCTCAGAACCCGGAGGGATCTATTTTTTTATAACTTAGTATAAGGTATTTTTTTTTATAAAAATTAAGTTGACATTAAATTGGGTTCAAGATAATTCTGGCTTTGAATTTTTAATTTATTTTTACAATGGCGTAAAAATATTTGATGTTACAGACAAAGGCGTCTGTCCGGGGTTTATCCGGGCAAGGCGCCTTTTTTTATTTTCACAAAAATCATTTCGACGGCGAAATGGAACAGGGAAACCAAGGAATTAAAAAAAAAGGAGATCGGAAAATGGAAATGAGATTTTCAAAGGGGAATGACGCCCTGGGAACGAAAAATCGGGGAGATATCTGCGAATCAAGTCTTTGTTCTTTATGCCGTGCAGACTGTAAGGGGCAATGCGAAACATGGCAGTCCAGCATGGTGGGAAGAAAACTGTTGTATCCCCGGAGTTTTGGGCTGGTAACGGCAGGAGCCAACAATACCAATCATATCGGGGTTTCCTATAATTCTTTGAGAATCCAGGGATATGCCTATGGATCCACCGGGCTCACCGGGGATATGACCCATAATCCGGATGACTGTATTTTCCCCAACGTCAACCTGGACACCTCCTTTGGCAAAAGAAAGAAAACAAAGATCAAGATGCCGCTCATGACCGGGGCTCTCGGCTCCACCTTTATCGCGGAAAATACTGGAATTCCTTTGCCATCGGCGGGGCCTTGGTGGGGATTCCCGTGGTCATCGGTGAAAATGTCGTGGGCGTGGACAGGAATTCCGATATCAGCCCCCAGAAAGACAGAAAGGGAAAAATTATCAAGGCTCCCGAGCTGGACCGCCGCATTGAAACCTATCTGAGATATTTTGATGGGTACGGAGCCATTATTGTCCAGCTCAATGTGGAGGATACGCGCAACGGCGTGGCGGAATATGTGGTGGATAAGTACGGGGACAAATGCATCATTGAACTGAAATGGGGGCAGGGCGCAAAGAATATCGGCGGGGAGATCCAGGTCAAGAGCATTGAATATGCCAAATTTTTAAAAGAGCGGGGCTATGTGGTGGATCCTGATCCCACCCTGCCTGAGGTTCAGCAGGGGTTTGAGCTGGGGGCCATCAAGTCCTTTGCCCGCCACAGCCGTCTGGGCGCAACCAATCTGGACACGGTCAGCAAGGTCAGGGATGATTTCATGAATACGGTGGAATACCTCAGGGGCATCGGCTTTGACCGGGTGACCTTGAAAACGGGCTCATACGGCATGGAAGAACTGGCCATGGCCATCAAATTCGCCACGGATGCGGAACTGGATCTTCTGACCATTGACGGGTCCGGCGGCGGCACCGGCATGAGCCCCTGGAATATGATGCAGAGCTGGGGAGTTCCCTCCATCCATCTTCATTCCAAGGCCCATGAATATGCGAGCATCCTGTCTGCAAAGGGGAAGAATGTGGTGGACATGTCTTTTGCCGGCGGATTCGCCCTTGAGGACCATATCTTCAAAGCCCTGGCCCTGGGGGCGCCCTATACCAAACTGGTCTGCATGGGAAGAGCCATCATGATCCCGGGATTCCTGGGCGCCAATATCGAGGGCGCCATCTACCCGGAACGGCGGGCCATGGTGAACGGCAACTGGAATGAACTGCCGAAAACGGTTCTGGAAGTCGGAAAGGCCGTGGATGAGATTTTTGCAGGCTACCATGACCTGGAGAAAAAACTGGGCAAGGATGAAATGAAGAAGATTCCATACGGCGCCATTGGGTTCTATACCCTGGCGGATAAGCTGGGCTGCGGCCTGCAGCAGTTGATGGCCGGGGCAAGAAAATTTTCCCTGAACCAGATCACGCGTCAGGAAATTTTTTCAGGCAACCGGGAAACAGCTCATGAAACCGGCATCCCCCATGTGACGGATGTGAATAACGAGAGCGCCAAAAAAATATTAAATTCATAATTCAAGGCAATGGAGCAGGGGCTTTTGATGTATTCTAAAGGCCCCTGCCTATTTGATTTTCATCCATAAGAGAATGGCGGTCTCTTCCCTGTGGTTCTGCCACAGGGACGGGCTGAAGGTATTCAGATAAACCGTATCCCCCGCTTTGAGGCAATAGGTCTGGTCCTTGTAGACCATATCGATTTCACCGGAAAGCACCTGGCCCGCCTCTTCCCCCTTGAACAGGAAAAAATGGGAAGAAAGCTTTTTGCCGGGGAAGATACCGACCCTGAACAGGTCGATCTTGCCTTTGGTGTCAAAAGGGGTGATCTGAATAATCTCAAGGTTTTTTTTGTCATTGCCCGAAAGATTGATCCTGACCCCGTCAGAGGCCTGGAAAACAATTTTTTCCAGGCTGTCTTTTTCCTGGAAAAAGGACCCCACGTCAACGGAGAGGTGTTCGGCAAGCTTATACAAGGCCGGGATGGAGGGAAAAATAAGGTTGCTTTCAATCTGGGAAATATTGCTGGAGGTCACCCCCACCAGCTCTGACAATTCCTTTTGCGACATGCCCTGGAGTTTTCTGTAATTTTTAACGGCAGACCCGATATCCGCTTGGATATTCCGGGTCTTTTCCCCCTCAATCAGGATATCGCCCCCGGCATCCGTGTACTGGAAAAACTTGCCGAGGCTTCCGGGGAACCGGTTTTCCGCTTTCAGGAGTTTGATTCTTTTTTTCCCCTGCTTCATGGAAAGATCCACCACCACCTGGGCGATCTGGTTGATGTGGGCCTTGACCTTACCGGAGTGAGCCTCCTTTTCAATCATCCAGTAGGCAATGGTATCCAGCTCATAAAGCTGGGGGCAGGTATGGGAATAAAATTTAAGGATATGGTCTTCGCCCCCCCATAAATCCGCCATCCCGGTCAGGCTTTCAAACACGAACCGGACATCGCCGGTCAAAGTTTTATGGAGCCCCAGGATGGATTCGGATACGGCCAGGGCAGAATCAGGCTGGGTGACTTTAATGACCTTGTAAGGCCATTGGGCCCCGTCTTTTTCATAGAATTTATTGAAAACTTCAGACTTGTCTCCCTTGCCGTTGGTAAAGCAATCCAGGATGATGAGGTCCTGGTTTTCGGCCAGGGGTCCGAGTTTTTCAATCAAGTTTCTGGGGGACCGGTCAAAGGAGACATAAACAATGGGCCGGCCCTGTTTCTGGGATTCTTTGATAAACCTCATGGAGAATTCCGAGGCCAGGCTTCCGGCATCATCATACCACACCACATTGTCACCGATGAAAAGGCCGTTCAGTAAACGGTTCAGCCCGGCTATGCCGGAAGAAACTTTTTTTTTCCTGTTTTTCATACCCCTGTCCTGATTTTTCCATTTTTAAAAATACCATAGATACTGGACATTCGGAAGAGGATTGTCAATTCAAAAAAAGGGGTTTTCATCTTGATTTTATAAGCCCCCTGGTATATTCATTCTGTTCATGAAACGGAATATGAGGGAAAAAAAGAAAAGTTCGGAGGATTATACCCAGGAGGCCTATATGGGTATCCGGCGGATGTTTTTTTTAAACGAAATCATTCCGGGCCAGAAGATCTCCTACGGTGATCTTGCAGAGCGCCTGGGCATGAGTACCACACCGGTCATCCAGGCTCTGAAGCGTTTGGAGTTCCAGGGTCTTGTCCGGCATGAGCCCAACCGGGGATATTATACTGAAAATATCAGCCTCAAGGAAATTCTTGAAATTTATGATTTCCGGGAATTAATCGAGACCTCTCTTTTGCAAAAGACCCTTCCCCGGATTGGGCAAAAAGGTCTCAAGACTTTGAAGAAAGCCCTGGACAGCCACCTTGCCGCCGTCAGGGATATCTATCTTAAGGAACGCCTGTTAAAGGACATGGAATTTCACCTTGTCCTTGCGGAACTCTCGGGCTGCACCATCCAGATCAATACCTTGAAATCGCTTTTTGATCTTTTATATCTGAAATACCGGGGGAATATTCTTTTTGTGACCCCCATGGAAACCGTTGATTCAGAACATATCGCCTTATATGACTGCATTGCCGGCTCCGATCTGGACGGTGCGCTGAAGATTCTGAGACAGCATATTTCAAATGTTAAGGACCATGCCGTCATCAGCATCCAGAGGATGAACAGGGAAAAAAATCTAAAACCCATCTGATACTGCAGGATTAAGAAAATGCAGTATGGATAAACCCGTTCAGGGAATGACAAAATAATGGAAAATGAAATTACCCGCAATGAATGCACCGATCCCACGGAAAGCATGACCATTGAACTTCCGTGCGCCATGATAGAAAGAGTTCAGAAACTTGCCGCGGAGAAAAATACAAGCCTTTCCAATGTGCTTATCGAAGCCTTGGACAGTTTTTTAAGAAATCAGGAATAGACAGGACAGGAACAGAATCGGGGTATTCCGGCCCAAGGCCGCGGCATCACCCCTGGTCCGGGTAGACCACGGCCGTATCCGTGCGGATGTCTGGGTGAAGCTGGTTTTTGACGGCACAGCCTTCCATGGCCTTGATGATGGGTTTGACATATTTTTCAGGAAAGTTTGAATCGACATGGAGCCTAATCCTGATTTCCTCCATATGGGCCTGGCCTTTTTTAAAGGAGGGTTCCAGGAATAGGCGCATATCCTTAACCGGGATACTCCGTGTGTCACAGAAGGATTTGGCATAGATTCCGGCGCAGGCGGCAAGAGAGGACAAAAAATTGCAAAGGGCTCGGGCGCGGTTTCATCCCCGCCGTTTTTTAAGGACTGGTCGGTTTTAACGGTAAATTTGCCAAACTCAACATCGACTTTTTTGTTTCCGGGAAAGCTGACTTTAAAATTGCCCACGTGTTTTCTCCATTCTTTATTTCAATTCAAGCCATTCAAACCAGATGGGATAATTTGTTTTATACCATAACAGGATGTCCTTGAGCATTTTCTGCTCCTCTTCGGAAATGGTGGCCTTGGGGATCTTGTCAAATTCCAGGAACACCTTGTTTCCAAAATATTCCAGGGCATCGGTGCAAAGGGTCTGAAGTTCATTCCGGATCCGGCCCGAGTCTGATATTTTCACGGCCCGGGTTCTGAAATCCTCTCCCTTTAAAAAGCGGTTCAGAAGCGGGCTGAAAACAAGCTTGCTCTCGTCATGGGTTTCAAGAAGCCGTAAGGCGAAAGTGATTTTTTTGTCTGCCGTTTCCGAACTCATCCGGACCGTCACGGAAAACGTGTTTTCTGAGATTTGGCCGACACCGGGATGGCCGGAATAGGGGTCGGGAAGGATATAACCGGACGCGGCAATGGCCCTCCATTTTTTTCAGCAATCAGGTCATCTGCGGACAGGGTTTTTTTTCTCAGGGGAATTCCTGCATTACGGGCCAGCAGTATGCTTTCCCGGTAGGATTCGATGAAGGCGTCATCCACGTTTTCCTCAAGGATGTCATTTCTCAGGCAATGGGAAAAATCATCGGCATCCGGATCCAGTTTCATGCTGGCTGCATCTTTATCAAAGGTCATGGCGAATTTTGAAGACAATACCGCCATGGAGACTTCAATATCCAGGATGGATGACAGGCTGGCGGCCTGGATGGCTTCGGCAGAGGCGGCATAACCATCCACCAGGAAAAGATGGGTTTCATTGTTTTCATCTTTCCAGGTTTTCACGGCAAAGGTGGGGGCATAGGTTCCGGAATCGGTGAAAGGATGAAATCCCGTGGGCAGGATGAAGTTTTCATCCACCAGATGGGCCCCGGAGTCCTGCCATTGTTTCCATAATTTGCCGATCCTTTTTTCCCGGCTTTTTCCCTGGAGGGTCCAGACGTGGATGTGGACCGGCTTTATCCCCGGGTAAGTCATTTTGACGGCATCCACCACCTTTCCCCTGGGAGTGAAATAATTAATCAGCAGGGAGTCTTCCGCGGCCGTGTCAACCACGGCCTTGGGCAGGATCAGGGTGCCGATATAGCCTTCATACTGGTCGGTGATGGCAAGGGGCTGGTCAAAGAGGTGAAGCACGGTCAGGGGCCCTGTCTTTTCGCCTTTGGCAAACCGGGTGGTATTTTCAAGGGTGTCGATGGCAGCCCCCCAGACCGTGATATCCTTCAGGGCCACGGCGCGCCTGAAATCTTCCCAGGTATAGGTCTTGTCATTGATCAGCTTCAGTACACATTCTTCCAGGAATTTGGCCACGCCCGGCCGGGCATAGATCCGTCCAAACCCCAGAAGCGGATTAGCTCCCATTTCAGAGGTTTCCCCGGCCTTGGGCATGAGGCCTTCCCCGAGACAGACCATAATGGCATGGTTTTCCGGAAGGGTCCTGGAAAGATACCAGAGGCTCTCACTCATGGCGTAAGCGGAAATGGCATCCGCGTCTTTTTTGACCTGGTTCAGGTCATTTTTTTCTAGGCCGGCGCCTTCTCCGAAACGGCCGAAGAGTTTTGTTCCAAGTGCGGTCACGGCCGAAGTCATGGCGAGCATCCGTTCCGTTCTGGGGTCGGCAAAGGAGATGGAATCATTTAATTCATCATCTCCGCCGCCTTTGATCCACTCGATATTGACATCTTCAAGCCATAAATGAAGCCTTCCAAGAATGGGGCGGGTATCAAAGGCCCATTGTGCAATCAGATTTTTTTTCTTTAAGCCTGTGGTGTCCATCGTCTGTATCCAATCCATTTGAGTTTTTGTAAATCTTTATCACTAATAGCAGGCAAATGGAAAAGAAAATTATAAGAAAAATTTAACCACTGCAAATCCGCCGATCAAGAGAATTGTAAACAGGATGGCAAGTCTGTCAAAATATCGGTCGATAAAATTGCGGATGGGTTCTCCGAATTTCCATAATAAAAAAGCCACGAGAAAAAACCGTGCTGCACGGCTGACGGCGGAGGCAATGACAAACATGATGAAATTGACCTGGAAAGCTCCGCTGCTCACGGTAAACAGCTTATAGGGGATGGGCGTAAATCCGGCAGTGAAGATAATCCAGAAATCATACCGGTCATACAGGGCCTTGATGTCATAGAAGATTTTTTCATTAAATCCCGGGACCACATGAAAGAAAAAATTGTGCAACCGGGGAAAAGGCATTCCCTGTCCCCCACCAGACATAATAGCCGATGGCATATCCGAGTATGGCCCCAAG
>JAAUSZ010000110.1 GCA_012031875.1 Desulfobacula sp.
GGTAAACTAAGGGGACCCCGCTTTTGTCCATTTATTCCCCGGAACTGGTATCCGGCCAGGAGGAATTTCTCGGCGCCCTGGAAGCCCATGGAAAGATGAAGGCAGCGGGAACATCTGAAAAAAATATATCCAGACCCTGCTGGACGCAGCCGAAAAAAGGCTGCGGCTCTTTGATGTGCCCGAGTCTTTTATCAAGGAGCTGGAACGGACAAAAAAGGTTCAGCGGCTCATCACCCTTGAAGCCCCGGTTTCCGGGTTTGTCACCGGAAAAGAGGTGTTCAGCGGGCAGCGGGTGGAACCGGGAATGGAGCTTTTGATCCTGACGGATTTTTCCCGGGTCTGGGTGGAGGCGGATTTTTACGAATATGAGGCTGGGGAAATACAGACAGGGCAGGCAGCCGAGCTTTTTTCATCCTATGATCCCGGTCTTTCTTTAAAGGGCCGGGTGACCTATATCTATCCCTATCTGAACCCGGAAAGCCGCACCTTGAGGGCCAGGATGGAATTTTCCAATGAGGCCCTTCACCTGAAACCGGGGATGTTTGTGGATGTCCGTCTGGATCTGGACCTGGGCGAGTCTGTGGTGATTCCGGATTCGGCCGTCATGTATTCCGGGCAGCGCAAAATCGTCTTTGTCAACACCGAAGGCGGCCGGTTTGAGCCCAGGGAAGTCAGGGTCGGGGCCGGGAGCAACGGACGCATCCAGGTTCTTTCCGGTGTTTCAGCCGGGGAGCATGTGGCAATCAAAGCCAATTTCCTCCTGGATTCCGAATCCCGGCTCCAGGCCATTATCCAGGGTGCGGTAAAAAAGGCAAAGCCCGGCGGAGACAAAAAATGATTAAACGGATCATTGAATTCTGTGCTCTCAACCGGTGGCTGGTCATTGTTCTGACCCTTGTGATCGGTGCGGTCTCGGTCTATATCCTGAAGAACATCCGGCTGGATGCCCTTCCGGACCTGTCCGACACCCAGGTCATCATTTTTTCCCGGTGGGACCGGTCCCCGGATATCATTGAGGACCAGGTGACCTACCCCATTGTCACCTCTTTGCTGGGGGCTCCGGAGGTCAAGGCCATCCGGGGATTTTCAGATTTCGGCTTTTCCTATGTCTATGTCATTTTCAAAGACGGGACCGATCTTTACTGGGCCCGGTCACGGGTGCTCGAATACCTGTCCAAGATCCAGCCCAGGCTGCCGGAAGGGGTTCAGACCGAGCTGGGCCCCGATGCCACCGGTGTCGGCTGGGTTTTCCAGTATGCCCTGAAAGATGAATCGGGTGCCCATTCCCTGGATGAGCTTCGATCCTACCAGGACTGGACCCTGCGCTATGCCGTCCAGTCGGTTCCGGGTGTGGCCGAGGTGGCCTCCATCGGGGGATTTGTAAAACAATACCAGATCACCGTGGACCCCAACCGGCTGTCGGCCTATAAGCTTCCCCTGGACCAGGTGGTGGAGGCGGTCCGGGAATCCAACAATGAAACCGGCGGCAGGGTTCTGGAGTTCAGCGGGGCCGAATACATGGTCCGGGGCCGGGGCTACAGCAAAAGCACCGGCGATTTTGAAAGCATCGTGGTCAAGGTCGAGGACGGGGTTCCGGTGCTGCTCAAAGATATCGCACGGGTGGAACTGGGGCCTGAAATCCGGCGCGGGGTGTCGGACCTGGACGGGACCGGCGACGCCGTGGGCGGGATTGTCATCATGCGCCACGGAGAAAACGCCCTGAACGTCATCAACCGGGTCAAGGCAAAATTTGAAGAGCTTAAAGCTTCCCTTCCCGAAGGTGTCAGGATCATTACCACCTATGACCGGTCCGACTTGATTCTCCGGGCCCTTGGAACCCTGCGCCACGAGCTGGTCCTTGAAATGATCATTGTCTCCCTGGTCATCCTGATTTTTTTATGGCATATCCCCTCGGCCATTGTTCCCATCATCACCATTCCGGTCTCGGTCCTGTTCTCCTTTATTCCCCTGTATTTCATGGGGGTCACGGTCAATATCATGTCCCTGGCCGGGATTGCCATTTCCATCGGGGTCCTGGTGGACGGGGCCATTGTGGAGGTGGAAAATGCCTATAACAAGCTCTATCACTGGCAGGCCGAGGGAAGACAGGGGGATTTCCATAAGGTCCGCCTGGAAGCCTTGAAGGAGGTCGGTCCCTCGGTCTTTTTTTCACTTCTGATCATTGCCGTGGCCTTTGTCCCGGTCTTTGCCCTGGTGGACCAGGAAGGACGGCTTTTCCGGCCCCTGGCCTTTTCAAAAAACCTGGCCATGGCCATTGCCGCCCTCCTGGCCATTTCCCTGGACCCGGCCCTGAGGATGATGTTCGCCCGCATGGACCCCTTCCGTTTCCGGCCCCTGTGGCTGTCCAGGCTGGCCTCCGCCACCCTGGTCGGGACCTATTATGCCGAGGAAAAACATCCCATCAGCCGGGCCATTTTCAAGGTCTATGAACCGGCCTGCCGCTTTGTCCTGAAATATCCCAAACAGGTGATCCTGGCTTCCTTTGCCCTGGTGGCCTTCAGCATTCCCGCCTATCTGAAACTGGGTTCGGAATTCATGCCGCCCCTCAGGGAGGGAACCCTGCTCTTCATGCCCACCACCCTTCCGGGGCTGTCCGTGGCCGAAGCCCAGCGTATCCTCCAGACCCAGGACAAAATCCTCAAATCCTTTCCCGAAGTGGAACGGGTTTTCGGCAAATCCGGCCGGGCAGACACCTCCACGGACCCGGCCCCCTTTTCCATGATGGAAACCACCATTGTCTTAAAGCCGGAAACGGAATGGCGGTCCAGGGACCGGTTTTATTCCGTCTGGGCGCCGGACTGGCTGAAACCGGTTTTCCGCACGGTGGCGC
This sequence comes from Desulfobacula sp., assembly GCA_012031875.1. Taxonomy (GTDB): domain Bacteria; phylum Desulfobacterota; class Desulfobacteria; order Desulfobacterales; family Desulfobacteraceae; genus Desulfobacula. The sequence continues at coordinate 2,852 of JAAUSZ010000110.1, forward strand.
CGGATCATATTTCCTATGAAGAGCTCCTGGCGGAAATGGATACAAAACTGGAGATCCCGGGGGTCACCAGCCGGGGGGCCATGACCATGCCCATCAAGGCCAGGATCGACATGCTGTCCACGGGCATCCGCAGCCCCGTGGGCATCAAGATTTTCGGAGCAGACCTGAAAGAGATCGAAGACATCGGCAAACAGCTTGAAACCATCATCCATGCCATTCCCGGAACCAGCAGTGTTTTTGCCGAGCGGACCGCGGGTGGGTATTTCCTGGATTTTGAACCCCGCCGGGATCAGCTTGCCCGGTACGGCCTGACCATCGGCAGTCTCCAAAGGGTCATCTCAACGGCCGTGGGCGGCGAAAACATCACCACCACCGTCGAAGGCCGGGAGCGGTATCCGGTCAATATCCGGTATCCCAGGGAACTGAGGGACAATATTGAACAGCTCCGGCGGATTCTGGTGCCCACAGCCACGGGGGCCCAGGTTCCTCTGGAACAACTGGCCGATATCAACCTGATCCAGGGGCCGTCCATGCTCCGGGATGAGAACGGGTTTCTGTCCGGCTATGTCTTTGTCTATATGACGGGAAGGGATATCGGCGGATATGTGGAAGAGGCCAAGAAGAAGGTAGGGGAACAGCTCACTCTTCCCACGGGCTATTCCCTCCAATGGAGCGGCCAGTACGAGAATATGATCCGGGTGAAAGAGCGGATGAAGCTCCTGATCCCCATTACCCTGGTTCTCATCTTCATTCTGTTGTACGCCAATACCCGGTCGGTTTTCAAATCCTGCCTGGTCATGCTGGCCGTGCCCTTTTCCGCCATCGGCGCCATCTGGCTCTTTTATTTTCTCGATTACAATGTTTCCATTGCCGCCTGGGTCGGCATGATCGCCCTCCTGGGGCTGGATGCGGAAACCGGGGTATTCATGCTCCTTTTCCTGGAATTGTCCTATGATGACGCCAAAAAGAGAAACCGGCTCAGGAATGTATTTGAACTGGATGAGGCCATTGTTCACGGAGCCGTGAAGCGGGCCAGGCCCAAGATGATGACGGTGTGCGCCGCCTTTATGGGGCTTTTGCCCATCATGTGGTCCACCTCGGCCGGGTCCGATGTGATGAAGCGCATCGCCGCCCCCATGATCGGCGGGCTTTTGACCTCATTTATCCTGGAACTCCTGGTATACCCGGCGGTTTTTAAACTCTGGAAAAAACGAACGAACCGATTATAAACCCAAACCCCTTGAGGAGGAAACATGAACACCATTTTTAAAAAAATAAATCTAATGGCGGCCCTTATCCTTTTAACAGCTCTGATCCATCCGGCCATTGCCCAGGATCAGCCGGACAAAGGGCTTATGATCGCTGAAAAAACCCTGGAAGGATACACCCTCCAATACCGCCTGTTGAACCTGGAAGAGAGAAAAGAGCTGATGAAGGGCATGGAAGGCATGAAAATGCACGGCATGAGTGACAGCCCTGACGTGACCCATCATCTTGTGGTTTACATCAAAGGGGCGGACGGCAAACCCGTCACCGGGAAAATCGGCTTTAATATCACAAACCCCGACGGGACAGCCTTTAAAACCCTGACCATGGGTATGCAGGGCGGCTACGGCGCCGATGTCCTGTTCAAGGCCAAAGGCATTTATAAAATCCGGATGAAAGCCGTCATTGCCAGCAAAACCATGGATGACGAGATCGTTTATGAAGTGAAATGATAAAAGAACTCCAGAAAACCCATGCAGTTATGGTTATCCTTGACAGCACCCCGAGTTATCGTATATTAAAGAGTCCTTTATCAAAAGCATGAGAGGTTTTTATGGTCATTCAATTCATGGATATTGTGTCAATCGTTGCCGACAAGGGGACCCACCTGCCGGTAGCGGATTGATCATCGTTCTGCCCGGCCGCTCCAAAAAAGCAGGCTGGTTTTAAAGACGGATTTTTCCTGTCTCTTCCCCCGCAGATCTCTGGTTGAGAATCTATCCCCAGAGTTGCCCCCTTTTGTCGGCAACGCCGCCTGAATCAAAATACAAGATATCAAAGACGCCAAAGGGCTGAGTGATCTGCCTTGTTGGGCGTCATGCACCGGCAAAACAGGTCAAATTACAGAAAAAGACAGGCAGGATTCAACCATGAACATCGGACAAGATACAAATATAAACAACGATACGCATCACCTTTTACAGATGGGATGGACTCCCCATTTTCAGGCACAATTGGAACCGTTTTCCGGTAACGGCCTTATCCCGGCCAGGGTGACCGGGGTCAGAAAAAACAGTTTTTACACCACCGACGGGAAAAACGAATGGCTTGCCACCCTGGCCGGAAGGCTCAAATATGACACCGGCAGCCCGTATCCGGCCACAGGGGATTGGGTCCTCATGGCCGATACCGTGATTTCCAGGGTGCTGGTGCGGCTAAATGCCTTAAGCAGAGGCGCTTCAGGCGCACGCAGCAAACAGGAGGCACAGCCGAAAAAGGAGCAGGTCATTGCCGCCAACCTGAATACCGTGGCCATCGTTTCCGGTCTTGATCAGGATTTTAACCTGCGCCGGATAGAGCGGTATCTGACCCTGGTCTACAACTGCGGCCTGGACCCCGTCATCATCCTGACCAAAGCGGATCTTCACCCGGATCCGGATCATTTCGCCGGTGAAGTGGAGGCTGTGGCCTTGGGTGTTCCCATTCATCTGGTGTCGGCATCGGATGACACCGGCCTGGCCGCGCTTACACCCTATCTGGCTTTCGGCCAAACCATGGCATGGTGGGGTCCTCCGGCGCTGGCAAATCCACCCTGATCAACCGGCTGTATGGTAAGGCCGTGCAGCCTACCGGCGCCATCAGCACCCATGATGGCAAGGGGAAGCACACCACCACCTCCCGGGATCTGATCATGATGCCCCAGGGGGGAATGGTGATCGACAACCCCGGCATCCGGGAAATTTCCTTCTGGGAAGTGGATCAAGGGATCGAGGCCGCGTTCCCCGAGATTGAAAAGCTGGGTCTGGAATGCCGGTTCGCAGACTGCACCCATACCCGAGAGCCCGGCTGCCGGTCCTTGGGGCCATTGATGGGGGCGAAATACCGAGGGGCAGGCTGGAAAACTATTGGAAAATGAAACGGGAACTGGAATATCTGTCCCATCGCCGGCATAAAAGTGCGAACCGTGTGGAAAAGGAAAGGTGGAAGGAGGTTGCCTTGAAAATCAAGGCCTTGAAAAAACGGTAATCTTTCAAGGCCGGTTCAAATCCGCATTCTTTTCAATCCGGCCAGGGATTCCCAGGTATAAAGAAGCACGCCGATCCAGATACACCCGAAAGTGATCAGGTGGTGACGGGTAAAGGGTTCCTTATAGATGAAAACGCCCAGAATAAAGGCAAGGGACGGGGACAGATACTGCAGGATGCCGATGGTGGAAAGGTTCAGGTGCTTTGCGGCAAAGGCAAACCAGAGCAGGGGCAGGCTGGTCACCACCCCGGCCCCGACCATCCAGAAGGTCAGGACCGGGTCTTTCATAAATCCGGTTTCGCCAATTCCCATCTTGTACAGGATATAGCCCAGGGCCGGAACAAAAAGGACCATGGTTTCGATGAACAGGCCCGGTATGGGAGCGGTCTGTATTTTTTTCCGGGCATACCCGTACAGGCTGAAAGAAATGGCAAGGGTCAGGGCGAACAACGGCAAGGCCCCATAGCCCAAAATGGAATACATGACCCCGGCAAGGGCGCAGAAAACGGCGAGGGATTGGACCCGGTTGAAGGTCTCACCCAGCAGCAGAAATCCGATCAGCATATTCATCAAGGGATTGATATAATACCCGAGACTGGTTTCCACCACCCGGCCCGTGTTCACGGCCCAGATATAGACAAACCAGTTCAGCCCGATGAGGAGCCCGCTGATGATAAGGCCTTTTATCTTGGCCGGAGTTCTGAGGATGCTGCCGACTTCCGCCCATCTTTTCTGCACAGAGATGGTCATAAAAAGGAAAATACAGGACCAGACAATCCTGTGGCAGAGGATTTCAAAGGGACTTGCCGCCTGCATCTGTTTCCAGTAAGCCGGCAACAGGCCCCATGCGGCAAAGGCGGCAAGGGCGGATAAAACGCCGAGAATTTGCTGATTCATCAAATTGGCCGGCTCATTCCTTTACCTCAATGGTCAGTTCTGCTTTGACAGCCTCGGCCTGGTCAGGGCGGGGAAGATAGCAGAGGTGGTCGTCTTCCTTGAACCCGAGTTTCGGCAGGAGTTTGATCCGGTATGAAGACGAACCATCAGACCCTGACGCATTGCGGACAAAGCAGATATTGAAAGACCCTTTGAGAAAGGTTCCCCACTGGGAGAGTACATCTTTGGTCAGGACATATTCAAGGCCCTGTTCCCCCTTGTCCGTCAAAAACCGGAACAGCCGGAACATGTTCTTGATCCTGTTTTCATATTTTGCAGCATCCTGTTTGTCTGCTTTGCTGGTCAGGGCGCCCATGGCCTTTGACAACATGGGAATGGGGCTCATGCCGCCGATGATGGAACCGGCCAGGCTTAAATAATTTGTGGATTCATCTTTCATGGTGTTGAAGGGCCTGAACCCGTTCATATCGGCTTGGGTAACGATGCATTCACAATCGGGCCCCGGCGTTTCAACCAGGACCTGGATGCAGATGCTCCGGTCTTCCCTCAGGGCCTTTACCCAGTCGAAAACGGGAGATACCGCAGAGGGGGCTGACACACCGAACTGCCATTCGAAATGATGGATCACCTCTTTGCTTTTTTTCAAATCCTTGCAGAAAAGACCCGAGGGAGAAGCCATGAGTGAGGTATAAAAGTTCAGATATTTTTTTTTGCCGGGGTCATAGTTTTTTTCCCCCTGCTCCGTCAGCAGCCGGATGGACCGGTTGTCGGTGTTAAAATCCGATATTTCAAGCTCTTGAAATACTTTCTTTACCTTAATTTCCATATCCCCTCCCCTATTCTGTTGTTTATTTCGTCTTAGCGTCCCAGCCCCCTTCTTTTCTCAGCTTTTCCACGATGGGGCCGGCCAGGGCCGAGAGTTTCAGTTTGTCCACCTTGGTGCTCCGGGTCAGGGGCAATTCCTGATCCGAAGGCCAGATCTCCACATGCTGGGGTCTTTTATAGGAGGCGATGGACTTGCAGTGGTCCATGACATCCCCGGCGGTGACGGCGGCCCCTTTGGAGGGCCGCACAAAGGCCATGATGCCTTCGTCAAAAAGTTCGTGCCTTACGCCGATGACCTCGGCCGTGTCCACCCCTTCCATGCGGCCGATATGCTCTTCCACCTCACCGGGAAAGACATTGTACCCTTTCTGCTTGATCAAAAACTTTTTCCGGCCGGACAGATACAGGGCCTTGTACCCGGACACCTGCTTAACATACCCCAGGTCCCCGGTGTACAGGATGCCTTCCCTGGAAACCGCCTTCCGGGTTTCTTCGGGCTGGTTGAAATATCCCAGAAATACAATGGGCGGATGGTAACAGATTTCTCCGATTTCTTCCTCGGCCGCTTCTTCTCCGGCAGACCCGTCCGCTTTCATGGGTTTTCGAACCGTGACCGGGGCCAGATCGGGAAAGGCTCTCCCCACCTGGCCGGCCATCTCTTCCAGGGGGATGCCCAGGGGGGTAAAGGTGGCAAACCCGGCATTTTCCGTCATGCCGATGCCGGTCCCGAATTTCGGGGCCATGCGGGCGAGTTTTTTCAAAAAGGCGGTGTCCACGGCAGAGCCGGCATAGACCACGCATTCAAGGCTTGAAAGATCATAGGTCTCATAGCCCGGGAAATTCCAGAGCATCCGGAACATGGTGGGGATCTGGCCGATGACCTTGACCCGGTGCCGCTCAATGGCCTCCAGGGTGGCCTTGGTGTCAAAGATCCTGAGAAGAACGGCTTTTCCGCCCATGTAAAGGGTGGTCATGAAGGTCTCCGTGATGCACCCCACATGGCTGGGCGGCAGGTTGACGAGGATGGAGAATTCCGTCCGGTGGCCCTTGAACTCGATGCCCCGTTCCAGGATCCGGTTCTGGACCAGGATATTTTCATGGCATAATACCGCGGGTTTGGGTTCTCCTGTGGTGCCGGTGGTATAGATGATCAGGGCCGGGGTCCGCGTATCCAGGGTTTGGCTGATTTTTTCAAGCCTTTTGGTGACCATGTCGCCGAGTTTCAGGAGGACAAGGCGCAGTTTGTTCATGAGCCGGGAGATAGAGACGGCGCCGTCTATGATATCTCCGGGTTTGGGGTCCGGGGTGAACTGCACCAGGTGTTTTACGGCAGGACACCCTTTTTGCACGGCCATCCCGACCTTTCTGAAATCCCGGACCGGCGTATTTCCCAAAAAGAAAAAGGCCCTGGGCTCTATTTTATTGATGTCCCGCACCATCTCCGCTTCGCTCAGGCGAACGTCCAGGGGCGCAAAGACGGCTCCTATTTTAAAACAGGCATACATCAGGGCCATGTGCTCCGGGAGCAGGACAAGCTGGGTGGCCACCCGGTCGCCTTTTTCTATGCCCAGGTCCAGGAGCCGGAGGGCAAAAAAATCCACCAGGGTTTTAAATTTTTTATAGGTGATTTCCCGGCCGTCTTCATGTTGGACCATGGCCACGGCCTGGGGTTGGATCCTGGCCCATTTGTCGATATAATCGCCGGCCAGCGGCAAGATTTCCGTCTGGTTCATTTTCATCCCTTTATTTTGATATACCCGTTGCGGATGGCTTTTTCCTTGTTTTCGTTGAGGACTTCAAAAAACACATCCCTGTGATTTGCCTGCTTTTTTTGGCCGATGCAGCAGACCTTGATGGTGCTTCCGGGCCGGACCATGCCGGAAAACCGGCAGGCGATTTCGGCAATGCGTTCCGGGTCCCGGCCCGCTTCCCGGTTGACCAGCTCCCGCACCGCATAGGCCAGGGTGGCCGTTCCCTGCAAAATAATGCCCGGGAGTCCCACCATCCGGGCAAAGGCCGGGGAGGTGTGGATGGGAAATTCGATCCCGGTGCAGCCGTCGTAGACATAGGGCCGCTCGGGGGAAATGGGAATATCGGAGGTCCAGAGGATTTCCGTCCCGCCGTCATTCTCAGGAACCGGGGAAATTTCACCGTCTGATGCGCCTTCACCGCAGGAAACCCCCCTCAGCATGGCGCCGATGGTTTCGGTGAAGACAGGAAGCCCGCCTGCGTCTTTTGCCTCAAGGCAGATGAGGGCATGGGTTCCGGCCCGGTGGGGCAAAAAGGCCTTGATGTGCCCGTGGATGGATAAATGGTCTCCCGGCTGCATGGGACGGTGCAGAATTAGGTGTTCCGTATAATGCACCTGGGTCATGAGAACCTCCGTGGGAAAGTCCTCGGAGTCGATGAATTTGTCCAGGCGGCTCAACACCGGCCAGGTGACGGCCACGGGCATCACGGGAGGAGAGAGGATGCCTCTTTTTCTCTCATCGTCAAAGTACCGGGGGTTGTTGTCTTCCACGGCAGCGGCATAATTGCTGATGGCCCGGGGGCTGATTTCCGTGTGATAGGTTTTAAGTTTTGTGCCCACAAGGCTTTTATCCAGGTTCATGCGTCATCTCCATTCAGGTTGCCGTTCATATCCGGGGTGGCTCCTATTGGTCTGCTGTTTCTCCCCCGATATCCATGGGGTCCATGTTTTTGGTGTACAGGGGGGAGGCGAGGTAGAGGAGGCCGTAGGCCAGAACAACGTATCCGAAAAGGGGCGTGAACACGGAAGAAAGAAGAACGGCCAGGTTGATCCGTGTAAACCAGGGCCTCCGGTCCATGAACCGCCCGATATGAAGATAACGGACAGGGTAGATATTCATGGCCACGGCCGCTACCAGCATGAGAAAGAAACAAAAGAGTCCCCAGACGGCAACCATTCCGGAATTATTTGCCACGGCCGTTTCCAGCATGATCATGGGGGCCGTGACCAACAGGGCCGCCGCGGGCGTGGGCATCCCCTTGAAAAAGCCGGGGATGGGCGTACGGTCCAGGGTAAAATAGGCCAGGCGGGCAAAGCCCAGCAGGGTATACACCACGGCTGCAAATTTCAGGGGAAGGTATTGGATGACCGAGTTCTGGATTCCGGAAAGGAACACATAGAAGATCCAGCCCGGCGCAATGCAGAAACTCACGGCATCGGCAATATCATCCATGATGCCGCCAAAGGTGACATTAAACCTCCGGGTGCTGTTTTCAGCAACGGCCGTCAGCCCGAGTTTCCGCGCCAGGGCTCCGTCGACCTTGTCAAATACGGCCCCGCCCAGCAAAAGCAGATAGGCTTCCCGGATCTTCCCCTGGTAGGCAAAGAACACCGCCATAAGCCCCATCAAGGCATTCATGGTGGTCAGGGCATTGGGGAACACCGAGAGAATCCGCCTGCGCAGGGTCATGTCCCCGAGGCAGATCTCGTCCAGGCACAGGGAGCCGTATTTGCGGCAGTTCATGGCAATGGACCCGAAAATAATGATCAGGCAGAGGATTTCAATGAAGAACAGGTTCCGGAGGGAAATATGGCTGATATTGCTCAGTTGGTCATAAAAGAAACCGGGCCCGGAGGAGGGGACATAAAATATATAGATATAGAGCAGGGCTCCGACCGGGGCGGCAACGACTTTCCGCAGCTTTGTATATTGAAGCTCTTCGGCTTTTTCAGGGCTTTTGACGGAAAATTTTCTCATGAACTGGGCAAAATTATCCCGCACCAGAACGGCAATGCATAAAAACAGGACCAGGATGGCATGGAGCAGCTCCACCCGGGTATATTCGGGGGAGACCTCCAGGAGCCGCCACATGGCCCCGGCCGTGAGCAGGGGGAAAATAATGGAATACACCAGTTTGTCCATGAGCCTGTCCGCCAGGTCCGTTAATTTGAAATTTTGGCCGAACCGGGTGGAAAACCACCTGTCCACCAGATCAAAACACATGGAGATGAGAAAACAGAGTGCTCCTAGGACATAGAGCGTTGGATTGTGGGTCCACATGACCCCGACGGCAAACACCATTCCTGCAAATACCAGCGGCGCCCGGCCGTAGACCAGAACGGCGGCAATTCGCTGGGCCATTTTCGATTCTTCTTTCATTCAGCTCCTGATACCTTTGTACAGCTTCCGTAATTTCCATGGGGCAGCCCCCGCGGCTGTCCCATGGGCCGGTCCGGCGATTCATGGCCGGGCCGGCGGGATATGGATGCGGGCACCCATATCCATTTTCCGGGGTATCATATCACATAAAAAAATCCAACGGTATGGCTGTTTTGGAAAAAATTAACCGGGGTCAGTATCCTTTCATTTCATTTTCGGTAAAGGGTTTGGGGGGTGTCTTTCCCAGGATTTGCGCCGCGACGGCATTCATGGTCCTGGCGTCATTATCAAATCCGCCATGGGAGGTGCTGGCGGTGATCCCCTTTTTCCCGTCTGAATAATGGATGGCCAGACCCGGATGTCCGTCCAGGAGTTTTGAATATTGCTGAATTCCCAGGAGGGGTTTGTCCCTTTGCCGCTCAAGGGCCCGTGAGACAAGGTAAAGAAGGGATCTGCGGTAAACCAGGGCTACATTGTCGTCCAGTTCAAGTTTTTCGTTCAGGTTGTAGACGGACAGGGCCGGCAGTTTGACACCGGCTTTGGCGGCGCTCTTTTTGTCCAGCCTCGGTTCATAGTATTCCCGGTAGAAATCTACGGAACAGGCCGGCGCCATGAGGCTGCAGCTTTGGATCAGATCCGGGGCGTCAAGGGTATCCAGGGCGCGGAGCAGGTGGCCGATCAGAACGGCGCCGGTGCTGTGGCCGACCAGGTGGATGCTGATCCCGGTATGTTTCAGGGCCTCGGCAAAGGCCTTGATGACAAAGAGGCCGTCGCTCCTGCCGCCTTCGTCCGGCTCAAAGGGGAGGCGGGCGTCGCTTTTCATTTCTTCCCAGAGGGGGGTCACCGGTTTCCGGACAAGATCTTCGATCAAGAGGTTGGCTTGTTCCATGAGGTCATCCTTCAGGCTCTGGAAAAACCCCGAGGCCCGCTTGCTGTTGAAGGCCTTCACCACGGCATCCTTGAATTCCTCTGCCAGGCCGGTGTCATACATGATATGAAAGGGGTAGATCCCGTTTCGCTTGAATCCGTCCTTTAAGGCGGCAATGCGCCTTGCAGAGGCATCGGGGCTGTTCAGGCCGCCGTGGGCATAGATCATCAGATGGCGGTAAGCCTTGGTCTTGACGGACTGTTGAATGAGTTCCGCCGTCCTGAGAATATCCTCCCCCGTACTCCAGTAATCTCCCCGTTTTTTAAACCTTCCGTCATCAAAGTGGACGAAATGCCCGGCGATTTCAAGCCGTTTGGGTGCGGCAAGGGTGGACTGGGCATCCCCAGCGGCCAGGGACCGGGAGGTCAGCCCGAAAATGCCCGGCGTGGGGACGGCCGGCCTGAACACCCAGCCGTCGCTGATGCGGGCCAGCCAGTCTTCATAAAGCCAGAGGGCAAAGCCTTCAGATCCCCATTGGGAGCCCCAGGAATTCTGGACAATGAATCCCATGCTGTTATACCCCATAATGGCAAAGGCATGGCCGCCCTGAATTTTGTCCGAGGGCTGGATAACGGCCAAATCGTTGCTTTTCGCCGCCTTGGGGGAAAACCAGCCGGAATGAACATCGGCTGAAACATAAAGGGCGCCGACTTCGTTAAGCGCGGCATGGTAGTCGCAGATCTCCGGCCGGAGACGGTAATAGGCCCCCAGGGTGCAGGACCGGGCCGCCTTGGCCCGGTCAATGGTCAATTCGCCGGGGTTTTCAGATGAGTAGGCCCAGTCTTCGTCGCTGCAAACGCCCATGTTCTTCCAGCCCCGGATGGCCCCCCGGCAACTGGAGCCCTGGTAATCCTCGCCCGGCCATTCGTCATGTTTTTTGGCCATTTCATAGAGCATCCGGGCGCTGGCCGTGAACCGGGGGATTTTTTTTTCCCGGCAGTCAGAAAATTAATCACGGCGGCAAGGCCAAATCCGGTACAGGCGCCTTCCTTGCCCTGGTTGAGAATAAGGGCGCCTTTGCGGTTGTCGATTTTGGGCTTCAGCAGGATCAGGGCCGGTTCATACATACGGTCCCGTATGTCCGGCGTGTCCTTGCGCGCGTTGAGAATCCGTTCTTCTCCTGCAACCCTTGCCCTGGGAAATGCTTTTTGTGCCATAGCCGCCTCCTTTTTTATCTTGTTTATTTGGGATGAAAATGCATCCCAAAGGTCAGCATCATCTGGTTTCTGTCCTCCATTTGAAGGCAGGCTTCCAGCCCGCCCGCATCAATATTAATATTCAGGGCCTCCCTGGGCACGATCCTGCTGCCGAATCCCAGTTTCATGGCTTCTTCTGCGTCCATCCAGTTCCCGGTTAAAAGGAATTCATTGGCCCGGCCCGAGCCGATGAGCCGGGGAAGAAAATAGGATGAGGCCATGTCTGCTCCACCCAGCCCGATATTGATATAGGCCGCGCTGAACCTGGCGTCTTCATGTCCAGTCCTGCACAAAAACCTTTGGCCGCGCCCCCGTCAAGAATAATGACGGACACGGTATTGTCATACATCCGGGCGGCAATAAAGGCTTCAAATTCATCCAGCATCTGCTCGTCCACTGCGTTGTACTGATCTGCCCGGTTTAAGGTCAGATAACCGATTTTATCTTCCTGCCTGAATAAGAGTCTATCCATTTTTTAATTTGTAAATCGCCTGCCCGAATATCAAGGATAAAATGACCCTGGTCCATGAGGCCCCAAGCCGGCCGGTTTTTTTTGCCGGACTGCCGGCCGACCCCCGGCACAGAACCTGCCGGCAAAATATACCCACGGGGAATGGCCCATGGTAATGCTTTCGAGGGTTCAGGTCCTGAGGCTGGCGATCAGGCGGTCCGGGGTCCGGAAAAAGCCGAACACATCCAGAACGTTTTTGACCAGAAGGTCGGCGGCCAGGAGGGAGGTGACGGCCAGCCCTTCCTCCTGCAGCACGGCAATGCCGATGGCGGCTTCTTTGAGCATGAGCCGGTCATTGGCCCCGTTTCCCACGCAAAGGGTCTGATCCGGCCCCAGCCGCCGGATAAATTCAAGCTTGGCTTCGGCCTGGTCTTTTTCGGGGATGATGGTAATGGAGCAGTGAATTCCTGAAACTTCTTTTTGAACAAAGCCGAAGGTGTCGGCGGTGATGACGTGGAAGGTCAGCCGGTCTGAAAAGGCGGCCATTTCCTCCCGGACGCCGGGGATGAGAATCCCGTCCTTGGCAAGGGTGCCGTTATAATCAAAGACCGCGTGGCTGATCCGCTTTTCCCCCACGCCGGGGATGTGGATATGGATCATGTTCCGTCCTTTAGGACGCCTTCAGGGAATAGGTCCCTCCCAGCCTCTTGACTTCATCCAGAACCAGGTCCGTCAGCCCGTCCAGCCGTGATTCGATTTCCGGGGTCAGGTCCTCGCCCAGGGTATTGAGGTCCTTGGGTTCAATGCCGATGATGGTGGTCCGGGGCACATGGTCCAGGGCATGGCAAAGGGTCAGGGCCTCGATGAGGTCCACCTGGTGGAGGGAATTCTTGGCCAGAATCCGGTTGGGGATGTCCTCATGCTCCAGCCGGTGAAAATCACCGGGCGCCCGTGGTTCATCACCGTGTCCACCACGATGAGCTTGTCCGCGCCGGCAATGATCCCCAGCAGGTTGACCCCAGGACCCCGCCGTCCACAAGGTGACGTTGTCGGAAAATTCATACCGGTTTTCAAGCCGCTCAACC